>DILC01000055.1:0-5114 GCA_002424865.1 Rhodocyclaceae bacterium UBA5602 | reverse complement strand
TGCTGGCCCTGATTGCCGGCACCCGCATCGTGCAGCAGGGCGAGGTGCACGTGCTCGGCGGCGACATGCGCTCTGGACGCCACCGCGGCCGGGTTTGTCAGGCCATTGCCTACATGCCGCAAGGCCTGGGCAAGAATCTTTATCCTGCCCTGTCGGTCGAGGACAACCTGCAGTTCTTCGGCCGCCTGTTCGGCCACGATGCCGCAGAACGCCGCCGCCGCATCGACGAGCTGACCCGGGCGACGGGGCTTTACCCTTTTCTTGCCCGCCCGGCGGGCAAGCTCTCCGGCGGCATGAAGCAGAAACTCGGCTTGTGCTGCGCGTTGATCCACGACCCGGATTTATTGATCCTGGATGAGCCCACCACCGGCGTCGATCCGCTGGCGCGCACGCAGTTCTGGGCGCTGATCGAGCATATCCGCCAGGATCGCCCGGGCATGAGCGTGATAGTCGCCACCGCCTACATGGAAGAAGCCGAGCGCTTCGACTGGCTGGTGGCGATGGATGCGGGCAGGATTCTCGCCACCGGCGCGCCTAGGGAACTGCATGAGCGCACCGGCACCGAAACGCTGGAAGCCGCCTTCATCGCCCTGCTGCCGGAAGAAAAAAAGCGCGGGCACCAGTCGATCGTGGTGCCGCCGTTTGCCGATGGCGAGGATTTCGCCATCGAAGCGCATGGCCTGAGCATGCGCTTTGGCGACTTCACAGCCGTCGATCAGGTGAGTTTTCGCATCCATCGCGGCGAGATTTTCGGCTTCCTCGGCTCCAACGGCTGCGGTAAGACCACCACCATGAAAATGCTCACCGGCCTGCTGCCGCCGAGCGAGGGCGAGGCCTTGCTGTTCGGACATAAAGTCAATGCCCATGACATCGCCACGCGACGGCGCGTCGGCTACATGTCGCAGGCGTTTTCGCTGTATTCCGAGCTCAGTGTCGAGCAAAACCTGATTTTGCATGCGCGCCTGTTCAGCGTGCCGAAGGCGGATATTCCGGTACGGGTCAAGGAACTGATGGCGCGCTTCGGGCTGGATGGCGCGCCGAATGCCCTGCCGGACAATTTGCCGCTAGGCATGCGCCAGCGCCTGTCGCTGGCGGTAGCACTGGTGCATGCGCCGGAACTCTTGATCCTGGACGAGCCGACCTCGGGCGTCGATCCGGTGGCGCGCGATGCCTTCTGGCAGTTTCTGATCGACCTGTCGCGCAATGACAAGGTGACGATCTTCATCTCGACCCATTTCATGAACGAAGCCGCGCGCTGCGACCGCATTTCGCTGATGAATGACGGCAAGGTCCTGGCCAGCGATACGCCGGCGGAAATTGTCAAGCAGCGTGGCGCAAAAGACCTGGAAGAAGCCTTCATTGCCTACTTGAAGGATGCTGATCCGGACAGCGCAAAAGCTCCCGAAGGGACGCAATCTGGCATTGGCGATACGGCGGAACCTGGTGCGCCAAGTGTGCCAAGTGCGCCAAGTGCGGCCGGTATTGCGCAGGCTCCGGCGCGATCGGCCCCGCATCGGCACGCACGCCGCCGCCTGTTCAGCTTTGCGCGTGCCTTCGCGTATTCGCTGCGCGAAACACTCGAATTGCGCCATGACCCCGTGCGCCTGGTGATGGCGCTGTTCGGCAGCCTGATCCTGATGCTGATCATGGGCTACGGCATCACGATGGATGTGAATGACCTCTCCTACGCCGTGCTCGACCGCGACCAGACCACGCTGAGCCAGAATTACACCTTGAACCTCTCCGGTTCGCGTTACTTTATCGAACACCCACCGATTACCGATTATGCCGATCTGGACCGGCGCATGCGCGATGGCGAACTCTCGCTGGCCATCGAAATCCCGCCCGGTTTTGCGCGCGACGTGCAGCGCGGCGTCCCGGTGCAGATCGGCGCCTGGATTGATGGCGCCATGCCGCAGCGCGCCGAAACCGTCGAAGGCTATGTGCAGGGCATGCACCAGAGCTGGTTGCTGGAGGTGGCGAAAACCCAGTTCGGCCAGGATTTGTCACGCGGTGCGGCCACCATCGAGACACGCTTTCGCTACAACCCCGATGTGAAGAGCCTGCCGGCCATGGTGCCGGCGGTGATCCCCATTTTGCTGCTGATGATTCCCGCCATGCTGACTGCACTCTCGGTGGTGCGCGAAAAGGAACTGGGCTCGATCATCAATCTGTATGTGACACCTGTGACACGCAGCGAATTCCTGATCGGCAAGCAGCTGCCTTACATCATTCTGGCGATGCTCAACTTCCTGCTGATGACGGTGCTGGCCGTGGCCCTGTTCGACGTGCCGGTCAAGGGCAACTTCATGACCTTAGTGCTGGCATCCTTGATCTTCGTTGGTTTTTCGACCGGCTTCGGCCTGTTCGCCTCCATCTTTACGCGCAGCCAGATTGCGGCCATGTTCTTTGCCATGGTCGGCTCCATGCTGCCAGCCATCCAGTTCTCCGGCCTAATCAACCCGGTTTCGTCGCTGGAAGGCGCGGGCAGGCTGATCGGGCAGATTTACCCGGCCACTTACTACATCACCATCAGCCGTGGCGTGTTCAACAAGGCGCTTGGATTCGCCGACCTGCAATCCACCTTCACGCCGATGGCGCTGGCGGCGCTGGTCATTCTTTTCCTGTCGGTCGCCCTGTTGAAAAAACAGGAGAAATGAGCCCATGAACGCGAGTTTTATCGCCAACATTTATCGCCTGGGCATCAAGGAGTTGTGGAGCCTGCGGCGCGACCCGATCATGCTGGTATTGATCGTTTATAGCTTCAGCTTTCAGGTCTATGTCGCCGCCACAGGCATGCCGGATCAGTTGAGCAAAGTGCCGATCGCCATTGTCGATGAAGACGGCTCGCCGCTGTCGGCACGCATCACCTCGGCGCTGCATCCGCCGCAATTCATGCCGCCGCAACAGGTCACGCTGTCCGAAGTCGATGTCGGCCTTGACGATGGCCTATACACCTTTTCACTCAACATCCCGCCGAACTTCCAGCGCGACGTGCTGGCCGGACGCGCGCCCGCCATCCAGCTCAACGTGGACGCCACCCGCATGAGCCAGGCCTTTACCGGCAGCGGCTACATCCAGCAGATCGTGATGGGCGAAATCAACGAATTCGTCCAGCGCTACCGCGGCGGCAGTGCGCCACCGGTGGACTTGGCCCTGCGCGTGCGTTTCAATCCGGCGCTGACCAAATCCTGGTTCGGCTCGCTGATGGAAATCATCAACAACGTCACCATGCTGTCCATCGTGCTGGCGGGCGCCGCGCTGCTCCGCGAGCGCGAGCATGGCACCATCGAACACCTGCTGGTGATGCCTGTCACCCCGGCCCAGATCATGCTGGGGAAGATCTGGGCCATGGGTCTGGTGGTTCTCGTGGCCACGGCGCTTTCCCTGCAATTCATCGTGCAGGGCGCGCTCAAAGTGCCCATCGAAGGCTCGGTGGCGCTATTCCTCGCCGTGGCCACCCTGCACCTGTTTGTCACCACCTCGATGGGCATTTTCATGGGCACACTCGCGCGCAGCATGCCGCAGTTTGGTCTCTTGATGATGCTAATCCTGCTGCCGATGCAAATGCTCTCCGGCGGCTCCACCCCGCGCGAAAGCATGCCGGTGCTGGCGCGCAACGTGATGGAGCTGGCCCCCACCACGCATTTTGTCGCCGCCGCCCAGGCCATCCTTTACCGCGGCGCCGGATTTGATGTGGTCTGGCCGCAAATTCTTGCACTGGCCATCATCGGGGCGGTGTTTTTCGTCGCCGCCCTGGCCCATTTCCGCAAGAGCATCAGCCAGATGGCTTGATGAGTTGACCGAGGAGCAATCGTCATGATTTCGAAACCTCTGCTGAATCCAGCCACTCAACCACACAGCGGGTTCCAGGCATAAATTTTTCGTCTTCACCCGGCCAACCGCATCAAATCGAGGCGCTGACCGGATCTGCTTTCCTCAATATCGGGAGTTCCGTCCAACGATGGACGGAACTCCCCTACTGCGTCTAACGTGCGCGAGCACTGTCCAGCGCTGGATTTGTCGAGACAATGGCAGACGAGCAAATTGTCCAACTGGTGATCAAACCGGATACTGAGTCAGAAACAGGGGCCGTCGAAGTGCTCTGCGCCGGTGCATGGACAATGCATGGAGTCGCTCAGCTCGAAAGGCAATTGGAAGGTCCTTCCTGGACCGCCACGGGAAACTTAGTGATCGATGGCTCGGCAATTTCCACATTGGATACGGTTGGTGCCTGGCTCTTGCATCGGACTATCCGTGCTTTGGAGCAGCGGGGACGAAATGTCACGATGCATGGTTTGCGACCAGAGTTCAAGGGCTTGTTGCAGTTGATCGCATCGCGTTCCGTGATGTCGGAACAAGTGGCTCCGACCAAGCGCGGACTGCTGGCGAATATTGGACAGCAGACTTGGCACGGCCTGAGCGGTATATCCGGCATGCTCTCGCTCATTGGGGAAAACATGCTCGCGCTGCTACGGTCGCTTGCCCAACTCCGCCGCATTCGCTGGCGCGTGATTCTTTACAACCTACAGACTGCTGGTTTCCAGGCATTGCCGATCGTCGGCCTACTGACGTTCCTGTTGGGCGTTGTAATCTCCTACCAAGGTGCGGATCAGTTACAGCGCTTCGGCGCAAACATCTTCATCGCCGATCTCGTGGGGCTCTCGATGGTGCGCGAGCTTTCGCCGCTGCTGACCGCAATCATTGTCGCGGGACGCTCCGGCTCGGCTTACGCGGCGCAGATCGGCACGATGAAAGTCACCGAAGAAGTCGATGCCTTGCGCGCCATCGGCGTCGGGTCGGCTGAATTGCTGGTGCTGCCCAAGATGCTGGCGCTGATAATCGCGTTGCCGCTGCTCACGGTCTATGCCGACGTAACCGGGATATTCGGTGGCATGCTGATGGCGTGTTCCAAGCTCGACGTCAGCTTCGACGTATTTCTCCACCGCCTCGGCGAGGCGATCAGCCTGCCTGAAGAATACTTCTCGCATACATTTGCATTGCCGGATGTCGATCAAGCCTTTGCTGCGTTCTTTCAAAAAACCGATGGCACAATGAAAGTGCTGATCAAGCCTTAGTGTAAATGATCAAATCGCATCAATGCTGTCTATGGG
>DILC01000064.1:8752-45318 GCA_002424865.1 Rhodocyclaceae bacterium UBA5602 | reverse complement strand
TGGCGTCCCCACGGGGATTCGAACCCCGGTTCACACCGTGAAAGGGTGTTGTCCTAGGCCTCTAGACGATAGGGACTTATCGTTGGTGGAGATACGCGGGATCGAACCGCGGACCTCTTGCATGCCATGCAAGCGCTCTCCCAGCTGAGCTATACCCCCACAAGAGAGGCTGCATTATAAGCACACCAGCATGTCATGTAAAGCCTTTATCAACTTTAATTTACAGCTGGCAATAACTTGCCGGGGTTCATCAAACCGCGTGGATCAAATGCTGTTTTTACAACGCGCATTAAATCCATTTCTGTCTGGCTTTTGTACTGCAACACCGCATGGCACTTTAACTGCCCCAAGCCATGTTCCGCTGAAATGGAACCGCCCAAGGCAGAGACGAGATCATACACGATCTTGTTGAGCACCGGGCTCTGGGCGATGAAATTCTCATTCGACTGGCTATCCACTTTGGATAAGTTGTAATGCAGATTGCCGTCCCCCACATGCCCAAAGCACACGATGCGAATATCGGACGAGTGGCCCCTCAAGGCGATATTAGCGCGCCGAATAAATTCGTCGATGCGGGAAACAGGCAACGCAATATCATGCTTGATCGAGACACCTTCATTTTTTTGCGCCGCGGAAATATGCTCGCGTAATGCCCACAGCGCTTGCCGTTGCGCTTCACTTTTAGCCAGAATAGCATCCAGCGCCTGCCCGTTTTCTATCGCGCCGCGCAGGGCATTTTCCAATCTTTGAGTGAGTTCATCATGGCCTGAAAACTCGACCAGCACCTGCCAGGCATCAGGGTGACCAGTGCGCAAGGGATTACGCGTCCCCGGAATGTGCCGCAACACCAACGCAAGAGAATTTTGATCAATCAGCTCGAACGCGGTTAGCGCGTCATCCACCAGGTCGCGCAAATAGCCCAGCAAGGCTACCGCAGCCGCAGGGCCGGGCACCGCAACCCAGGCCGTTGCCACAGCGCCTGGACGGGGAAACAATTTAACCGTTGCCGCCGTGATCAAGCCTAATGTGCCCTCAGCGCCGATGAACAAATGCTTTAAATCGTAGCCGGTATTGTCTTTGCGCAAGGCGCGCAAACCGTTCCAGATCCGCCCGTCAGGCAGAACGACTTCCAGGCCTAGCGTGAGCTCCCGGGCATTGCCATAGCGCAAGACCTGGACGCCACCGGCATTGGTGGACAAATTGCCGCCCAGGGTCGCGCTGCCCTCGGACGCTAACGATAGCGGAAACAAGCGATGAATCGCGCAAGCGGCCTCTTGCACGGCATGCAGGGTACATCCGGCTTCGGCAGTCAATGCGTTGTTCTCCGCATCCACGGAACGAATGCGGTTCAAGCGGCGCAAACTAATCAGCACCTCCCCGCCCATGGGCGTCGCCCCGCCGCACAGCCCGGTGTTACCGCCCTGCGGCACCATGGGTACGCCCGCGGCGGCACATGCGCGCACCACCGCTGCAACCTCGTCAGTATTGGCAGGCTGCACCACGCACAGCGGCTCGCCGGTATAGCGGCCGCGCCAGTCGGTGCAAAAAGGCGCGATATCCGCTGCGTCAATACATAAATAGTCGGCGCTGGCGATACGGCGCAATTCAGCCAGGAGCGCGGTTTGCGTGGCTGTCAGTGTGGATTTGGCCGTAGCGTCCATTGCATCCGCATATCACTTCAGCGTAGCGTACAAGTCATGCACGTCGCAATCAAACACCGTCACTTCGGCAAATTCACCCACCGGCAAATCATGGCCATCAGTGATATGGACCAAGCCATCAATATCGGGCGCATCACCTTCCGAACGGGCAATGGCGCCGTCTTCGTCGATCTCATCCACCAGCACCTTGATGCGGCGACCAATTTTTCTTTCCAGCCGCATGGTGGAAATATCCTCCTGATGCCGCAGCAAGGTGGCTTTGCGCGCTTCCCTCACGCTCTCCGGCAAGGCACCCGGCAACTCGTTGGCGCTCGCGCCCTCCACCGGCGAGTAGGCAAACGCCCCCACGCGGTCCAGTTGCGCTTCATCCAGAAAATCGAGCAGTTCATTAAACTCGGCCTCTGTCTCGCCCGGAAAGCCGGTGATAAACGTGCTGCGTATGGTCAAATCAGGCACAATGCTGCGCCAGGCCGCAATGCGCTCCAGCACTTTTTCAGCGGAAGCCGGCCGTTTCATCAGTTTCAAAATACGCGGGCTGGCGTGCTGGAAGGGAATGTCCAGGTAAGGCAAGATTTTGCCCTCGGCCATTAACGGCATCAAATCATCCACATTGGGATAGGGATAAACATAGTGCAAGCGCACCCAAAGCCCCAACTCACCCAGCTGCTCACATAAATCGTAGAGCTTGGTCTTGACCGGCCGGCCACCCCAAAAACCCGTGCGATATTTGGTATCCACGCCATAGGCGCTGGTGTCTTGCGAAATCACCAGCAACTCACGCACGCCCGCTTCCGCCAGGATTTCCGCTTCGCGCAGCACGTCGCCAACCGGCCGCGAGACCAGATCGCCGCGTAGCGAAGGAATGATGCAAAAGCTGCAACGATGGTTGCACCCTTCGGAAATTTTCAAATAGGCATAATGGTCCGGCGTGAGGCGTATGCCTTGCGCTGGCACCAAATCCACAAAGGGATCATGCAAGGGCGGCAAATGCGCATGCACGGCTTCCATCACCTCCTGCAAGGCATGGGGTCCTGTCACAGCCAGCACACTGGGGTGGGCCGTCCTCACAATGTCGTTGCCCGCAGCGTCCTTTTTCGCCCCCAGACATCCCGTGACAATCACCTTGCCATTCTCGGCCATCGCCTCGCCAATCGCATCCAGCGACTCTTCAACGGCCGCATCAATGAAACCACAGGTATTCACTACCACCAGGTCAGCCTTTTGGTAGCTGCCCGAAATGGTGTAGCCCTCCGCGCGCAGGCGAGTCAATATCTGCTCCGCGTCCGATGCCGCCTTGGGGCAGCCGAGTGAAACAAAACCAACGGAGGGCGTGCTTATCTTGCTTTTTTTCATCACGGATTTACTTGGGTAATTAACTTAACTGAAAACAAAAAATGATTTGGCCCAACGGGTCACTGACCCGATAAGGCCTCCTGCCCGGTTTATCTTACGTCGCCTTTTTACCGCGGGCCGGTTTGGCTTCGTCGGGTGCCAGGTTGTCAGGAAATATTTTTCTCGCCTGCTCTTTGACGCGATCCTGCATTTGCTGGAACAGTTGTTGCGATTGCTCAACATAAGCGCTCATCATGTTCTGCATCGCCGGTCCCTGGAAATTCAAGAACTGATTCCACATTTCAGGCGAACCCAGTGCCGGCATACCCAAGGAAGCCCCACCGAACCCCGGCACAGCCTGGGCTGACAGCTTGGCCTGCATCTCCACGAAAGCCTTCATGTTGCTATCCAGATAGCGCCCCATCATGCTCTGCATGGCGCTGCCGTAAAACCGTATCATTTGGGAGAGCATTTCAGAAGAAAACATCGGCGCACCGCCCGCTTCTTCTTCCAGAATGATCTGCAACAAAATGGCCCGGGTCAGGTCTTCCTCTGATTTTGCATCAACGACCAGAAACTCTTCGTGCGCCAGCACCAGGGCTTTAACATCAGCGAGTGTAATGTAGCTGCTGGTCTGCGTGTCATACAAGCGGCGGTTCGGATATTTTTTAATCGTACGTCCCGACTCACTACGCTTTGGCTCCACCATGGTGCTCCTCCTTGTTTTGATTTAACTGCAATGGATAATCACAAACCATCTTTTTGCATCCACTCAACAGGTGATTAACTAAAATGCAAGCCGCCGTTGATGTTCAACGTTGCACCTGTCATATAGCCAGCCAAGTCAGAAGCCAGATAAGCGCATAACCCGCCGATTTCTTCCGGCCGCCCCAAGCGCCCCATGGGGATGCTTGCCACAATCCCCTCGCGCACCGCTGGCTTGATCGCCATCACCATATCGGTCGCCACATAGCCTGGCGCAATGGCATTCACGGTGACGCCCTTTTGGGCTACTTCAGCCGCAACAGCCTTGGTAAAGCCCAAAATTCCCGCCTTGGCGGCCGAATAATTCGCCTGGCCAAACTGGCCTTTAATGCCATTGACAGACGAAATATTGATGACCCGCCCCCAGCCGCGATCTGCCATCCCGCCAATGACTTGGCGGGTGACATTGAAAACCGAGTCAAGGTTGGTTGATAAAACCGCATCCCACTGTGCCCTGTCCATCTTCTTGAACACCGCGTCCCGCGTAATGCCGGCATTATTCACCAGCACATCCACCGGCCCCACGGTCGCTTCCAGCTGGCGAACCATCTTCTCGCAAGCATCGTAATCGGTGACATCGGCCTCAGCCACAACGACATCAACGCCTTCTGCCTGCATTTTGCAAAGCCACTCGGCCTTGGGCGAAAAATTGGGCAGGCAATTAGCTGCCACAGTAAACCCGCTTTGTGCCAATGCCTTGCAAATCGCCGTACCCAACCCGCCCATTGCGCCTGTAACCAATGCAACCCGCTTTGCCATAAAAACATCCCCAATTCCTGAAACTTGCACAGACAAAAGCCAGACAAAAACATCTGACGACAAAATTAAAACAGGGAAAATCCTGCAAGATACCCCCAGCCAGCCCGCCGCACCCATGCCACAACGCGTGAATAACGCTGAAACGGCGCCAGGCTAACGCACATAGCGCCGATGGGCCGCCCCGAATCATGAAATCCATCCACTTCGCTGCACTGAGGGCTGCACTAAGGGCGAAAAATGAACCCGCCCGCCCCTCCGCCCCCCTCGGGGAGGCGTCTTTCCGGCTCGCTGCGCCCGGTGATTACACAGCGCACTTGCCCCAAGTCTTTCACGTTAATACATATGCTGACCGCCATTGATGGAAATATTCGCACCAGTCACAAACGCAGCCTCGTCTGACGCCAAATAAGCCACCAAACCCGCCACTTCCTCAGGCCTGCCCAAGCGACCAACCGGCAGTTGGGGCAGGATTTTGCTATCCAGAACCTCCTGCGGAATGGCCATAACCATTTTGGTGCCAATGTAACCCGGCGAAATTGTATTAACTGTCACGCCTTTTTTCGCCACTTCCAGCGCCAGGGATTTCGTAAAGCCATGCATCCCGGCTTTAGCCGCTGCGTAGTTGGTTTGCCCAAAGGCTCCTTTTTGGCCGTTAACTGAAGATATATTGATCACCCGCCCCCAGTTGCGCTCCATCATGCCATCCATGACGTGTTTGGTCATGTTGAATACTGAGTCAAGATTGGTGCGCATCACCACATCCCAATCCGTCTTGGTCATGCGCTTGAAAGTCATGTCGCGCGTCACCCCGGCGTTATTCACCAGCACATCCACCGAACCGACTTCTGCCGCAATTTGTTCGATACATTGCCTGGCCGAGTCAAAATCACTCACATCACACGGGTAGGCTTTAAAGCTGTAACCTTGCTCGCCCATCCCGCGCAACCAAGCCTCCGCATGCGTATTGCTCGGGCTATAGGTGGTGACAACCTGATAAGCTTGCGCGGCCAGCTTGATACAAATCGCCTCCCCCAAGCCACCCATGCCCCCCGTAACAACGGCTACTTTCTTCATTTCCCACTCCTCTGCCAGAAAACAACGTCAATCGTAATTAGCGTGCTGCCTCAATGACAAGTAGATCAATGCCAGCGCTTTCATTTCAAATCGCTGGATGGAGTCTGCATGGCCAATAGCTTGCCGACAAATAATGGCGCATGCGGATGGCACATGCGCATTATGCCTTTTCTTTGACATATCGCCCCGGCGCCGGCTCAATCTCAAAAAAGTCGGCGCTGCCAAGACGGCGCGGGGCGGCAACCTGTTTCCCGCCCCGCTCGTTAAGCCAAGCCATCCAGCGCGGCCACCAGCTGCCTTGAACTTCTTTTGCAGAAGCGAGCCAAGCATCCGCCGGGATATTTTTATCTTCCCGCTTTTCGGCATGGCTATCGTGCACCCAATAACTGCGCTTGTTTTTCGCTGCCGGGTTAATCACGCCAGCAATATGGCCTGATGCGCCCAAGACAAACTCGCTCCCTCCCCCCAAAAGCGAGCGTCCAAGATAGGATGTTTTCCACGGGACGATGTGGTCCTCCCGGCAAGCAAGCAAAAACACCGGCATATCAACCCGCTTCAAATCGACCTGTTGGCCGCACATGGTCAGCTTGCCGGGCTCACGCAAACTATTTTCAAGATACATGTGGCGCAGATACCAGACCAAAAAAGGCCCGGGCAAATTGGTCGAATCCGAATTCCAGTACAGCAAATCAAAGGCCGCAGGCTTCATGCCTTTGAGGTAATTATTGACCACATAAGGCCAGACCAAATCATTCGCGCGCAGCGCGGAAAAAACAGCCGACAAATCGCGTCCGCTCAGCAAACCACCCTGTCCTATCGTCGCCTCGCGCATGGCAAGCGATGGCTCGTCAATAAAACACGCGAGCTCCCCGGTGTCCGAAAAATCCAGCAACGTCGTGAGCAAGGTGAGCGAAGCCACGGGATCGCTCCCGCCCGCGCGAAGAACAGCCAGGGCGGAAGCCAGAATCGTGCCGCCCACGCAAAAACCGAGGGCATTGATCTGCGGCATCTTGCGTATCTTTTGCACCACCTCAATGGCTTTGATCGGGCCTTGAAGCAGATAATCATCCCAGGTAAGGGACCCCAAATCGGCGCTGACATTGCGCCAGGAAATCAAAAAAACCGTCTGGCCTTGTTCTACCGCGTAACGCACCAAGGAATTTTCCGGCTGCAAATCAAGGATGTAAAACTTGTTGATACAGGGCGGCACGATCAGCAAAGGGCGGGCGGCGACTTTTTTGGTTTGCGGCGCATATTGGATCAACTGCATCACTTCATTCTCATACACCACCGCGCCCGGTGTCGTGGCTAAATTTTTACCCACCTCAAACACCGACTCATCTGTCATTGAAATGCGCCCCTTTTCAAGGTCGCCAATCAAGTTTTGCATTCCCAGCCGGATGCTCTCGCCCTGGGTAGCCAACGCTGCCTGAATGAACTCCGGGTTGGTCGCAATAAAGTTTGAAGGCGCCAAAGCATCCACCACTTGCCGCGCGAAAAACATCAGCCTGTTTTTCTCATGGCCCTCTGGCGCAAGCGCAATCATGTGCTGTATGTAATCGGCATTGAGCAAATACGCCTGACGCAAATAATCGTGCAGGCGGCTCTCTTGCCAGGCCGGGTGCGCAAAACGCCTGTCCCGCGCCACGCCTTCTGCCACCACGGGCGCAGGCTGATCTTTGCCTGCATTGAGCATCTGCTGCCAGAGCGCCAGGTGCTGGGCTTGCAACGCTTGAAACAACGCCTGGCTTGCCGCCTGCGCCTCGGCAGGCAGTCCGCCCTGCGCGCCCCCCTGGCCTTGCATCAATGCCGCCAGGGTTTTTTGCAACCCCTGAAACAACGACTCAGCCGATGACGACATCACATAACCTTTGCATAAGTGGGAGGAAAAAATAAATGGCATAAAACCTGCCGAATCATTCTGCAACGCAGCATAGCGGGTGTCAAGCCGCGCTGACCGGCAAGAAATCGCGAAGATGGAAAGCGTGTATCCAAACCAAACTCATTACAATCACGGCATGTACATTATTGCCATCGGATGGTTATATATCACACTGCTCATGGCAGCAACCGAACCTAACTTCACCGCAGGCGTGCTCACCTTCACGTTTTACGGCCTCCTGCCTTTGGGCATACTGCTCTGGCTTTTCGGCACGCCACAGCGGCGCAGGAATCAAGCCATGCGCAGGCAAGAAGACCTGCCTGCTGAACAGCTTGCCAGCAAGCAAACGGGCAAGCCAAACGCCGCATCAACCCATGAAATGGTCAATGGCCAAATGACTCAGGAAAATTGTCGCAACCCCCCCGCTGATTAAGCAAATCTGCTGCACCGTCGCCTTGATTTCCGTGCGCTTGTGCAAGCCCGGAATCAAGTCAGCTACCGCAACGTAGATCATGCTTGCCGCGGCTAAAGACAAAAACACAGGGATAGCCGCCTGCATGTAGCCAAGCGCCATATAGGCCAGCACAGCGCCCACCACGGTGGCCAGGCTAGAGAGCAAATTAAACGCGAGCGCCCGCGCCTTGGAATACCCCGAGTGCAGCAAAATCATGAAGTCACCCACCTCCTGGGGAATCTCATGCGCCGTAATGGCCAACGCGGTGATGATGCCCAAACGAATATCCTGCATGAAGGCCGCCGCAATCAGGATGCCATCGACAAAATTATGGAAGGTATCGCCCACCATGATTAACAAGCCGCTCCGGCTTTGCTCATGCAAAGCCGCGCCATGGGCATGTGAGTGGCTGTGGATCTGCGGTTCATGCCCCTCGCAAGACTCAAAATGGCAATGCCGCCACAGCACAAGTTTTTCCAGCATGAAGAAAATCAAGATGCCGCCGAGTACCGTTGCCGTAGTGGCCGTTGCATTGCCGCGAGCGGTGATCGCATGCGGCAACACTTCAAGAAAAGCGGCCCCTAACAGGGCACCGATGGCATAGCTGATGAGGTGCGTCACCCAGTGCGGCTTTGCCTTGAACGAAAAAAAGGCCGCGGCTGAAACACTTAACATGCCGCCCGCAAGCGACATGCCGACAATCCAACTTAATACTGACATCCGTAAGTTCCTATGTAATTCGCTTAACCATCAAAACACCTGCCGCACTGACCGCACAGAATGAAAAAAGCAACAAGGCAAAAGTATACAGTTTCTGTTTTGGCTACAGCGCTTGATGTGTTGCCGAATCAAACGCTGCGCGCCGTCTCGCTGGCAATTTGATGAAAGTGCGCCAGCCGTCGCGGGTGGATCGCACCAGCGGCCACGGCATTCTTGATCGCGCAATCAGGCTCGGCCATATGGTGGCAATCCCGGAAGCGGCACGTGCCGATCAAGGGGCGAAACTCGATAAACCCGTATTCAATTTCCTGCACCGACAAATGCGCCAGGCCAAACGCCTGCAGCCCAGGGCAATCAATGAGCTCACCGCCCGTGGGTACAGGCGGCAAATGGTGCATGCGCGCGTACGTCGTGGTGTGCTTGCCTGAATCCAGCGCGGTGGAAATTTCACGCGTCGCAATCGCCGCATGGGGCACGAGCGCATTGGTCAAGGTCGACTTGCCCATCCCGGACTGCCCGACCAGCACGGAGACTTCACCCACTAACCAGGGCAACAACGGGCTCGCATCTTGCGCAGCCGCCAGTGTGATTACCGGGTAGCCCAAGGCCGCAAAAGGCGCAAGCAAATGCTGGGCCGCAGGCAAGGCCGCTGTAAGGTCAGCTTTATTCAGCACAATCACTGTGCGCAAGCCTTCATGCTCGGCGGCAACCAGAGCCCGCGAGAGTAAAACATCGCTAAACGAAGGCTCTGTCGCCACGACCAGCAATAACTGGGTGGTGTTAGCCGCAATCAGTTTTTGCCGATACGCATCGCTCCTGTAAAGCAAACTTTTGCGCGGCAAATGGCCGGTAATTTGCCCATCAGCGGTGACCTCCACCTGATCGCCCACGGCAAAAGGGCTTTTTTTGCCTTTGGGAAAGCCTTGTACCAGGCGCCCATCGGCGCACTCGACTTCATAGTGCCGACCATACGCTGCCGTGATGACGCCCTGCCCGCTCAACATGCGCAGCCGCTGAGTAGGCGCATGGCGTTGGGATCAGAGCGCATATAAAGCATCAATTTTTGCCGCGCAAATAAAATCATTCTCACTCAAGCCGCCAATGGCATGCGTGGTGTAGCGCACGGTGCATTCTTTATAGCCGACGGCAAGATCCGGATGATGATCCTCGCGGTGCGAAACCCAGGCCGTGGCATTCACGAACGCCATGGTCTCGTAATAATGCTTAAAGCGGTAGGTTTTGATGATGCAATACGCTTGATCCGCCTCGCCTTGACCCACGCCTTCATCCAGAATCCAGCCCGTGAGCCCGGCCAAAAATTGCGCAATGGCAAGCGCATCCAAGGGGGGAACGACGCCTTCGCACGGCACACAATGGCGGTTAATCAGTTCGGTCATGGCGATTGCAAATGCGCAATGCGCTGGCTGGCCGGTGGGTGCGAGTCGTGAAAAAGCGAATACACGGGATCCGGTGTGAGCGTAGCCGCGTTATCGCGGTAGAGCTTGACCAGCGCCGTCACCAGGTCATCGGCTGACGTTTGCTTTGCCGCGTAGGCATCTGCCTGGTATTCGTCACGGCGCGACAAGGCTGAGGCCAATGGGCTAAGCGGGAACAAAAACACCGGCAGCACCATGGAAAACAACAGCAAACCCATGGCGGTATGCCCTGCCGCCGATGCATCCACCAAAGCCGCCGTCCCGCCAGCGCCGACTTTTATGACATTCAGCCCGGCGTAAAACCACGGCTGATCAATCACCTGCCCGAGCAGCCACAGCATGGCAAAACTCATCACCGCCAGCAGTGCGATGCGCTTGATGACATGCTTGTGGTGGTAATGCCCCAGCTCGTGCGCTAACACCGCTTCAATTTCCTGCGGCGCCAATTTTTCCAGCAGTGTGTCAAAAAACACGATGCGCTTCGCGCGGCCAAAGCCGGTGAAATACGCATTGCCATGCGCCGAGCGCCTGGAGCCATCCATCACGAACAAGCCGGATGAAGCAAAGCCGCAACGCGTGAGCAAGGCCTCGATGCGCCGCTTGAGCGAAGCATCGGCCAAGGGGGAAAATTTATTGAACAAGGGCGCAATCACGGTGGGATACAGCACGAGCGCCAGCAAATTAAACCCCATCCAGAACAACCACACATACAACCACCAGCGCCCGCCCATCTGTTGCATCAGCCACAGCACGGCGAGCAGCAAGGGGCCACCGATAACGATCGCCAACGCCGCACCTTTGAGCAAATCAGCCAGCCACAAGCGGGGCGTCATCTTGTTGAACCCAAACGCCGCCTCCAGGCGAAACGTACGATACAGGCCGCAGGGCAAACCCACCGCAAAGCCTACCAGGCCCACCACCGCAAACAAGGCCAGATCATGCGCATAACCATTTCCCAACCAGCTATGCGCACCGCCATCTATCGCATAGAGCAACCCACCCAGGGTAAAAACCAGCAGCAGCGCAGCTTCAATCAAAATTTCAACCTGCCCCAACCGCCCCTTGGCGGCCGTGTAATCGGCAGCACGGGCGTGATCAGCGGCAGCAATATACGGTGCAAACTGAACCGGCACTTGCGCCCGACAAGCCAACACATGCCGCATCTGACGGGCGTTCAACCACAAGCGCAAGCCCGTGGAGAGCAGCAATGCCGTCAGAAAAATAATCGTAAAGAGGGAAGGAGTCATGAGAAAATGGGCAACGAAGCAAGCATAAACAAGCCTGTCGCCCCATTTTATACGCATTCAAACCCGTCCCCCTATGAATCTGCTCCGCACGCTGGCCGCTGTCAGCAGCATGACTTTGCTTTCCCGCATTCTTGGCTTTGTGCGTGATTTTGTCGTTGCCCGCAGTTTTGGCGCAGGCGCCTTGACCGACGCCTTCTTTGTTGCCTTCCGCCTGCCCAATCTATTGCGCCGCTTGTTTGCCGAAGGCGCGTTCTCGCAAGCCTTTGTGCCCATCCTGGCCGAATATCGCGAGAAACAAACCCCGGATGAAACAAGACAATTGGTTGATCGCGTGACCAGCATGCTGTTTCTCAGCGTGATCCTGGTCACAGTCATCGGCATGGTCATCACACCACTCCTCATCACTATTTTTGCGCCCGGCTTTGTCGGCGACAAAACCAAGTTTGACCTCACCGTGCAGCTCACGCGCATTACCTTCCCCTATATCGTGTTCATGTCGCTCGTGGCGCTCGCCGCAGGCATTTTGAACACTTGGCGGCGCTTTGCCCTGCCGGCTTTCACCCCCGTATTGCTCAATCTTTCCTTCATTGGCATGGCGCTGTTTGCCGCGCCCTGGTTTGACCCGCCTGTTCTTGTCCTCGGCTGGGCGGTGTTTTTAGGCGGCGCATTGCAGCTCGCCATCCAAATTCCGGCACTGGCCAAAATCGGCATGCTGCCCCGCTTTGATCCGGTCTGGCGCGACCCCGGCGTGCAACGCATGTTGAAGCTCATGGCGCCCGCCGTGCTGGGCGTTTCCGTCTCGCAAATCAGCCTCATCATTAACACCATCTTCGCCTCGTTTCTGGAAAGCGGCAGCGTCTCCTGGCTTTACTATGCCGATCGCTTAATGGAATTTCCCGCCGGGTTATTGGGCGCAGCCTTGGGCACCATCCTCCTGCCCAGCCTGGCGCGCTCACATGCCAGCGGCGACACGGCTGAGTTTTCCGCGCTGCTCGATTGGGGTTTGCGTTTGACCTTGATGCTCACGCTACCCGCCTCGTTAGCCTTGGCCATTCTGGCCGTGCCTTTGCTCTCCACCCTGTTCCAGCATGGCGCTTTTGTCGCCACGGATGTGTTGCGCACGCGGGAAGCGCTGGTCGCTTATTCCATTGGCCTCACCGGCCTTATCCTTGTCAAAGTTCTCGCCCCCGGCTTTTATGCGCGGCAGGACATTCGCACGCCGGTAAAAATTGCGCTCTTCACCTTGTTGATTACACAACTGATGAACCTCGCGTTTATCGGCTGGCTAAAACATGCCGGGCTTGCGCTCTCCATTGGCCTGGCCTCCTGCGTGAATGCCGGGCTGTTGTGGCACGGCTTGCGCGGGCGCAATGTGTATTTGCCCAATGCAGGCTGGGGCACATTCAGCCTGAAGCTCTTGGCCGCACTTGCCGTACTGGGCAGCGTGCTTTGGATCAGCGTCGGCACGAACGCAAGCTGGCTTGCGATGGGCAGCCACGCGCGCTTGCTTAAGTTAGCCTTCATCGTCAGCGCTGGCAGCCTGAGCTATTTTGCCACCTTGGCCTTGCTCGGCTTTCGCCCGAGTGATTTTCGCCGCAGGGGATAAAGTTTTTTCCAGTTCTCCAGCGCAAACCATATAAGATTCACGAAAACTTTCTAGCCCACGGAGGACACCATGAGCAGTAACACCAGCCCTAAAACCATTAACAACTTCATCAATGGCGAGTTTGTCGCATCCAGCACCACGTTTGAAAAACGCTCGCCAGTGAATAACGAAGTCATCGCCAACGTAGCAGAAGCCTCGCGCGAGGACGTGAATGCCGCCGTCACCGCCGCCCGCGCGGCGTTGCGCGGCAACTGGGCAAAAATGCCGACAAGCGACCGCTCCGACATGCTCTACGCCATTGCCAACGAAATGACGCGCCGCTTTGATGATTTTGTCGACGCCGAAGCCTCAGACACCGGCATGCCGGCCTCTGTCGCCAAGCACGCCTTTGTGCCCCGTGGCGCGGCGAATTTCAAGATTTTTGCCGACATGGTGAAAAACGTCCCTACCGAATGTTTCGAAATGGCCACGCCCGACGGCAAAGGCGCGTTGAATTACGCCGTGCGCCGCCCGGTCGGGGTGGTCGGCGTCATCTGCCCGTGGAATGCGCCGCTGCTGCTCATGACCTGGAAAGTCGCCCCGGCCTTGGCTTGCGGCAATACCGTGGTGGTCAAGCCTTCTGAAGAATCGCCCCAATCCGCCGCGCTGCTTGGCGAAGTGATGAAAGCCGTGGGCGTGCCCGATGGCGTTTATAACGTGGTGAATGGCTTTGGCCCGGACGCTGCGGGCGAATTTGTCACCACTCACCAAGGCGTGAATGCCATCACCTTCACCGGCGAGACGCGTACCGGCACGGCAATCAGCAAGGCGGCCGCGGTCGGCGCGCGCCCGGTGTCACTGGAGATGGGCGGCAAAAATGCCGGCATTATTTTTGCCGATTGCGATTTTGACGCCGCCATTGAAGGCACCATGCGCTCGACTTTCGTGAACACCGGGCAAGTGTGCTTGGGCACGGAACGCCTGTATGTTGAACGGCCGATTTTTGAAAAGTTTGTCAAAGCGCTCAAAAGTAGCGCGGAAAACATGAAAATCGGCGCGCCATTTGAACCCGGCGTGGGCATGGGCCCGATGATCTCGCAAGAGCAGCGCGACAAAGTGCTCTCCTACTATAAAAAGGCCGTCGAAGAAGGCGCCACCGTCGTCACCGGCGGCGGCATTCCTGACCTGGGTGCGGCGCTCGCCCAAGGCGCTTGGGTACAACCCACGATCTGGACGGGCTTGCCGGAAACGGCGGCCGTCTTGCGTGAAGAAATTTTCGGCCCGTGTTGCCATATCACCCCGTTCGACACCGAAGAAGAAGTGCTGGAACTGGCCAACAACACCAGCTACGGCCTCTCGGCCACCTTATGGACGCGCGACCTGTCACGTGCACATCGCCTGTCGGGCGCTTTGGAAGCGGGCGTTGTGTGGGTCAACTCATGGTTCCTGCGCGACCTGCGCACGGCCTTTGGCGGCATGAAGCAATCCGGCATCGGCCGCGAAGGCGGCGTACACTCGCTGGAGTTTTACACCGAGCTTAAAAACATCTGCATCAAGCTTTGATCACTGGCCGGTTCATTCATCAAACACCGTTTGATGAATGAACCTTTCAAACCCGACCCAAAGGAAAATCCATGCCGCTCACCCCGGACGAAGTCACTCAACTGCGTGACCGTGTGCATGCCGCCCAAAGCGGCGCTTACGCGATTCCCAAACTCACCGACGACTTTCCTGCCATGACCATCCAGGAGGGTTACGCCGTGCAAAACGCCTTGCGGCAAAAACTCTGTGCAGCCGGCGGGCGCCAGGCAGGCTGGAAAATCGGCCTCACCTCGCTGGCCAAAATGCAGCAAATGGGCGTCTCTGTGCCCAGCATCGGCTTTTTGATGGCCGACACCTTGCGCGCAGAGGGCAGCACCGTCACCACGAGCGACTTGGTACACCCACGCGTAGAATGCGAAATCGCATTTTTCACCAACGCCGATTTGCACGGCCCTAACTGCACAGCGGAAGACGTGATGGCCGCAACGGATTACGTTGTGCCCGCGCTGGAAATTATCGACTCGCGCTTTTCCGGCTTCAAGTTTGACCTGCCCAGCGTGATTGCCGACAATGGTTCCAGCGCCCGCTACGTGCCCGGCAAACAACACTTCAGCCCCACCGCGCTTGACCTCACCAAAATTGCCGTGAGCCTCAAGAAAAACGGCGAAGAAAAAACCGCTGGCGTGTCAGACGCCGTGCTGGGCAACCCGGCAATAGCCATTGCCATGCTGGTGAATTTGCTCAGCGAACAAGGCGAGAACTTGCCCAGCGGCAGCTTTGTCATGAGCGGTGCCATTACCGAAGCCATCCCCGCCGAACCTGGCGATAAATTCTGTGCCACCTTTGATGGCATGGGCGAAGTCGCCATTGCGTTTGATGCGTCATAACCAGCGTTGCTGTTCATTTCCAGACTTCGCCACCCATAAAAAAACGCCTGCATTTGCAGGCGTTTTTTTATGGGTGGATCGTAATAGTCAGAACCGATAACCGACACCAATACCAAACAGAATCGGATCAACACCCACCGAACTTACCTTGGCGCCCGTGGCTTTCAAGCTCACGTCACTGCTGATCCAGACTTTCTTTACATCCACATTCAAATACCATTGCCGGTCCAGTTTGTAATCAAACCCAAGCTGCACAGCACCGCCAATGCTATCGTTTTCAAGATCCAACTCGCCCACCCCTGGCACATTCATTTTCACCGAACTCAAACGCGTGTAATTAATGCCTGCACCCACGTAAGGACGAAACTGCGCATCGGGCAGGAAGTGATATTGCAAGGTCAAGGTGGGTGGCAAATGCTTGAAAGAACCGATATTCGTACCCATGAGGGTCACATCATGCTTTTGCGGGTAAGTCAGTATCAACTCGGCAGCAATGTTTTTAGTGAAAAAATAAGTGAAATCAATTTCAGGAATTACCCTATCTTCCACATGAATCGCATTACCCGGAACACCAAGCGCCGGGATCGCATCAGAATCGTTTGCCGGGTCTAAATTTACCGCCCGCACCCGCACCATAAACCGCCCTTCATCCAGGCTATTTTCCGCCTGGGCGACTGGACTCGCGCCCATCCCCAAAGTCGCCACCAAAGCACCGGCAAGCGCACTAAAAGTTATTTCTTTTGTCATATTCTTCCCCTTATGAACAAAAACCATACAAATAGAATGGTATTTTGTCTAACGGCCTCCGCATTTGCCTTGATAAAAATCAAAAACAAACTCCTTTCCTGATAGCGCCAAGCCATCCCTTTTTGCCCCAACATTCCGCTTTGCGCCGGACTACTCGCTCGCTGGCCTTTCATCAAACCCGTAGCCCAAAGCCACTACCCCCTGGCGTAATCGCGCCATCGCCTCAGGCACTTGGGCTGGCGCACCCCGCACCCCCAGTTCAACATGCGGGCGTACTGTTTCCGACCCTAAAAATGGCAGGCTGAAAGTTGTCAAGCCAGGAAAATCCTTTTCCACTGCCAGCATGAGCGGAATCAACATGCTCTCGATGCCTCGCCACACCAAAATGGCCTCATCTGCCGTCGGATTGGCATTGGAAAGATGGGGATATCGGGTATCCAAAGCCCATTCGACCATAGGCCAGGCCATTTGCGGAAAGCCAGGGACAAAATAGTGCTCACCTAAAGAAAAACCGGCAATCCGATTAAAAGGATTCGGCACAATTTGGCTGCCCAGCGGAAATTTCGCCATATCAAGTGATTCAACGGTAAGCTCGCGCCCCATCTCGACAAAGCGCGCACGGATTTCCTTTTCTGCTTCCGGGTGCAAAACCAAATCCACACCCGCTGCCGCCGCCGCGGCCTGACGCGTGTGATCATCAGGCGTGTTGCCAATGCCACCAAAGCTGAACACGATATCCCGGCTCGCCAAGGTACGCCGAAAGGTCTCAATCAAGCGCTGCCTGTCGTCGCCGATATACATTGCCCAATCCAGGGTCATGCCGCGCGCTGCCAGGATTTTCACCAACCGCGCAAAGTGCCCATCCATGCGCCTGCCGCGGGTGATCTCGTCACCAATGATCACCGCGCCTATCGTCCGCCTCTCTTTTGCTGCATGGGCCATCTGTGTCCGCTCCCTGGCTTATGTTATTGTCCTGAATTTTCTTTTATACATTTTGCATACCTGGCACACGCCCGCAAAGCAACACTCCCTGCGCTAAAGCCTGTCACTCCAAAGCATCCATCGTCTAGCGCTATCACTTGACAAATTGCGGCTGACTGAGGCTGCCGGCTAAAGAAAAGTGTCCTTGCTCAGTAAAGGAGGCAGATTTCAACTCGACCAGGATACGGCCATCCGTGAGCTTATCGCCAATGACATCTACATCGCCTTGCGCACTGATACCACCGGCAAGCAGTGTCAATTTCCTCAGGTGGATGTTTCCCTTGTCATAAGCAAACTGCCCGCTCAGGCTGTCATAATCCGTTTTTCCGCCACCACCCAAGCCTTGCAGCATCCGCCCCAGATCAATTCCCTGCAGCACGCCGCGCCCCACTAAAAATTCGCCCTGCGCTTGTGCGGCATTTGAAAGGCCCGATAAATCAGCAGCGCTCATTGCAAACGTGCCGCGGCCACTCAGCTCACCCGCATCAGACAAGGCCGGCAACATCATTTGGGTATCCAAAGCCTTGGCAGTTGCCTCGCCCGTGAGTGCCCATCCTGAGCCCCACGCCAATTTGGCTTTGCCATCAACATAGCCACCGAAGGTTTGTGCCGAGAAAGCACTGACAGCAAAGGCATTGGGCAACAGCAGCCCCGTCGCGAAAAAACGCTTCAGGACCAATTTATTTGCGTCAGCATCCCGGTGTAAATCGACTTCATCCTTGCCCATGAACTGCAAGGGCCACTTAAAGCCTGCCGCAGCAAGCGTCACCTGCGCGCCCTGCTTTTTAGCCACAAGTTCTGCTTTAAACTCCTGCCCTGGGGCGTTGAGCATAAGCTTTTGCCAGTGGCCGGCATCATCCAATAATGCCTCCGCATTGAAAACCGGCATAGCAACGCCGGGGATATTCACAGTAATCTTTTGTGCCTCCATCCGCTTTATGCCTAATGGATTAGGGCGCTTGCTCTCTGCATTTTCCTTTGCGATGCTTGCCAATAACCAAGCCACGCCCTCCGCATTCAAAATAGCTGAATCCGCCGCTATCTCCTTGAGTGGCGCATTCCCGCCAAACAAGGCAGTTAACGGCACCTGTGCATCGACCTGCGCAATACGGATCTGGCTCTGGTTGCCAATCTCTACTTGATGCAAGCGCCAACGGGGCGACGGGAACAAGGAAAAATTCAAGCGCCCGGCTTTGACAGGCTGGCCGAATTGCGCAGTGGCGGTTTTTTCCAACGCCGCCAACTGATGATCAAATGAGACAAAATGCAGGATTGCCATGCATAAAACCAACAGCGTAAGAATACCACCCAGGAGTTTTTGTGAAGCTTTGGTTTTTGCGCGCCGAACGTTTGCTGCAGGCGCCGCCGCAATAGACCCCTTGCGTGCTGCGCTATCTGCAGCCGATGTTTTATCTGACAGCACCCCGGGCAAAACCGCATGAGGCGATTGCGCCTCGCGACTTAACTGCAAGCCTGCCGCGGCAGGGGCGGCGGGCGCACTGTCCGGTGAATCTTGAAGGGCATGGCCAGTTAACAGGTCTTCCTCAGTCATGCCTGCCTGTGCATGGGTCCTTGCACCCTGGAAATGAGCCGTCTCATGGCGCGTATGCAATGTCGCTGCGCGCCGAATGTCTTTTTCTATCTGCTGACGCAAGGCAGTTTCGGCAATTTTTTTTGATGCCGCATCCGCCGCATGCAAAAGTGATTCAAGCAAGGCCTCTTCGCCGGGGGCTTCTGGCTCGGCATTTCCTGGCTGATCTTTGGCTGGGGGCATATTGGCCATTTCAAGCGCCCCAGACACATCAGAAGCCTCAGGCGCGGCCTGACTATCCGGCGCTAACTCGTTTTGCTTGTATTTAACCTCTACCTCGCGCTGCCAGGCTGCCGTAATTTTTCGCGCCTGCTCATCCGCAAGCTTTTTTTGCATGGCCGCTTCATTTTCCTGATGCCCACGCAATTTTGCTTCAATGGATTCACGCAGGGAAAAATCAGAACCCGGCGGCAAAGATGCCGTTAAGGCTTTTGCAGCTGAGTCTTGATCGGGGAAAGACAACTCAATCGAAATCTCCCCATCGGCCAGAACGTCATAGGATTTACGCACGTAATCTTTTTCAGTCAAGGTCTCAATAATATGTTGCAGCGAGGCGGCAGAATGCTTAGGCAGTTTTTTCAACAGGCCTTGAAAATTCAGGCGCCCATCCACAGCCTCAAATACTTCAGCAAGCTCCTGCGACAAATCACTTGCCTTGCCTTTAACTACAGCGCGCAAGCCACGTGCTGTCTTGACGTAAATGGTCTGGTTATCCATAGGGCTGGTTTTTCATCAAAAAATTTACGGCTTCAGAATCATTGGAATACAGCAGGGCGCAAAATCCCATGCAACCCATTTTAAGACCCCACTCACATGACAAGCATCCCTGTCTTAACGCTGAAGCGCTAAAACAGACCCTCTGCCCGCTTCATCTTATCAGCATGGCACTTTGTGCGTAGCAAATAACCACCCAGGGGCTTACAGCATCACGCCCTGCTGCTGGCGCTGCTCACGTAGCGAAGCCAAACCCAGATGGACAAACACCAATGCCGTGAAGACCGGCACGACCAACTGCACAACCGGCACATGCGCCAGGAGCGCACAGCCCGTACCGGCGAGATAAAACCGGGATTTTTTCGCCCGCACCAAATGGGACAATTCTGCCGCCGTAGCGTGCTCCACCAAAGCATCGACGCGAAATGTGCGCTGATTAAGCCAGGCCGTCCAAAACAAGGGCAAGACCAGGATCACCCCGGGGATCAGCAGCAAGGGCAAAGACAACAAGCCCCCCGCTAAAAACACTCCCCCCGCAACCAGCGTGTTGGCCAAACTGCGAGCAAAGGCATGTTGGCCATGACGAACCAAATCAGGATAATTGCGTGCGGCTACGTAATTGATCAAATACGGCAGCACCACCAAGGCGACAAGCAGGATCGTAGTGAGATAAATCAGCGTGGCAAAGGAGGCCAATAAAAGGAATACGGCAGCCCAATGCGCCACCCATTCCCAGCCTGACCAAGGCAACTGCGGGACAATTTGGGTCATCAACGCTAACCCGTGCGCCCAAATCAAAAAGCCGACCAGGCCCCAAAATGCAGCAGCCAGCATGGGTGGCCAGATCAAGTGCCACAAAATATCGCCACGCGTCATGTCACGCAACGCCTGGGTGAACGCAGCAAAAAGTTCAGGCATACACAATTCCCTCATTGGCAAAGACTGCAATACAACCCATCAAAATACCTTGTCCAGGACCCAGACTTAAGATCCAACTTAGTATCCAATTTAGCCTCGAACTCAGGCTTAGTGCATTCTCGCCTCCCACATCTTTTGCAGACGTTTAACCGACACAGGGGACGGCGTGCGCAACTCCTGCGCAAACAGCGCCACGCGCAATTCTTCCAGCAACCAGCGATATTCTTCCATAAACGGATCCGGCGCATGGCCATCTCCGGCCTGCCCCGACCTTTGCAGCGCATGGTACTCGCGCGCCCAAGGCTTGCCTAGCGCTTGCCATTCTGCCAGCTGACGCATCTCCCTGCCCGGGTCGCTGCGCGCCTTGTCCAGGCGCAGCGTGGCTGCTTTGAGATAGCGCGGATAATGCTGCAACCGCTCATAAGCGACATCGACAATAAAGTTTTTATGCAGCAAGGCCGCCAATTGTGCCGTGATGTCCGCGTAAGTTGCCGGGAAAGCCTTTTGTACTGCGGCGAGTTTTTTTTGCAAGACGGCGTAGTCACCCACGATGGCCGCAATCAAGCGCGCCACCTCTTGCGCAACGAGCAAAATGCGCCCACGCGCCGCGTCACGCCGTGTCACGAAAGCCGACTTTTCCAATGGCAAAGGCGCCATCATGCAACTGCGCGCCAATGTCGCTGCCACCAGTTGCGCCTTGAGTTCCTTTTCCGTGCCCAAGGGAATGAACTGCAAGGCCATGTCGCGCAGGCCGGGCAATTTTTCGATGGCTTTCACTTGCGCTGCCAGTTGCAGGGAAAACAGCCGCAGCAAGCCGCGATGATGCTCGACCTGCGCTCGCTCTTGCGTGTCAAACACCGTCAAGCGCACGCCCCCATCCGCATCGACCAGTGCCGGGAAACCCACCACCTGCCGCCCTTTGATATTGACCTCAAGCAACTCCGGCAATGCGCCAAAATCCCAATCGGTGTATAGCACCGTGTCATCTGCGGGCGGCGCCAGGTTGCCATTGGTGTTGGGGCTGGAGCTGGAGCGGGTTTGGGCGCTTGCGGCACCCATATCCTTTGCCGCCCGCCCAATGCCTTCTTCAACCGATGGCATAGCACGCGATGGCGCCCCAACACGCTTCAATCCCGCCTTTTCAGCCGCAGCGCCGACAGCGGTGGCAACAGTGGTATTGAGTTGCCAGGCCTGCGCCACCCGGTCGCGATATTCAGTGCGCAATTCCGCCAAATTCCTCGATATTGCCAGGGTGCCGCCATGCTCATTCAGCAAGCGGAAATTCATGAATAAATGCGGCCGCAACTCGCCTAGCCGGAACGCGTCTAGCGGCAGCTTCATGGCCAGCTTTTCTTCCACCGCTTGCGTCAAGGCACGCACCAGCGGCAGCTCGGGCGAGGCTTCTGACGTGTTCGCCGCATCACAAAACTGATCGGCAAACACATCCAACGGCTGCAAGCGATGGCGATACTTTTGCGGCAGGGTTTTCAAGAGTGCCAGCACTTTTTCCTTTAACAACCCGGGCACCAGCCACTCGCAGCGCTGGGCGGAGATCTGATTTAACGCCACCAAAGGCAAGTCCAGCGTCACGCCATCATCCGCTGCGCCGGGTTCGTGGTGATAATGCAGGGCGAATGCCTGCCCCAACTGCACAAGATATGGCGGAAAAGCCGCCGTGGTAATGCCCGCCGCCTCGTGCCGCATCAACTGCGCTTTTTCCAAAAACAAGCATGTGGGATCAGCCGCTTCCACCTCNNCGCCGCCAGCGGTCAAACGCCGCCAGCGTGGTGATGCCCGCGGGAATGATGTCGTCGTAAAAGGCATGGATCAGTTCGTCATCCACCAGCACATCCGGCCGCCGCGACTTGTGTTCCAGCGCCTCGATCTCACGCATCAGCCTGGCATTGTGCTGGAAGAAGCGCCACTTTTTGGCCCAATCCTCGCCGACTTCGCCTTCCACCAGGGCCGAGCGGATCAATATTTCGCGCGACAATTTGGCATCCATCGGGCCGTAATGCACGCGCCGCCGCGCATGCAGCAACAAGCCATGCAAGGTCACGCGCTCCCACGCCACCACCTGCCCCGGCCCTTTTTCCCAGTGCGGGTCGTAGATATGGCTGCGCAATAAATGCGCGCCTACCTGCTCCAGCCATTCCGGCTCGATGCGCGCCACGCAACGCGCGAACAGGCGGGAAGTTTCCACCAGCTCGGCCGCGACAATCCAGCGCCCGGCTTTTTTGGCCAGGCTGGAACCCGGATGGATGAAAAACCTGATGCCGCGCGCGCCAAGATAATGAGCTTCCTCTTCGCCCTTCAAGCCGATATGGCCAAGCAAGCCGCTGAGCAAGGCCTTGTGGATCGCGGCGTAAGCGCTGGCGCTATCACGTGGCACATCCAAACGCGGCGCAACAGGTGCTGAATGGTTCTTTTGCGCCGTCTTGTCAGCGCCAGCGCTTTGCTTGCTCTGCACTACCTTCGGTTCGCCTTCGGGAACTTTTTTAGAAGCATTGCCAGCGGCAACCGGATAAGCGCTGGAAATCTGCCAGCCATGCTCGTGGCACAGCGTCAGCAACTGCGCATGCACGTCGCGCCATTCGCGCATGCGCAGCCAGGAAAGGAAATTCTGCCGGCACCACTGGCGTTGCTTGTTGCTCGATTCATGCCGCCAAACGGTGTCTGCCGCCTGCCAGAGTTTGAGGTAGGAAAGGAACTCGGACTTTTCATCCTTCCACTTGGCATGCGCCTGATCAGCCGACCCGGCCTGCTCCTGCGGCCTGTCACGCGGGTCTTGCACAGACAAGGCGGACGCGATGACCAGCATTTCCTGCAGGCAACCCTCTTCGCGCGCGGCAATGATCATGCGGCCTATTTTTGGGTCCAATGGCAGCTTCGCCAGCTCAGTGCCGACCCTGGTCAGTTCCTTCGTTGTCTCGTTAATCGCACCGAGCTCAGCGAGCAACTGATAGCCGTCGGCCACCATGCGCGGCACGGGCGCCTCCAGAAAAGGAAAATTCTCCACATCGCCCAGATGCAGCGACTTCATGCGCAGGATCACCCCGGCCAGGCTGGAGCGCAGAATTTCCGGCTCGGTGTAGGCGGCGCGCTTGTTGAAATCATCCTCGGCATACAAGCGAAAGCAAATGCCGGCGGAAACCCGGCCGCAACGCCCGGCGCGCTGATTGGCCGCTGCGCGGGCGATCGGCTCGACCTGCAACTGCTCGACCTTGTTGCGATGCGAGTAACGCTTGACGCGCGCCAGCCCCGTATCAATCACATAACGTATCCCCGGCACGGTAAGCGAGGTTTCCGCCACATTGGTGGCCAGCACCACGCGGCGGCCTTGATGCCCGGAAAACACCCGCGCCTGCTCCGCCGCCGACTGGCGGGCAAACAGCGGCAGGATTTCAAGCCCGGGTGCCATGCTTGAAAATGCGTGCTTACGCAAAGCTTCAGCCGCCTCGCGAATCTCGCGCTCGCCAGGCAAAAACACCAGCACGTCGCCCGGCCCTGCGCGGTGCGCTTCGCTCACCGCATCAACAATCGCCTCGTTGATGTCCCGCTCTGGTGCGCCCTTGCCACCTGAAGCCTGGCTAGCGACCGCAGCCTCAGACCACGGCCGATACCGCGTCTCGATCGGATACAGCCGCCCGGAAACTTCAATCACCGGCGCGCCTTTGCCGTTGCCCGCAAAATGCTGGCTGAACCGCTCGGCGTCCAGCGTGGCGGACGTCACGATCACTTTCAGGTCAGGCCGCCTGGGCAACAACTGCTTCAAGTAACCCAGCATGAAGTCGATGTTCAAGCTGCGCTCGTGCGCCTCGTCGATGATCAGGGTGTCGTACTGCCGCAATAAGGGGTCGGTTTGCGTCTCGGCCAGCAAAATGCCGTCGGTCATGAGCTTGATGTAAGTCTCGGGCGAGACGCGATCGGTGAAGCGGATCTTGAAGCCGACATGGCGCCCCAGCTCGGACTTCAGCTCCTGCGCAATGCGCGTCGCCGTGGCGCGTGCGGCAATGCGGCGCGGCTGGGTGTGGCCGATCAGCCCGGTCAGGCCGCGGCCAATTTCCAGGCAGATTTTGGGCAGTTGCGTGGTCTTGCCAGAACCGGTTTCGCCACACACCACAATGACTTGATTCTGGGCAATCGCCTGGGCAATTTCTTCCCGCCGCAGGGTGACAGGCAACGCCTCGTCATAAACAATCGTCGGCCGTGCGGCCCGGCGCACCTCGGGATCAAACCGCATGGTCAACCGTCATTGCGCCAATTTGTTGATGGTCAGGATACCCAGCCCCGTCATCAGGAGGGAACCGAACAGATGCATCGCTGCCGAGCCCGCTGCCCAGCCGTAATCGCCGCGCTGTATTAACGCCACGACTTCTGCAGAGAAAGTAGAAAAAGTGGTCAGCGCACCCAGCACGCCAGTAATGAAGAACAAACGCAATTCAGGCGAAAGATCGGCATTCAGGTGAAACACCGTGACCGCCGCGCCCACCAGATAACCGCCCAGCAGATTCGCTGCCAGCGTGCCCAGCGGCAGCGTGGGAAACAGCGGATTGAGCCACAGGCCCAAGCCCCAACGCGCCCATGCGCCCAGCATGGCGCCAAAACCAATCGCGCAAAAACTTATCCAATTCATCTTTAACATTTTACGCCAGCTGGCAGCAACCCAACGTTACATCCCGCCAGCGGGTGCGGGTACCTGAAACAGGAATGAATCTGTCAATCTGATTTTGTGACGAAAAAATTACAATCTTATGACAAATAAGATTTTTTCACCCCCGCCAAACAATCATGAATAGAATCGTCGGCTAACCTAAATACCGCTTTCCGCCTCTGATCATGCACAGTTTAAAAGGCCAGATACCCAGGCTGCTCCGGCGCGTTTTATCCAATCTGTTCGATCCGCCGCTGAACACATCCCCCAAAGCTGATTTGCATGGCGCAATTACGGGCACGCTGGCATCGATAACACAGACCCTGGCCTACGGCCTCATCATTGGCGGCGCACTGGGCAGTTCGCTGCACGGCGCAGGCATGCTCATCGCACTTTACAGCTCGGTGCTGATTGGTTTGAGTGCAGCCTTGTTTGGCGGGTGTCCTTACCTGGTCGCAGGCCCCAGGGCTTCTGCCCTCTTGGTGTTTGCCGCCCTGATCAGCCATCTGGCCCACTCCGCAGCGTTTTCCCACCTGCCTGAGCCGGGCCTTATGGCACTCACACTGGCGTGCGTAGCAGTCCTTGTTTCCGGCCTGGTGCAAATACTGTTCGGTTGCCTGCGCATGGGGCAGATCGCCAATTATGTTCCTCTGCCTGTCATGGCAGGCTTTCTCAATGCTTCCGCCCTGCTCATCATCCTGAGTCAAATCTGGCCAGCGACCGGAATGCGCCCGCAAAGTTCTATGGCGGATTTTTTTCGCCATCTGAATGACATCAAACCGGCGGCCGTGCTGCTTGCCCTGGCAACTGTCGCAGCAGCCCAATGGCTGCCCCGTCTGACGAAGCGAGTTCCTGCGGCATTGCTGGCTTTTCTCGCGGGCACCGTAATTTTTCATGTTTTTTCTGCCTTCGGCTGGGCAAACGCATTGGGCGGCACCTTGCCCCCGCCACCGGATCATTTCTTGCTCAGCTTTATCGGCCATGACGCATTCCAGCTATTGACCGGCCCTTACCGCAATGAGCTACTGCCGCCCATACTGGCAGCGGCGTTTTCGATGGCTATTCTCTCCAGCCTGGATACCTTGTTATCCACCACAGCAACAGATACGCTGACACATTACCGCTCCAATTCCAATAAACAACTGATTGCAGAAGGACTGGGCAATGCCGTTGCGGGGCTATTCTCGCTGGCGCCAGGATCCAGCGGCATAGCGCGTACGCAGGCAGCGCTGAGCGGTGGCATGGCCAGTGCCGCCGCGCCGATAAGCATTGCCCTGATCACCTTGATTCTCACGCTGGCGCTCAGCCCCCTGATCGGCTGGCTTTCCCAAGCGGTCATGGCAGGCTTGCTAATCGCGATCGGGTTTGAACTCATCGACAAATGGTCGCTGAGACAAATTCGCCGCAGCCTCAGTCGGCGTAGCGTTTTCGGCGCCCCCCGGGGGGACTTGCTTATCATGGCCAGTGTGGTAGCCACCGCACTGCTGGCAAACCTGGCGACGGCCGTTTATCTGGGCATCGCCTTGTCACTCGTCACCTTTGTTGTGCAGATGGCACGTAGTCCGATACGTCGCATTTATCGGGCCAGTGCGCTCATTCCGTTAATCGATGGCGACCCCATTCGCTGCGACTTTATCCAAGCCCATGGTAAAAAAATCGCCATCGTCGAAGCTGAAGGCGCCTTGTTTTTCGGATCGGCTCGGGATTTGGAAAACCAGATCGAGCGCTTGATAGATGACAGTGTCACCCATGTGGTTATGGACCTGAAGCGTATCAAGCATATCGATTCCACGGGTGCGCACGCACTGGGAAAAATAAGCGCAAAACTGAAACAGCAAGGCGGCCTGCTGGTCATCAGCCATGTTGACCGGGAAAGGCGGCAAATTCAGGCAACCTTCCCGGGCGAAGACAAACGCCATAACGTCACGGCCCGGAACAACTGGCTCCAACTCCATCGCCTTGAAACCATTGAGGCCATTGGCGCCGCTTATTTCGTCGCCGACAACAATACGGCGGTTGCCTTATGCGAACAACATCTCGCCCGACAGGCTGGCCCATTGCCGACGAACCCAAGCGCTGCCCATTTGCCAAAATGGCGCCTTGACCGCTCCACGCTGCGCCAGTTGCGTCATTTCTGGACGCGCAAGTCCTTTGCCAGGGAGGATGTCATTTTTTTGCAGGGAAACCCGGCCGATGGCGTGTTTTTGCTGCTGAATGGCCGTGTCGATGTGTTGATTGACCTTCCCGGAACAGAACGAAAACGCAAAATCCAGTCCCTGGCGGCCGGTTCCGTCTTTGGCGAAGTTGCGCTGATCGACCAAAGTCCCCGCTCTGCCACACTGGTAGCCAACGAACCGACGGAATGCTGCTGGATCAGCACAGCGAATTTCGAGCATATCAAAAAAGAACATCCTGAGATCGCACTTGCCTTGCTCACCCATGTCGCCGTGCTGTTTGCCAGACGCCTGCGTGCCTCAACCAACATGGTGGCCGAAATGGATGCCTGATCTCGATCTGCAGCGCGAAAGGACTTGCCCGGCCCATGAACAATGAAAAGACTCGTCCAGTTCAGCACGGATAATTTGAGTCTGCCAGTAGAATCAGGATTTTGCCTCTACCTGAACTGCTGTCATGTCTGAAACCGAAAAACCATCCAACTTCATCCGCCACATCATTGAGGCCGACCTGGCCAATGGCAAATATGCCACGCGCACCTGGAGCGGCCAACCGGGTCCTGCCGCCCAGCAAAAACTCGGCGCTGGCGACACGGCGAACATCCGCACCCGCTTCCCGCCAGAACCTAACGGCTACCTGCATTTCGGCCACGCCAAATCCATCTGCCTGAATTTCGGCCTGGCCAGGGATTACGGCGGCGCCTGCCACTTGCGTTTTGACGACACCAACCCGGAAAAAGAAGAGCAGGAATATGCCGATTCGATTATCGACGCGGTGCGCTGGCTGGGCTTTGACTGGCATTTTGGCGAAGAAAACAACCTCTACCAGGCCTCGAATTATTTCCAGTGGATGTACGGATTCGCCGAAAAGCTGATTGAAGCGAACTTCGCCTATGTCGATTCGCAATCGGCGGAAGACATGCGGGTGAACCGTGGCACGCTCACCGAAGCCGGCAAAAACTCCCCCTTCCGCAGCCGCACGCCCGCCGAAAACCTGGCCCTGTTCCGCGCCATGCGTGCCGGTGAATTCGCCGATGGCGCCCATGTGTTGCGCGCCAAGGTAGACATGGCCGCGCCCAACATCAACCTGCGCGACCCGGCCATCTACCGTATCCGCCACGCCACGCACCACAACACGGGCGACGCCTGGTGCATCTACCCGATGTACACCTATGCCCACCCGATCGAGGACGCGCTGGAAAACATCACCCATTCCATCTGCACGCTGGAATTCGAAGACCAGCGCCCGTTTTACGACTGGCTGCTGGCGCGCCTGGCCGAACTCGGCTGCGTGAATGCGCCGCTGCCGCAACAAATCGAATTCTCGCGCCTGAACCTTTCCTACGTCGTGCTCTCCAAGCGCAAGCTGATCCAGCTGGTGGAAGAAAAACACGTCAGCGGCTGGGACGACCCGCGCCTGCCCACGCTNNGTTGGCGCGCGTCGGCGCGGCTACACGCCGGAAGGATTTCGTCAGTTCGCCGAAATGATCGGCGTGACCAAATCTGATTCATGGATCGACTTCAGCGTGTTCGAAGAATGCCAGCGCCAGCAGTTGAACGACATCGCGCCGCGGCGCATTGCCGTGCTCGACCCGGTCAGGCTCATCATCGACAACTATCCGGCAGGGCAAGAGGAAATTTGCCAGGCGCCCAACCACCCGCAAAAGCCCGAATGGGGCAAACGCCCGATACCTTTCTCCAAAGAACTCTGGATAGAGCGCGAAGACTTCATGGAAACGCCCAGCAAAGGCTATTTCCGCCTGTTCCCCGGCAACACCGTGCGCCTGCGCTATGGTTTTGTCGTCAAGTGCCTCGGCTGCGATAAAGATGCCCATGGCAACATCCTGGCCGTGCATTGCGAATACCTGCCCGATTCAAAATCCGGCACGCCCGGCTCAGACAGTTACAAGGTCAAAGGCAACATCCACTGGGTGTCTGCCGCGCATGCTTATACAGCCCGGGTACGCCTGTACGACCGCTTGTTTGCCTCACCCGCGCCTGGCGCGGGCGATCAGGACTTTATCGCTGATTTGAATCCGGATTCACTCGCCGTGATTGCGGCCCAACTGGAACCCGCGCTCAAGGACGCCCAAGCTGAAGACCGCTTCCAGTTCGAACGTCACGGGTATTTTGTCGCCGATCGCAAGGATTCAACCCCTGGCGCACCGATTTTCAATCGCACGGTCACGCTCAAAGAATCCTGGCAGGGCAAGGAAAAATAACGGCACGGCAAAATTTTGCGAACCCAGGCAGGCGCCCTGATCCAGAGTGATTCTTCCAATAAGCATGGCTATGCGCGCACGCAAGACGCATGGGTTTTGCTCATTCAGGGTGAGGCGATCAGTCACGTGGCAGGTAAGCCCGCCACGCTCAAAGCAGGCGGCCACGGCCGCATGGGATGTCGGCCTGATTTTGTCTAATTTTCGCTTAATGCCCGCCGGTAGATCACGTAATACACCAATCCCACCAGCACGCTGCCACCAAGAATATTGCCCAGAATAACCGGCACCAGATTGCTGAAGAAACCAAACCAGGTGATGGCATGGGCGTTTGGCCCGGTTGTCCCGAAAGTTTCCAGCAGCATGGCCAGCGGAATAAAGTACATGTTGGCAACGCTGTGCTCAAAGCCCGCAGCAACGAATGCGGAAATAGGGAAGACAATGGCCACGGCCTTGTCGATAACGCTGCGTCCCGCAAACGCCATCCACACGGCCATGCAAACCAGGATATTACAGAGCACGCCCTTGAAGAAAGCTGTCCAGAACGGGATGGCGACCTTGGCTTGCGCAATCTTGAGATACTGCTGGCCAACCGCGCCATTATTCATTTCGGGGTGATGGGAAAGAAAAACCAGCAAGGCTAATCCGGCTGCGCCAATGAAATTGCCGACACAAACAATCGTCCAGTTGCGGAGCAGTTCGCGCGTGGAAATTTTCCCGTCGGCCCACGCCATTGCCAGCAGATTATTCCCGGTGAATAACTCTGCACCGGCGACGACCACGAGTATCAAGCCTAACGAAAACACCACCCCGCCCAGCACCTGCCCGGTGGCAAAGCCCAAGGCAGGGTCGGATTTGACCAGCACAAAGTAGAGCGCACCCAAGCCGATAAAAGCACCCGCCAGTATGCCCAGCATCAACATGGCCAGAAACGGCAGACGCGCCTTGGCCAGGCCTACGGCTTCAACACGCGCAGCGATTTCCTTGGGGGAAAAAACATCGAATCCAAACATTTCTGACATAGCATATCCTTTAGACGGATTTCATGGTCCGGGGCGGCCCATCGGAACAATGAGCGTTAGATTGAAGTATGGCAAGGTGTTAGAAAGGCTCTTTGCGTTCAGGGAACCCAATGGAATAACAAGCCGCCACAAGGCATTGAGCATCCGGATGCTGCCATGGGCGCTCAAACCACAGGCATTAACTTATGCGCCCTTACCGTTGATCGTGAATACCAATTGCTTCGCGGCAATTTCAAGCATACGATATATCTTCGCAGAAAGCGGGGACGCCCCGTGGTTTGCAAGATCAAATCGCATGCGGGAAACAGCCTTGCCCGGACATTGATTGCCCGAATGAAGCGACAACGCTTTGCCGCGTACCGTTACTCAGGAGGCAGCATATGAAGATTGAAGACATCATTGCAGCAGTGCAAACAAAGCTCAACATCCAGATTGATGGCCGCGCGGGCCCGGAAACCTGGGAGGCGATCTACGCTTACATAGTCAAGCCCGATGCCGTCTCTCCTGCGGAGGCGGCCGAGGCAGTCGAGCCAGGGGATCCCAGAAGCGAGAAGAACATCGCCACGCTTCAACCGGAAGTCCAGCCAATCGCCCGCGCCTTGATCGAGAAAGCCTCGCTCAGCGGTATCCGCATTAAAGTCATCAGTGGCTTGCGCACGTTCGCCGAGCAGGATGCGCTCTATGGCCAGGGACGCACAAAGCCAGGCGCCAAGGTGACTAATGCCCGTGGCGGATACTCCAACCACAATTTTGGCATTGCCTTCGATGTGGGTGTTTTCGAGGGGAACAAATACCTTGCCGATTCTCCAAAATACAAAGCCGTCGGCGCGCTGGGCATGGATCTGGGCCTTGAATGGGGTGGCAACTGGAAGACCATGGCCGATCAACCACACTTCCAACTGCGCCCGGCCTGGGCGAGCGGCCTGGGCGAGAGGGAATTGCTCGCCGGGCTGCGGATGCGGGCAGCGGAGGGAATGCCTGTCTTCGCTTAGTGAAACGCCAGGCATTGCATGCTGAAAAGCCAAATCATGCCTGGAAACATCAGACGTCAAACCTGGAGAGGAAAGCACCTCATGAGCAAACTCACCGCCCCCTATTTCCCCATCATCTATGTCCGCGGCTATGCGATGACGCCGAGCGAGGTTGCCGATACGGTCTCGACCCCCTACCTGGGGTTCAACCTCGGCTCGACCAAGATGCGGCAGGCGTGGGATGGCAGTGTGCAGCGGCATGTGTTTGAATCGCCGCTGGTGCGCCTGATGAAGGACTACGGCTATCGCGACACCTATGCGGATGGCGCTGAGATCACCGGGCCGATTGCGGCGCAGAGCGTGGTCATTTACCGCTATTACGACATCGCCGACAAGGATTTTGGCAATGGCCGGGCGCTGTCTGTCATCGAGGCCGCGCAGGGGCTGAAGAACCTGATCTACCAGATCCGCACGCAAGTCTGCGGCGATGATCCAGCGCTGACCGGACAGTTCAAGGTGAATTTAGTCGCACACTCCATGGGTGGGCTGGTATGCCGGTGTTTCTTGCAAAATAACGCCATCAGTACGCCTGCCGACCGCGAACTGGTCAACAAGGTGTTCACCTACGCCACGCCGCACAACGGCATCGAGATGATGGGCATCAACGTGTCGGCAGCACTCGGCCTGTGGGACATGAACAATTTCAACCGCCAGAAAATGGCCGAGTATCTCGATTTGGGCGGCACGCCCGAGCGCGTCGATTCGCTGGATGGCAAATTCGATCCGCAGCGTTTCTTCTGTTTCGTCGGCACCAATCATCGCGACTACGACGCCGCACTGGGCATGTCGCGCAAACTCGCCGGGGAGATGAGCGATGGGCTGGTCAAGATCGAGAATGCCACGGTGCGCGATGCGCCGCGCGCGTTCGCCTACCGCAGCCACAGCGGACCCTATGGCGTAGTCAACTCGGAGGAAGGCTACCAGAACCTGGTGCGCTTCCTGTTCGGCGACCTGCGTGTGGATGGTGTGCTGGAAATCGCGGATCTGCCGCTGCCGCCCTCGGTGCAGAAGGCCAAGGAGAGCGGCAAGCGGGTGCGCGCTTCATATTATTTCGAGGCGACAGTAGCGCCGCGCCGCGCGCTCAATTTCAAGCTAACCGAGCGCCGTCGCGATACCTTCAGTGCCATCCTGCGCGGGTTCGATGAGTTGCTCGATCTCGACAAGACGGATCAGGACCTGCCGCGCTCGCCCGTGCTGTTCTCTGCCTTTCTCGACAGCCGGAAAGTCACCTTGGGCAAGACCGTCGTGTTCAGCCTGGAGCTGGCCATATCGACCACGGGCTATACCATCGACAACAAGCTATGGGATCAGCACGTCGAAGGCGAATACCTGTTTCGCGACACCCTCACCATCAAAACCACGCAGACCCAGACCGGCTGGAGCTTGCGCTATCTATCCACAGACGAGCACTGGAGCGAGGGCACAGGCACGCTCGCCAAACAGGAGGGGAATTATTATTTCCTCCCGCTGTCGTCCAAAAAGGGGTTCCAGGGACAGCTGCGGCTGGCGGTGCAACGGGCAGGCTAGCGGTGCGGCGCATGGAGGACGTTGGCGGGGCTGGCTTAAGGAGACGGGCTTTAAGGGGCCTGCAGATGAATGCTTGCCGCTCAGCGCTCACCGAGGCTTTTTATGTACGCCAGCGCGCCCTGCCCCGCTTGTCGCCCCGTGGCAAAACAAGCGCTGAGCAAATAACCGCCGGTCGGCGCTTCCCAGTCGAGCATCTCGCCTGCGCAAAACACGCCAGGCAGTCTGCCTGCTTCCTTGCCCGTTTTTTTGCCAACCCAGCGCAGCATCAGGTGTTCATCCAACGCTTCAAAACGCACGCCACCTGCGCTGCTGATCGCCTCTTGAATCGGCCGCGTGGCGACAAGCGTGATCGGCAGCCGCTTGATCATCCCCGCTAATGTTGCGGGTGCATTGAGCTGCTCGGGCGAACAAACTTCACGCAGCAGAGCCATTTTCGCGCCCTTGATGCCAGCCCGGCTTTGCAGGTGGCTGGATAAGGATCGCGCACCGCGTGGATGTGAAACCTCGGCCAAAACACGCTCGAACGATTTATCCGGCAGCAGATCAAGAAGGATGGTGACGCTACCGCGTGCCGCTATCGCATCGCGCAAAGGGGCTGAGAGGGCATAGATCAAACTGCCTTCCAGGCCCGTGTCAGAGAGCATCAGCTCACCTTTGCGCGCTTCTTTTTGGCTGTCCATTGGCCCATTGGCGTCAAGAAATTGCACCGCGATTGTTTTAACCGGCTGTCCGGCAAAATGAGTACGCAAATGCCCGCTCCAGCCACCAGCCACATCAAAGCCGCAGTTGGCGGGTAGCAGCGGTGCAATGCTTTTTTCTGTGCACTCATGTTGACAGCGCGCTTCAAGTATCGGTACCCATTCGCCATCAGAGCCCAGCCTTGGCCAGCTAGCGCCGCCCAAGGCCAGCACCACGGCATCAAACGGCTGGCTGAGTTCCCCTGCGGGCGTGGCAAAGCGCAACTCGCCCGTATTCGTCCAGCCCAGCCAGCGATGGCGCACATGAAAACGCACGCCCGCTTCGCGTAGCCGATGCAGCCAGGCGCGCAACAAGGGCGCAGCTTTCATATCCGAAGGGAAGACACGGCCGGATGAGCCAGTAAAAGTCCCGATACCCAGCCCATGCACCCATTCCCTCAGCATGGCGGGCGTGAAGGACGAAAAAGTCGGCGCTAGCGATACGGCGCGTGAGCCATAACGCGATAAAAATTGATCGAAGGGTTCGCTGTGCGTGATGTTCATGCCCCCCACGCCGGCCAACAAAAACTTGCGGCCAAGGGAGGGCATGGCATCAAACAGCTCAACTTGCATGCTGCCCTTTTCTGCGCCTAGCGCCATCACCTCAGCCGCCATCAAACCCGCCGGACCGCCGCCGATAACTGCAACCGTTTTCATCAATGCGGCAGCAAAAAGCGCAGATTCAGTTCAGCCACCAAGCCAATAAAAATCGCCGCGCCGAACCAGTTGTTATGGCGAAAGGCTTTAAAGCATTGCCTGGGTTCGCGATGGCGAATGAGAAAAAAGTGATACCCCGCAATCAAGCCTGCCACGCCCAAGCCTGCGTTATAGAACCATCCCAGACCCAGCGTTTTGCCTATCATGGCCAAGATGAGCAAGGTAACCGCATAGCAAATCATCACGGCAGCCACGTCAAACCGGCCAAACGTAATGGCCGCCGTTTTAATGCCGATCTTGAGATCATCTTCACGATCCACCATCGCGTATTCCGTGTCATACGCCACGGCCCAAAAAATATTTGCCAGCAACATCGCCCAGGCCAACGGCGGCACCTTGCCCAGCATGGCGGCAAAAGCCATCGGAATGCCAAAACCAAATGCAATGCCCAAATAGGCCTGTGGAATTGCCAAGAAGCGTTTGGTAAAGGGGTAGCTTGCCGCCAAAAAAACCGCCACGATGGCAAGCGGCCAAACATCCCGCCAGATAGGCAAAATCAACAGCCCGGCACAAAGCGTCAGCCCTAGCGCCAAAACCAGGGCCTCGCGCGGGGAAGCACGGCCTGCGGCCAGCGGCCGCTCTTTCGTGCGCGCCACATGCGGGTCAAAACCACGATCAGCCCAATCGTTGATCACACATCCGGCCGAACGCATCAACAGTGTGCCAAGCGCGAAAATCCATACCAGGATCCCCGGCGGCTGACCGTGAGCGGCGATCCACAACGCCCACAGCGTCGGCCACAGCAAGAGCAGGGTACCAATCGGCTTATCCAGCCGCATGAGCTGCTCATAGGTATTGAGGCGATCTTTAAGATAGGCAAGCTTCATGAATTAAACGCATCTGACGAAGCTGTAGAAAAATTTTCCATAGATAGGCGCATTTTGCGGTGAACCCAATGGAATAACAAGACTCGAAGCAGAAGTTTTTCTGGAGAGTTCTTCATGGCGCGTTACAAACAGATTGACACCAGCCCGCGATTTTTAGCCGTTGACCTGGAACGGTAATTTCTTCCCGGCACAGTTGAGCACGCGCTCAATCACCTGATTGATCACGAACTTGAGCTAACCAGCTTTGATGCGCGCTACCAGAACGCCCTGACCGGTGCATCCGCCTACCCGCCGGGCATGCTGCTCAACGTCGTGCTGTTCGCCGATGCGCAATAGGGGTGGTGTGCCCACAGAGGGCAAAATGCACGTCTGAAAGTACCTGAGACGCCGTATCGCCAGCGCCGACTTTTTTAGCCCCCCCCAATTCAGCAGCTCAAAAGCTGAAAACTAGGCGGGGAAAACGCCCGTTGATAAATAGCGGTCGCCACGGTCGCAAATGATGCCCACAATCACCGCGTTCTCAACGCTGGCGGCAATACGCAAGGCCACATGCACCGCACCGCCGGACGAAATGCCCGCGAAAATGCCTTCTTCCGCGGCCAGCCGTCGCGTCATGTTTTCAGCCTCGGCCTGGCTGACGTTTTCAACCTGATCGACCTGAGTGGCGTCAAAAATTTTCGGCAAATACGCCGTCGGCCATTTGCGGATACCCGGGATTTGCGAGCCCTCTTCGGGCTGGCAGCCGATGATGCGAATCGCCGGATTTTGCGCTTTCAAAAATCGCGAGCAGCCCATGATCGTGCCGGTCGTGCCCATGCTGGAAACAAAATGCGTCACGCGCCCGGCGGTGTCGCGCCAGATTTCAGGGCCCGTGCCGTCAAAATGCGCCTGCGGGTTATCGGCATTGGCGAATTGATCCAGCACCCGGCCACGCCCTGCGCGCACCATTTCCTCGGCCAAATCCCGCGCCGATTCCATGCCGCCGGCCTTGGGCGTCAAAATCAATTCCGCACCAAACGCTTTCATGGTCTGGCGCCGCTCGATGCTTTGATTCTCCGGCATGATCAGGACCATGCGGTAACCCCGCATGGCTGCGGCCATGGCCAGCGCAATACCCGTGTTGCCCGAGGTTGCCTCGATCAGCGTGTCGCCCGGCTTGATCTCCCCGCGCGCCTCAGCGCGCAAAATCATCGACAGCGCAGGCCTGTCCTTGACTGAACCGGCCGGGTTATTACCCTCGAGCTTGACCAGCACCACATTATTGCGCCGCGCATTGTCTGTCCCCGGCAGGCGTTTGAGCTGCACCAGGGGCGTGTTGCCAACAAAATCTTCCAGCGTTTTCCAGGCCATCAAATACCTTTCA
>DILC01000064.1:0-8718 GCA_002424865.1 Rhodocyclaceae bacterium UBA5602 | reverse complement strand
TCAGACAGCCAGCGAATGTAGTCGGCGACCCCCTCTGCCACGGCCGCGAATTCCCCTGTGTAGCCGACGCTTCGCAACTGGGCGAGATCCGCTTCGGTAAAGCTTTGATACTTGCCTTTTAATGCCTCGGGAAAGGCAACGTATTCAATCGCCCCTTGCGCGACTAAATCCGCCAGTGGCAAAGCGGGCAACCCGTCCAGCTGGCGGCAGCTATTCACCGTAGCCACGGCCAGTTCGTTAAAGCTTTGCGCGCGGCCTGTGCCCAGGTTATAGATGCCGGAGACGCCATTTTCAAGAAAAGCCATATTCACGCGCACCACATCGGCCACGTAGACAAAATCGCGCCTTTGTTCGCCGTTGTCATAACCGCCATAGCCTGCGAACAATTTAACCTTGCCTTCGCTGCGGTACTGGTTGAAGTGATGAAACGCGACAGATGCCATGCGCCCTTTGTGCTGCTCCCTCGGGCCATACACATTGAAATAGCGAAAGCCGACAATTTGCGCATCCACGCCTGCGGCATGGGAAGCCAGCCTGCGGCGCACGACTTGGTCAAACAAAAATTTTGAATAACCATACACATTCAGCGGCGCTTCATGCTCGCGCTGCTCAGAGAACACATGGCCACCGCCATACACCGAGGCGGAGGAGGCGTACAAAAAAGGCACTTCCTGCGCTTGGCAGTGGTTGAGCAGGGAAAGCGAATAGCGATAATTGTTTGCCATCATGTAACGGCCATCAGTTTCCATGGTGTCAGAGCACGCACCTTGATGCAGGATGGCCGCGAGGTCGCCATCAAAATGGCCATGCGCAATCATGTCAATAAACTCTTGCTGATCAAGGTAATCGGCAATGTCGCAATCGTTAAGGTTGCTGAATTTATCCGCTTGCGTGAGATTATCCACGGCAATAATCTCGCTAATGCCGCGATCATTTAACGCCTTGACCAGGTTCGAGCCAATAAAACCGCATGCGCCAGTAACGATGTAATACATAGTCAACCTCGATAATTTGCTAACACGGCCAATCCGGAAAAAATCGGCTGCCCATGGCCCAGGGCACCAATTCAAGCACAAAACTATCCCATGCTTTCCCGTAATTCTTCCAGCGAGCACGTGGCCGTGCCCAGTTTGCCGACCACAATACCCGCTGCACGGTTCGCCAAAAACAAGGCTTGCTCAATGGGCAAACCGCTGGCCAACATCACCGCCAGCGTGGCAATCACGGTATCCCCGGCGCCACTCACATCATAAACTTCGCGCGCCACGGCCGCTTCATGACAAGTGCCAGCGGCTGAAAAAAGCGTCATGCCCTCTTCGCTGCGCGTGACCAGCAAGGCAGACAAATCCAGCGACTCACGCAGCTGTTGCGCTTTGGCGGCAAGCTCCGCTTCGCTGTGCCAAGTGCCGGCGACTTCGCGCAGTTCCGCCCGGTTGGGCGTAAGCAAAGTCGCCCCGGCATAACGCGCGTAGTCATCCCCCTTGGGATCGACCAGCACGGGCTTGCCCGCCTGCCTGGCTAGCGCAATCATTTCGGTGATGTGCGTCAAGCCCCCTTTGCCATAGTCCGACAAAATCACCACATCAGATTGCGCCAGGCGCGTAGTGAAGTCGGCCAACTTGGCGCGCAGCACTTCGTGGTCTGGCGTGTTTTCAAAATCAATGCGCAAGAGCTGCTGCTGCCGGCCAATCACGCGCAATTTGACCGTCGTATTCATGCCGGCATCTTCATGCAGACTGGATTCAATATGACTATCTGCCATCAGGCGCGCCAGCGTTTTGCCCGCTTCATCCGCGCCCACCACGGAGAGCAGCGCCACCTGTGCGCCCAAGGCTGCGCAGTTGCGCGCCACATTCGCCGCCCCGCCCGGGCGCTCTTCGCTTTTTTCAATTTTGACCACCGGCACGGGCGCCTCGGGCGAGATGCGGGAGACCTCGCCAAACCAGTACCGGTCGAGCATCACGTCCCCCACGATCAGGACGCGGGCGGCAGCGGTGTTAGGCAATGCTTCTTTGTTCATGAACAGATTTTTATGCAAGTAGATGGTCTGGGAAAATCCGGCGTCATACCGCAACGCTTAGACAGTAATGTCAAACTCTTCCGTACGTTTAGGCGGATACGTCTCCCACCCGCCGCAGCCGGGGCAGCGCCAGTAAAACTGCCGCGCTTTAAAGCCACAGGCATCACAGCGATAGCGCGCGACCCGCCGGGTATGGTTGTGGATCAAGTGCCTGACGAACTCCAAATCCGGGCGACGCGCTTCGTCCGTGACCGCCACCTGCGCTTCAAGAAATTTTTCCAGGCCCAGCAACGTGGGGTTACGCCGCAATTCGTCGCGCACCAGCTTGTACGCCGATTCGGTGTGGCCCGCTTGCATTTCCGCATCCAGGATCACTTGCAGCAAATCCAGCGATGGATAGCGCTCAATCCAGGAACGCAACAACGCAATGCCGTCCTTTTTCTTCCCGAGTTGCGCGTGCGCAACCATCAAGCGCTCCGCCACCAGGCCAATGTAGGCCGGGTTGTATTGTTCGATGCGTTTCCAGTGTTCAATCGCCGTCTCGCCAGCGCCGACTTTTAGCTCGCAATCCCCCAGCAGCATCAAGGCGCGGACGCATTTTCGGTTATGCGTGAGCGCAGACTGCAACAGCGTCCTGGCCTCATCCACCTTGCCGGATACCAAGGCATTCGCTGCCAGTTCGCAATGGAATTCAGCCACCGCCTTTTGCCATAAGTAGTCTGCGTGGTCGGGCAAGGCTTCGGCAATATCAATCGCTTTTTGCCATTCTTTTTCTTGCTGATAAATTTCCAGCAGGTTTTTCAGCGCATCCTCATGCAAGGCCGTGCCGCGCAGCTTGAGAAAAATATCTTCTGCGCGGTCCAGCAGGCCTGCTTTTAGATAATCCTGTCCCAATTCCGAAAGCGCAAAGAGACGCTGTGTCGCATCCAGGGCATCGCGCTCGATCAAATGCTGATGCATGCGAATCGCGCGATCGGTCTCGCCGCGACGGCGAAACAGGCTGCCCAGGGTGAAATGCAGTTCGATGGTTTCAGGATCAACGCGCGCGGCTTCCAAAAAGGCTTCGATGGCCTGATCGGGCTGCTCGTTGAGCAAAAAATTCAGGCCTTTGAAGTAAGAATGCGGCAAAGCCCGCGATTCATTTACTAACTGCTTGATGTCTATGCGCGCGGCCAGCCAGCCGAGCACGAAAAAACCGGGCAAGGCCAGAAGCCACCAGAGTTCAATTTCCATGCTGACCCTGCCCCTTGGCTATGGGTGCTGAGCGCTGGCGCCGACGGGAAAAACTGATGGCTGCAGCAACGCCCACCACCACACCCAAGGTAAACACGATCAGCACCACGAGGGAAACAGGCGCCGTCCATTCCTGCGCAAAAAAGAAACGCAACACCATCAGCTCGCTGTTTTTGATGGCCAAACCCAGCAAGCCCACAAATAGGAGCGAGCGAAAAATCCACAACAGTATTTGAAATAAGGCGGGCAGCATATTCAGTTTTACCTTGTCAGATCATTTAACCTGGAAACCGCCGTTGGACGCGTCCGCTGGCGCGTTGGGCGGAAGGGCTGGCGCGAAGCGAACGCCAAGAGCCGCACGGACGTGCCAGCGGGTGCGTCGCGGAGTCCCCCGGCAGGGGAGGGAAGCAGGAAAAGTTCAGCATTCATCAGCAGCTCAACGACATTGGAAGCGGAAAACGGCGGTTTCCAGGTTTAACAAAACTTAATCCATTAAAAATCGTTCATTCAGCACAGAATAAAAAAGCGGCACTTGTTGCCAAGTGCCGCTTTTATACACCTTTGCGGTGACATTCACGGCTTTGTCACGGCTTTGCTAGCCCGAGATCAACCCGCTCCCGCAACTCCTTGCCGGCCTTGAAATGGGGCACATACTTTTCAGGCACGTGCACCTTCTCACCCGACTTGGGGTTCCGGCCAATCCGTGGCGGCCGGTAGTTCAGTGAAAAACTGCCAAACCCGCGGACTTCGATGCGATCCCCGTTAACCAAAGCAGCCGAGAGCGCATCGAGCAGAACCTTGACCGCGAAGTCAGCATCCTTCGCGCCCAGTTGCGGAAAGCGCTCTGCCAACCGGTTGATAAGTTCCGATTTAGTCATAATCGCGCTACGGATTACTGTTGCTTCAACTTGGCTTTAAGCAAAGCGCCGAGGCTGGTGGTACCGGCATTGCCTGCACTCTCCGTGGCCAGCTTTTGAATTGCCTGTGACTGTTCAGCCTGATCTTTTGCCTTGATCGACAAATTGATCGAACGCGTCTTGCGATCCACATTGGTGATCATCGCCTCAACCACATCACCCACTTTCAGGTGCTGGGTCAAGTCTTCAATACGGTCACGCGAGAACTCGGAAACACGCAAATAACCCTCGACGTCATCGCCCAGGTCAATCACTGCGCCACGGGCATCCACGGTCTTGACCGGGCCTGTGACCATGCTGCTCTTGTCATGCGTGGCCACAAAGCTGGTGAATGGATCCCCGTCGAGCTGCTTGACGCCCAGGGAGATACGCTCTTTTTCAACATCAATCGCCAGCACCACGGCTTCGAGCTCATCGCCCTTCTTGAAGTTTTGCTTGGCTTCTTCGCCAGGGGCAGACCAGGAAAGATCGGACAAGTGGATCAGGCCATCAATGCCGCCAGGCAAGCCAATGAACACACCAAAGTCAGTGATGGACTTGATCTGGCCTTTGACCTTATCGCCCTTCTTGTGGTTCATTTCAAACTCTTCCCATGGGTTGGGAATGCACTGCTTCATGCCCAGGGAGATACGGCGGCGCTCTTCGTCAATTTCCAGGATCATGACTTCAACTTCATCGCCTAACTGCACCACCTTGGTGGGATGAATGTTCTTGTTGGTCCAATCCATTTCGGAGACGTGCACCAGACCTTCAATGCCTTGCTCGATTTCAACGAACGCACCGTAGTCAGTCAGATTGGTGACGCTACCGAACAGGCGCGTACCGGCGGGGTAACGGCGCGCAATGCCCACCCACGGATCTTCGCCGAGCTGCTTCATGCCCAGGCTCACGCGGTTTTTCTCTTGGTCGAACTTCAACACCTTAGCGGTGACTTCATCGCCCACATTGATGACTTCGCTGGGGTGGCGCACACGGCGCCAGGCCAGGTCGGTAATGTGCAACAGGCCGTCAATGCCCCCCAGGTCAACGAATGCGCCGTAGTCGGTAATGTTCTTGACGATGCCCTTGATGATCGTGCCTTCTTTCAAGCCTTCGAGCAATTGCTGGCGGTCTTCGCCCATGGTCGCTTCCATCACCGCACGGCGGGAAACCACCACGTTGTTACGCTTGCGGTCGAGCTTGATGACTTTAAATTCGAATTCCTTATTTTCAAACGGCGTGGTGTCTTTGACAGGACGGGTATCCACCAAGGAGCCCGGCAAGAAAGCGCGGATGCCATTGACCATGACAGTCAGGCCGCCTTTGACTTTACCGCTCACAAAGCCCTTGACCAGCGTGCCGTCGGTGAGCGCCTTGTCCAGATCGTTCCAGGCAGAAATGCGCTTGGCTTTTTCGCGGGACAGGCGCGTGGCGCCATAGCCGTCTTCCAGCATTTCAATCGCGACCTGAATGAAATCGCCGGGTGCGACTTCCAGTTCGCCACGTTCATTTTGGAACTCTTCAATCGCGATGGAGCTCTCGGACTTGAGACCGGCATTGACGACCACAAAATTCTGGTCGATGCGGACGACTTCGGCCGTAATCACTTCACCGGCACGCATTTCCTGGCGCTGGAGGCTTTCTTCAAATAATGCTGCAAAGCTTTCCATAGGTGAGCTTTCGGCAATAGCAGTTGTTGACATAGATAGGAGCCTTACTAGATTTTTGTCACCGAAGTGACAGGTTGGTTTTTATTCGCCGGCAAAGGGAAAGGAAGCTTTGGTTGTCTAAACCTTCACGTTTTTTAACTTTGCCAACACGGGGTAAAACACGGGATAAAACAATCAGTACGATCGGAAAAACAAACAACTGAAACCAGCTGGCAACCGGTTGAACCCAGGCTAGCTGCCTTCCCCCGCCACCGCCATGACAGCAGCAACGGCTTCTGCAATGCCCATTTGCGTGGTATCCACCCAATGGGCATCTTTACATTGGCGAAGTGGCGCTTCGCTACGTTGAGCGTCGCGTTCATCCCGCGCTTGCAAATCCTGCAAAAGGGCATGCATGTTAGCAGTCAAGCCCTTTTCGATCAACTGTTTATAACGTCTTTCTGCACGCGCCTGGGCTGAAGCCGTTAAAAATATTTTCGTATTGGCATGAGGAAAGACCACCGAGCCCATATCCCGCCCATCCGCCACGAGGCCCGGGAACTTCCGCCATGCCCGCTGCCGCGCGAGTAACGCTGCCCGCACGCCCGCCAAAACCGCCACGCGCGACGCACCTGCGGAAGCCTCTTCCGTGCGAATCGCATCGGTGACATCCTCGTCATGCAAGAACACGCGCGCATGGGCAAATCGTGCGGGCAAACTGGCCGCCAGCGCCGCCACACCCGCTTCATCATCCAAGGCGACACCTGCCCGCATCGCCGCCAAAGCCGTGAGCCGATACAGCGCACCGCTATCCAGATAGTGATAACCCAGTTTTTCAGCCACCAAGGACGCCACCGTCCCCTTGCCGGAAGCCGACGGCCCGTCAATGGCAATCACCGGCGCGGCGATACTGGCCAGCGCATCAAAATAATCCGGAAAGGTTTTGCGCACGCAGGCCGGATCGTTAATGATGATGGGCACGCCCGCCAAGGCCACTAGCGAAAAGCACATCGCCATGCGATGATCGTCATACGTATCAATGGCGACGTTGGGCAGATAATGCGTAAAAGCCGGCGCGCCAAGGGGGCTTTCCAGAGACGGGCTCAAGCCTGCGGCGCGCAGTGGCGAGACGGCAAGCCAGTCTTCACCCGCCTCAACCGTTGCCCCCAGCTTCTTCAATTCAGTCGCCATCGCGGCGATGCGGTCCGTTTCCTTCACGCGCCAGGAACCGATATTGCGCAGCACGCTGCGGCCATCGGCAAACAAGGCGCACACCGCCAGGGTCATCGCGGCATCGGGAATGTGGTTCAAATCCAGATCAAAGGCCTTGATTTGACCTGCCCGCTTCGCCTCGATAAAGTGCTCGCCCCAGGTAATCTCCGCCCCCATGGCCGCCAGCGCCTTGGCAAAACGCACGTCACCCTGGATGCTGTGCTTACCCACCCCCTCCACCCGCACCGGCCCGCCACCCAACAAACCGGCGGCCAGAAAATAAGACGCGGAAGAGGCATCGCCCTCGACTTGCAGAACACCGGGGCTGCGATAGCGCTGCCCCGCCGGAATCACGAACCGCTGCCAGCCTTCGCGCTGCACCACGACGCTAAACCGCGCCATCAGGTTGAGCGTAATCTCAACATAGGGCTGCGAGATCAGCTCAGTGGTGATTTCTATCGTCGCCGCTTGGCCACTCGCCTGTCCGCTGAGCGGCAAGGCCATGAGCAAAGCTGTCAAAAACTGCGACGAGACATCCCCGCGCAAGCGGATAGGCCGCGATAAATCCACCGTGGCGGGATGAATCTCCAACGGCGGGAAACCCGGCTGCCCGGTATAACGCACATCGGCGCCGATCTGGCACAGGCCATCCACCAGATCGCCGATCGGCCGCTCATGCATGCGCGGCACGCCGCTTAACGTGTAATGGCCACCCGACAAGGCCAGGGCGGCGGTCAGCGGACGAATCGCCGTGCCCGCGTTACCCATGAAAAGATCCGCCGCCTTGACCGGAAATGCGCCACCACAACCTTCGATGCGCCATGCCGTGGGACCGGTCGCCGCCATGTCTGGACATGGGTTCAAACCAATGCCGAGTTTTTGCAGTGCTACCAGCATGACTTGCGTGTCATCGGCAACCAGCACATCATGGATCTCGGTCGTGCCTTCAGCCAGTGCGGCCAGCAACAGCACACGGTTGGAAATGCTCTTCGAACCGGGCAGACGCACCGTGCCAGAAGCCTGCGCCAGCGCAGGAAGATGAATAAATTCCATGTTATTTATTTGACCATGTTTACACGTGTTCAGAATCTAAATTTGCTTCAACCCGGAAACCGCCGTTGGATGCGTCCGATGGTGCGTTGGACAGAAAGGGCTGGCGCGAAGCGACAACGCCGGACAGCCGCACGGACCGGCCAGCGGGCGCATCGCTGAGCCCCCCGGCAAGTGAGGAAAGCAGGAAAAGTTCAGTATGCATCAGCGGTTCAAAAAAACTGGCAGCGGAAAACGGCGGTTTGCAGGTTCAATGCACGGATAACAGCACTTGAATTTGTCTTTTAGTCCATCCGCCGTCCCGCCAGCACCGACTTTTTCTGACACCCGCAAATCAAATGACCCCAGGCCAGCCGCTGAATCGCTCAATCGCCAAGGCAAATTCCTGCAAATTTCCGGCCTGACTTGCGGACTCATTTTCCGTCCAGCCGGCCGCGCCAATAGCCGAACAGCAGCGCATCCAGCAACCCGGCCTGATCCTCTGCCGGCCACGTTCTGGCCATTTCCACGACCGCCTCCACGCGCATGTCCATCATTTGATCCTCCAAGCCTACAACAATAACGCACATAGCTCCAATGAGCCGCCCCAAATCATGAAACCCATCCACTTCGTTGCGCCAAGGGCTGGCAAATGAACCCGCCCCTCCCATCCTCCCCT
>DILC01000008.1 GCA_002424865.1 Rhodocyclaceae bacterium UBA5602 | reverse complement strand
GGTGAAAGAGTTTTTTAGCGAATAAAAACCCCAGAACCCTTGAGCACATGACATAGCACGTCACATCAGCGATTCACATGTACCCTTGCCCCCCCGAGGCCTGCCCTGAAAAATCGGCGCGGGTGAGACGGTAAATGCCATTGCCATGTTAGCTATGGCACTGAACCCTCAAAGTAAAAGGCCCGACAGGCAAGCCTGTCGGGCCGGATTCAGTACACCGCCCTTCAGTACACCGCCCTAAGGCGGTTACTTTATTGCAGCAACGGCTCTCACCCCGGAAAGCTACAATACCAGCCTCTTGGGAACTATCCCCGCGTCGATCTGTTTGCGGCGAAGTTCGCGCTCCGCCGGGGTCAGCGCCATAAGCGCTTCGTACGCCCTTGCGCCCTGCGCGGTTCACTTCCGCCGGTCTTCCAGGGTCGGCTGCCCTCCGGGCGGGATGTAGTAGCGCCCATCGTCCTCGGGGGTCGGTGCGCTTGCTGCTGGGCGTTTGGTAGTGTTGATGGATGGCATCGAGAGATTTCTCCGCAAAAGTGGCTGCCTCGGGAGCCTGAACCTGCAGCTTAGTTTTAAATTTTACATTGGTTTCGTACTGGGATAATAGCTGGGCGAACACCTCGTTCTGGATATGCTGCGAAAGAGGTTTGCCTGCAGCGCTCGCGGCGTCATACAAGTGCTTAACGTGAGATGGGAGAAAGGGGTAGCTGCTGTTTTTAGGGCTGGCTTAGAGAGGGGCTTTGCATGTGGTGCCGAATCCGTTTTATTGTAGCTTTCCGGGGTGAGAGAGGGAGCTACAACTGCATTAACCAACTTGCCATCAACGAAACGGTCACTATGCCAAGCATTCACAGCTTTCAGCCCATTGCATCCCAAGATGCAAAAGCCCTCATCCTGGGCAGCATGCCCGGCAACATTTCGCTCACGGCAAACCAGTATTACGCCAACCCGCAAAACGCTTTTTGGCGCATCGTCGCCGAGTTGCTGGGGTTTGATTTTTCTGCGCCTTATGCCGAGAGAATTGCCGCGTTAAAATCGGCGCGCATTGCGCTTTGGGATGTGTTGCAGTCCTGCACGCGGGAAGGCAGCCTGGATAGCAGGATCGCACGCGATTCGGAGATTGCGAATAACTTCGGGGCGTTTTTTGAAACGCACAAGCACATCACGCACGTTTTTTTCAACGGGGCAACTGCAGAGGCCTGTTTTAAACGGCATGTTGTGGGTAACAGCAGCAACATTAACAACTTCGGCAGCCTCGCAACCCATCCGCTCCATTATTGTCGCCTTCCTTCTACCAGCCCTGCCAATGCGGCTATGTCTTTGGCGGATAAATATCAAGCATGGCAAAAAATCATTGCGCCCGTGGGGCTTACGGAGTTCAAAGAGCAGCACCAGCGCCAGTAGTGGTCGGCGTTGGTTTTCTGTCTTCATTCCCAAGGCTGCGCTGCATTCGCCGCCCCCCCGGGAGGACTTTCCAGCAATGGCTTTGCATTCCCTGGGGTCAGATTCAAAGTTTCACGGCGTATCGCCAGCGCCGACTTTTGCTGTCAGGCTTTTTCATTTTGATCAGGAGCTGCATATGAAACCAGTTTTCTCAAGATGTTTAATCGGGTTAGGCGCCTTGTGCCTGGGCTGGTCTGCCCAGGCGCTTGATTATGGTGACGCACTCAAGAGCGTGCTGGAGAAGAACAAGGGCGCTTCTGCCGCGACGGCATCTCCTGCGGGTTCTGCTGCCGGTGCGGCGGCAAGCGCAAGCGGTGCTGGCGTGGGCAGCCTGACTTCATCCGAGATGAATGCCGGCTTAAAAGAAGCGCTTAGCCGGGGTGCTGAAATAGCGGTTGCGCAACTGGGCCAGAAAGATGGTTTTTTTGGCAACGCGGCGATGAGGATTCCTTTGCCACCCATGCTGCAAAAAGGCGAAAAAACGATGCGTGCTGTGGGCATGGGGCAACAAGCAGATGATTTGGTTTTGTCGATGAATCGCGCAGCCGAGGCGGCAGTGCCTGAGGCAAAAACCTTGCTGGTGGGGGCAGTCAAAAGCATGACGCTCGAAGATGCCAAAGGAATTCTGACCGGGGGCGAGACTGCCGCAACTGATTTTTTCCGCAGGAAAACTGAAGCCTCGCTGACCAAACGCTTTTTGCCGATTGTTAAAGCAACAACCGATAAGTCAGGCTTGGCTCAGCAGTACAACAGCTATGCCGACATGGCCAGCAAATTTGGCGTGAGCAAAAAAGGCCAGGACACGGTAGAAAATTACGTCACCAGGCAAGCGCTTGATCGTCTTTATAAGGTGGTGGGTGAGCAAGAGCGCACAATACGCGCCAACCCGTTGCAAGCAGGCAGTGATTTGCTCAAGAAAGTCTTTAGCGCAGTGGCGAAGTAATCTCTGCGCTTTAACAGCGACATCCCCCTGCTTTGCCGAAAAGCCACGACAGAAAACTGGCGTAGCTTTTTTACAGAAGCCTTGATGACAAGCGCAATCATCATCCCAGATTATTGTTTGATCCGCGCCCGGTAAGTCAAGGTCGCTTTGCCTTCGGCCGGCACGCGGACCTGCCACTCGGCAACACCTGCGGCACGCTTGGTGTGCGGTTGAGATTCGCTCACTATCGTCCAATCACCGGGCATCGGCTCACGCACGCTGACAATCACAGCCTCTGGCTTGGCGTTACTCAAAACGATCTCATAGGCTGATTCTGTATTGATGGTGTAGCGGCCGCTATTAGCCAAGCGTTGAAACGATGTCTGTTTTTTATTCGCGGTTACGTCAAAGGCGTGGCCTAATTTCAAGCGGACTGTTTCATTTTTTGGGGTGTGGTCCAATCGGTCTTCACCCACAAATTGCGCGTTGCCCTGACTATCTTTTTTATAAACCCGGATCACGCCCTTGGGTAAGGGAATGCCCAAGCCATCACCCTTGTTTTGAAAATCGATCACCACAGCCACTTTTAATTTCTGGCCTAAATCACCACCCTCGCCAGCGGAATTAAAATAATAATGCGGCGCGCCTTCCAGCAAATAGGTTTTCTTGGTGGGCACTTGCGTGGCGGCCATCAAGGCGACTTGCTTGGTTTGATTCTCCGCCAGGCTTGTTGGCCGTTGCAGTGTGTAGAGATGGTATTCAAACAAAGACTCTTGCTGCATCTCCGCTGCATCCGCTACTTTGGCTGCCATGGCCAGCATGGCACGCGGGTTGGATTGGTTTTCTTGCACACGGTTCAGGTCGCCTGCGACTAGCTGCAACTTCGCTTGCGGGTAAGCTGCGCCACTTTGGTTGATTAAAGTGACCCAGCCATTCAAATCCAGCAAGCTGTCGTTGGCGTTAAGCTCGGCAACGTAATCCGCACGCCAGGATAATCCTGCTGTCAAATAAGACAACTCAAGATTTTGCTGGCCTTGTGCCGGGCTAAGCAGTGAGATCACCAGCGTGGGCTTATCACGCAACGTATCAGGCACGCCGGGAAAGGCCAGCCTGCCGGGCGCCCCCGTTTCAATACGATCAGCGAATTTCAGTACGACACCATGTTGCGTGGACAACACCGTCGCCGATTCACGAGTTTCAGCGCCGGTGGCCGGATTGGTTTTCAATACCATCACCTCGCGCCCGGCATATTTTTCGAGTAATTTTTGCGGTGTCAGCAGGTCAAAATCAAAGTTTTGCTCAAGCAAACGGAACCCTGCAGGCTGTGTGAGATTGCGCAGTTGTGCGGTTTCCGGCCGCATCTGGGCGGACACTTCCCGCCAGGCCAATTGATTTAAATCATGCGCCAGCTTTACCCGCCGCGCATCTTTTACCAGGGCCAGGTTATCGTTATAAATCGTCACGGCGATGCTGCTCTGATCAGCCGCGGTGCTCACTGTTTCATCCCGCGGCAAGGCCCAGGCGGGCAGCGCCCAAACCACAGCCAGTGCGCATCCGATGTAGGCAAGTTTCCTGGCCATGCGTTTTGACATCATGTTCTCCTGTACGTTGTGCGCATCGTCGGTTCAATCCCCCGGGCGTAACTGCTGTACCTGGAAAAAGCTCGGCGGGTTAAGTTCAGGACCAATAAAACTTTTGAATTGCCCGCTTGAACAGCGCCGGGCTTGCACGTCCACCATACCGGGCTGGATTCAGCACATCATCGCCAGTCGCCACGCGGGCCAAGCCAGCGAAACCAAACAAGCCACTCGCAATGACCGCAAAAAACGACGGGACCCTGTTTTCATTGTCCGCATATCATTTTTAATGATGTCACGGCAAGTCACTGAATAGCCTACGCGCGCCGCCAGGTTGTCCCTTGCGGGCTGTCTTCAAGAATAATGCCAGCGGCTTTAAGCTCATCGCGAATACGGTCGGATTCGGCAAAGTTTTTGGCTTTTTTCGCCGTAGCGCGAGCGCCGACTTTTTCTTCAATCATCTCGTTGCTCAGCCCATCGGACGGCGTTGCCTGCAAAAAGTCCTGCGCATCGCGCTGCAAAAGTCCCAGCACGCCACCCAGTGCGCGAAGCTGACCGGCCAAGGCGACCTCGCCCCGGTTGATGCGGGTGGCGAGATCAAATAAAACGGCCATGGCCTCGGGTGTGCCGAAGTCGTCATCCAGCGCCGCCTTGAAGCGTTGTGCGTGGGCTTCGTTCCAATCCACCGTTGCTGTGCCCAACTGCCCCTTCAATGCGGTGTAAAGCCGCGTGAGCGACTGGCGCGCGTCGTCCAGATGCGCGTCGGAATAATTGAGCGGGCTGCGGTAGTGCGCGCGCAAAATGAAAAAGCGCACCACTTCGGCATCGTATTTTTTGAGCACTTCGCGTATGGTGAAAAAATTGCCCAGCGACTTGGACATTTTCGCGTCATCCACGCGCACAAAGCCATTGTGCATCCAGTAATTGACAAAATGCCGATGGGATGGATCCGCACACGCGCCCTCGGATTGCGCAATCTCGTTTTCGTGGTGCGGGAACTGCAAGTCCTGCCCGCCGCCGTGAATATCAAAGTGGTCGCCCAGCAAATCCTTCGCCATGGCCGAGCACTCGATATGCCATCCGGGTCGGCCAGCGCCCCAGGGCGATTCCCATTTGGCTTCGATTGGCTCTTCTTCCTTGGCTTGTTTCCAGAGCACGAAATCGAGCGGATCCTGCTTGCCAGCGGTCACATCGACCCGTTCACCGGCACGCAAATCTTCCAGCGATTTGCCGGACAGCTTGCCGTAGCCAGCAAACTTCCTCACTGAATAGCACACATCACGATTGGCTGCCACATAGGCGTAGCCATTCTTTTCCAGGGTGGCAATCATGTCTTTCATTTGCGCCACATAGTCTGTCGCACGCGGCTCGGCATCCGGCGGCAAGACGCCCAGCGCTGCGGCATCCTCGGTCATTGCCGTGATGAAGCGATTCGTCAACTCGCGGATGGTTTCCTTGTTTTCCTGCGCGCGGCGAATGATCTTGTCGTCAATATCGGTGATGTTGCGCACGTATTTGAGCTGATAGCCACTCGCGCGCAGCCAGCGGGCGACAAGGTCAAACACCACCATCACGCGAGCATGGCCCAAATGGCAATAGTCATACACCGTCATGCCGCACACATACATGCTGACTTGGCCGGGGTTAATCGGAATAAAGGCCTGCTTTTCGCGGGCAAGGGTGTTATAGAGCTTGAGCATCTGGATAAATAGTCAGCACGAGGCGGGTTGTGGTTATTGCGGTTATCGGGATTGAACTTCGCTGCAACGCAACCCTGGTTGTAGGCTCAGGGTGCTTGTTGTTAGAATTCAACACCCAGTATGCGCATTGCGGCTAAGCCCAGCCCGGCAATGTGCGGGAAACTGCGAGAAGTATACAACATGACAAAAACCCCTTTGAACCCACGGCGCGCAGCATCCAGCCGCGTCATTTTTGCCCTGTTTGCCAGCTTGATCTTGATGCTTTCCCACCTTTCCGCCACCTCAGCCCACGCACAGGCGGCCTCGCTTGACGACATTGCTGACATGATCAATCAGCGCCAGTATGCGCCCGCGCTCACCGCGCTCGCGCCGTATCTGGAAGCCAATCCGGCGGATGCCCATGCACGCTTTCTCAAGGGGGTGGCGTTAAATGAGATGAACCGCACCAGCGAGGCGATTGCCATCTTCAAGAAGCTAACCGAAGACTACCCCGAGCTGCCCGAACCCTACAATAACCTGGCGGTGATTTACGCCAAGCTGAACCAGCTGGACAATGCCCGCATGGCGCTGGAAATGGCCATCCGCACCCACCCTTCTTACGCCACCGCGCATGAAAACCTGGGCGATATTTACGCCCGCCTGGCCAAAGAATCCTACAGCCAGGCAGATAAACTTGCCCCAGGCAATCCGGGTGTGCAAAAAAAACTCGGCCTCCTGGGCAGCCTGTCCCCGCAGTAACGCGCGAGGCCACCCTTTAGCCCGCGCTTTTCATCCACTTCACTTTTGGAGACTTTATGCACCGCTTTATCCTGCCTGTTACGGCCTTCTTTGCCGCACTATTTTTCAGCCTGGGCGCCTTTGCCGCCAACCCGCAAGTTGAAATGAAAACCTCGCAAGGCACCATTTTGATTGAGTTGTATCCTGAAAAAGCGCCGCTGACCGTGGCGAACTTTTTACGTTACGTGAAGGAAGACTTTTACGCCGGCACGCTGTTTCATCGCGTGATCGACGGTTTCATGATTCAAGGCGGCGGCTTTGCGCCGGGCATGAAAGAAAAGCCCACCCATGAGCCGATTCAGAATGAAGCGAAAAATGGCCTCAAAAATGATGCGGGCACCATCGCCATGGCGCGCACGGGCGATCCGCATTCTGCCAGCGCACAGTTTTTCATCAACTTGAAGCCCAACAACTCACTCAACTATCCCAATCCCGATGGCTGGGGCTATGCCGTGTTTGGCAAGGTCATCAAGGGTTTTGAGATTGTCGAAAAAATTGGCAAAACGCGTACCGGCAATGTCGGCTTTTACCAGGACGTGCCCACCACGCCCGTGGTAGTCGAGTCCGTCAAAATCCTTAACGAAAAAAAATAAGCTTACAAAAAACATGGCGTTGCCACGCTTGCCTGCATTCCCTTGCCCAAACGCCCAGCGTTCCGCTGAGCCGCCCCGAATCATGAAATGCGTCAACCTCATTGCATCAAGGGCTGCACATAAAAAAGCCCGCCCCTCCCATCCTTCCCTCACGGGGAGGCTACGCCATGGCCCGCTACGCTCGATGCTTACATAGCGCACTTGGCCCAGGTATTTCACGTTAAACACCCTTGAAAGATTAAACATGATCAAAATTACTACCAATCACGGCGTCATTACCCTGGAACTCAACGCTGAAAAAGCGCCCAAGACCGTGGCCAACTTTATCGACTACGTTCAAAAAGGCCACTTCGACAACACAATCTTCCACCGCGTGATCCCCGGTTTCATGATCCAAGGCGGCGGCTTTGAGCCGGGCATGAAGCAAAAACCCGTTGGCGCGCCGATCGACAACGAAGCCAACAATGGCTTGAGCAACAACAATTACACCGTGGCCATGGCGCGCACGTCCGACCCGCATTCGGCCACAGCACAGTTTTTCATCAATGTGGCGGACAACGATTTCCTTAACTACGGCACCTGTCAGGATGGCTGGGGCTACTGCGTGTTTGGCGAAGTCCTTGAAGGCAAAGAGGTGGTCGATAAAATCAAGGCCGTGCCCACCGGCACGGTGAGCTTTCACCAAAATGTGCCGACCGTCGATGTAATCATCGAGCGCGCCGAAGTTATCTAACGCTCATGGCAAGTAAATGCCACCCGCTGATGATGAAACACGCGAAAGGCAGCATAAAGACCCGCCCCCTCCCGCTCCCCGCACGGGGGAGGAGGCTGTCTGGCTCGCTGCGCGGGTGGCCTGCCCCGGCATCAAATGGCGTTGTTTCACGCCAATATCCAGGAAATGACATTAGCTGCCAAGCCCATGATGTACCCAAATGGGCTTAGCCGCTTTGTTTCAGACCTGCATTTAAGCGCCGATCGCCCCGATCTCACCGCGCGCTTTGCCGCTTTTCTGGCCGACACAGCGCAGGCAAAAGTAGCCCGGCTATTCATTCTGGGTGATTTATTCGACGCCTGGATTGGTGACGATGACCTCAGCAATCCGTTCAATGCTGAAATTGCAACCCTTATTCGCCACCTGGCTGACCAGGGCACGCAAGTCTTTTTTATCGCCGGCAATCGTGATTTCCTGCTTGGCGATGCATTTGCCAAGGCGGCCGGCCTGGCGCGCCTGGGGGATGTTGAAAAAGTCGGCGCTGGCAACACGGCGCTTCTCATCATGCATGGCGACACGCTATGCACGGACGACACCGATTACCAGGCCTTTCGCGCTTTGGTGCGCAACCCTGCCTGGCAAACGGATTTTTTGGCGCGCCCACTCGCAACGCGCCGTGCGGAAGCCGCCGCTTTGCGCGCAAAAAGCCAAGCCGCGACGGCTGAAAAATCCAACCGCATCATGGACGTAAATCCCGCTGCCGTTAAAAAAGCCTTGTTAGCTTCAGGCTGCCAACGGCTGATCCACGGCCACACGCACCGCCCGTGCTGTGAGCAGATTGTGCTCGGCAACAATGGCGCCATGAGCGAGCGCTGGGTATTGTCAGACTGGGAGACCCAGCGCGGCGATGCCCTGGAGCTATTGCCTGACGGCTCGCTGCGCCGCATCGACTTATCAAGCTAGCTTGCCGAACGGATTGTTAGAAAATTCCGCACGGCCTGTACTTCTCAAGCGGCCGAACACCCGCTAGCCTTTTAATCCGCGCGCAATATCCGACTGCAAATCCAGCGGGCTTTCCAGGCCAACCGCCACGCGCAACAAGCCCTCCTTGATGCCTGAAGCTGCCCTGGCTTCAGGCGAAATGCGCCCGTGGGTTGTCGATGCCGGATGGGTAATCGTGGTTTTTGTGTCACCTAAATTGGCCGTGATCGACAGCAAGCGGCAGTGGTCGACCACGCGCCATGCCGCCTCGCGGCCACCATGCACTTCAAAGGCCACAATCGCGCCGCCCGTGGCCTGCTGCCGCATGGCCAGCGCATGTTGCGGATGGGAGGGCAAGCCGGGATAGAACACGCGTGCGACTTCCGGTTGTTGTTCCAGCCAGTGCGCCAAGGACAGGGCATTGGCCGATTGCTGATGCATGCGCAGGGATAAGGTTTCCATGCCCTTCAAAATGATCCAGGCATTAAAGGGCGAAATGGTCGGCCCGGCGGTGCGCAGGAACTTGAACACCTCATCCACCAACGCCTTGGGCCCGCATACTGCGCCACCGAGCACGCGACCTTGGCCGTCAAGATATTTGGTGGCGGAGTGGATCACAATGTCAGCGCCCAGTTTTAAAGGCTGCTGCAAGGCCGGAGAGCAAAAACAGTTATCGACCACCAGCAACACGCCACGGGCATGTGCAACAGCGGCCAAGGCGGCAATATCGAGCACTTCGGTGAGCGGATTGGAGGGTGTTTCGAGAAACAGAATGCGCGTATTGGACTGGATGGCTGCGGCAAAGACAGCAGGGTCGGATGAGTCGATATACGTGGTCTCTATGCCAAAACGAGAAAAAATCGTGCTGAACAACTGTTGCGTGGCGCCGAAAATACTGCGCGAGGACACAATGTGACCCCCTGCACTCATCAAGGCCATGACGGTGGACATGATCGCCGCCATGCCACTGGCCGTGGCCACACAGGCCTCGGCGCCCTCTAACGCCGCCAGGCGGGTTTGCATCATGCTCACCGTCGGGTTGGTAAAGCGGGCATAGACCATGCCCGCCTCGGCGCCTGAAAACCGCGCGGCGGCTTGCGCTGCGCTTTCAAACACAAAGCTTGAGGTCAAATAGAGCGCTTCGGCGTGCTCATTAAACTGGCTGCGCGTTTGCCCCGCACGCACGGCGAGCGTCTCTGGCGACCAGTCAGGTATTGACTGCGCAGGTGTTGCCAGCGCATCGGCTGACGTTGCAGGGGAAGAAAAATCTGTCATCACAACCTCAGTCAATCTCAAATAGGTTTCTCAAACGCTGAAATTCTTGGGCAGCCATGAACATGGGCGTTAGCCGTGCCCCAAATTAAGGCCTAGCTGTGTGCCATCGTGGTGATCAACCGGATCATTGTCTTCGGGCTCCGCAGTTGATGCCTTGGGCTGGTCGCGTTCCAGCTCCATTTTCCGCAAATAGGCCGGGGTGACATCGCCCGTCACATAATGGCCGTCAAAACAGGAGGTTTCAAACTGCGTGATGCTAGGGTTAATCGCCCGCACCGCGGCCTTTAAATCCTCAAGATCCTGGTACACCAGGGCATCCGCGCCAATCTCGCGGCAAATTTCCTCATCCGTGCGGAACGATGCAATGAGTTCCGAACGGCTTGGCATGTCAATGCCATAAACGTTGGCAAACCTGACTGGCGGCGAGGCTGAAGCAAAATAAACTTTTTTCGCCCCGGCTTCGCGCGCCATCATGATGATTTCGCGACTCGTCGTGCCGCGCACAATGGAGTCATCCACCAACATCACATTGCGGCCTTTGAATTCCTGCGCGATGGCATTGAGCTTTTGGCGCACCGATTTGCGCCGGGTCGCCTGCCCCGGCATGATGAACGTGCGGCCAATATAGCGGTTTTTGACAAAGCCTTCGCGGTAGGGCAGATTCAGGCGTGCGGCCATATCCATGGCGGAATGTCGGCTCGAATCGGGGATGGGAATGATGGCATCAATTTCCAGGTGCGGCAGGGTGCGACGAAGTTTATCGGCCAGAAACTCCCCCATCCGGGCACGCGTTTCATACACTGAAATGCCGTCCATCACCGAGTCAGGGCGCGCCAAATAAACGAATTCAAACATGCACGGCGCATGCACCGTGCGGTCTGCGCATTGGCGGCTCAGGAAGTTGCCGCGCAAGTCAATCAAGATCGCCTCGCCGGGTTCAACGTCGCGCAAGAGCTTAAAGCCCAGGGTGTCAATCGCCACACTTTCAGAGGCCACCAAAAATTCTGTGCCGCCGGGCGTATCGTTACGGCCAATCACCAGCGGACGGATGCCATAGGGATCGCGAAACGCGACCAAACCATAACCGGCAATCATGATCACGACCGCATAAGCGCCTTTGACACGGCGATGCACGCCGGCGATGGCCTTGAATATCGTCTCGGCATTGACTTGCGGCGCATTGGAGGCCACTTGCAGTTCATGCGCAAACACGTTCAACAGCACTTCTGAATCGGAATTGGTATTGATGTGCCGCAAATCCTGCAAGAACATGTCCTGCTTCAGCTGCAAGGCATTGGTCAGATTGCCATTGTGCGCGAGCATCAAGCCAAAGGGCGAATTCACATAAAACGGCTGCGCTTCGGCTGCGTTATCGGCAGAACCGGCGGTAGGATAACGGCAATGGCCGATGCCCCAATTGCCCACCAAATCGCGCATATTGCGGGTGCGAAACACATCACGCACCAGGCCTGAGCCTTTGTGCATGTGAAACCGGCCGCCTTCGCCGGTGGCTATCCCCGCAGCGTCCTGCCCGCGATGCTGCAAGACTTGCAGGCCGTCATACAGCAACTGATTGACTGGTGTGGTCGCCACCACCCCCAAAATTCCGCACATGGCCGTCCTTTATCGAAATCGAATACGCTTTACCGCTTCCGCCGGTAACCACGGTCTTGCCGCTAAAACTGCTGTCTCTAAAGGCGGGGCTAACACGGCGCCCTGCCAGGCCCGGCTTTCGGGCAAAGGGGTCATCCCGGCCACCATGACGCCCAACAGCACCACCAGCACACCCCGAAACACCCCGAAAAAAGCGCCAAGCATCCTGTCCAAAAAACCCAAGCCCACCGCATTCAACAACATGGCAATGATTTTCCTGCCGACGGCAAACACAATAACGACGGCCAAAAAGACCAGCACATAAGCCGCTGCCAAACGCATGCCCGGGTCAGCAATCCCACCGATCAACCAGTGCGCTACTTGGTTAGCTTCTGCCCGGGCGACGAAAAAAGCCACCACCCACGCCACTAAAGCCAGCACTTCACTGACCATGCCACGCCAGGCACCAAACAACACCGAGACAGCGACTACCGCAATGACAATGTAATCAAATAAGGTCATGAATTACTTTAGGTTGCCCGGCCGCCTACTGGGCCGCTACCGTCCCCGCAACGCCGATTTTCTTGATCTTCGCCTGCGCCTTTTCAGCCGCTTCACGCGTGGCAAAAGGCCCCGCCCGAACGCGCGTGCGTACGCCTTGGTCAGAGTCGAGCTTTTCGGTGTAAGCCGGCAAGCCCAGCTCTTTCATCTTGGCCAAAAGATGCTTTACATTTCCTTCTTCCTTGTAAGCACCGAGCTGGACAACCCAAGCTGGGCCAACCCCTGCCGTCTGGGGGGGCTTTTTTGTTTGCGCCGCCGGGGGTTTGCTTGCAACTGCCGTCTCTTTTTGCGCCGCCCCGGCTGGGCTGAGACGGTTTGCGGCATCATTCGACACGCTGGCAGCTGCGGAAACGCCCGCACTTGGAGCATCTTTTGCCGCATTGGCCAAATGCGCTGAATCCGCAGCGGCTTTGCCCGCGCCCTCGCGCAGGGCAGGCATTGCGGATGCAGGATCATCCGCCAAGGCTGCTTTAGGGGGCATGCTCTCCTGGCTGGGAATTTGTACTTGAATATCCTGCACTGGCGGCCTGGGTTCTTGATCCATCAACATCGGCAAGACGATGATTGCCAGGAGCGCCAGCGCTGCCGCACCAACCAACCGACGTCGGGCACGTTTTTTCAGTTGGAGTTCGGGGTCCGTTGAATTATCAATTGCCGTCATCCTGGATACTCTCGTCATGCTGAAAATTAGGCCTTCCGCCCTAATGCCTGCAGCGCCGCTGCAACAACCAGGAAGGATCCAAAGGCCAGAATTCTATCACCTTCACCCGCCTGTTCTTGCGCCGCCAGCAAGGCATCCGCTACCGAAGCAAAGCTATCCACGACAGTGAGCCCCTTGGCACGCAAGCGCGCGGCCAAAAAGTCGGCGCTGGCGGCACGGCTGCCGGCAAGCGTTGCGGGCAACCAGTGCGTCACGCGCGCTTGCAAGGCGTCAATCACCGCATCAATATCCTTGTCCTGCATCATGCCAAACACGGCAAACGTTTTAGGATGAAACGCCATCTGCAACAAATTGTTCGCCAATACGCGCGCCGCCTGCGGGTTGTGCGCCACATCCAGCACCACCACCGGCTGCCCTGGCAAAACCTGGAAACGACCGGTCAACTCCACTGCCAGCAAGCCCTGACGAATATCCTTCATCGCTACGGGCAGGACAGCATGCAGCGCATCCAGCGCGGCTAAAGCGCAGGCCGCGTTGCGCAGTTGATTTTCCCCGCGCAACGCGGGATAAGCCAAACCGCTGCGGCGAATTTGCTGGCCCATCGGCTGGCTAGCGTGTTGTTGGATTTCTTGCGGCTTCTTCTCGTCAATCGGCACGCTGGCCTGTTGCCCGTTCGCGCCCCAATAAAGCCATTGATTATCCTGCTTCAAGTAGCCAAAGTCGCGTCCCATTATCTGTAATGGGGCGCCCAACCTGGCCGCATGCGCCATCAGTGACGCGGGCGGTTCTGCATCGCCACAAATGGCAGGAATGCCAGGGCGGAAAATGCCGGCCTTTTCAAACCCTATCGCTTCCCTATCCGAGCCCAAAAAGGCGGTGTGGTCAATATCGACGGTACTGACAATAGCGCAAGCGGGATCATAAACGTTGGTAGCGTCCAGCCGCCCACCCAGGCCAACTTCCAGAATCACCGCCTCAACAGAGGCCGCAGCGAACACCTCCCACGCCGCGAGGGTGCCAAATTCAAAATAGGTGAGCGCAGCCCCGCCACGTGCGGCCTGCACTTTGCTAAAAGCAGCGGTGAGCAATTCATCCCCGACCGCCGCGCCATTGACGCGCACACGCTCGTTGTAGCGCAATAAATGCGGCGAGGTATATAACCCGACGCGATAGCCCGCGCGCAGCAAAATACATTCGAGCATGGCACAAATGGAACCCTTGCCATTGGTGCCACCGACCAGAATCACCGGACAGGTTTCCCCCGCCTGCTGATTCAGCCGCGCTTTAACGCCCGCAACCCGCACCAGGCCCAGTTCAATGCCTGCAACCCCTTGCGGATGCAGAGCCTCCAGATAATCCAGCCAATCGGCAAGGGGACTTGATGCCGTTGGCATCAAGGTGCGGGCTTGCCCATTAACAGCGTCATCAATGACGCCAGCTTGTCCCGCAGCTCGCGCCGGTCAACGATCATGTCGATTGCGCCTTTTTCCAGCAGGAATTCCGAACGCTGAAAGCCTTCCGGCAGTTTTTGCCGCACGGTTTGCTCAATCACCCGTGGCCCGGCAAAACCAATCAGCGCGCCGGGCTCGGCAATGACCACATCGCCCACAAAGGCAAACGAAGCCGATACGCCGCCCATGGTCGGGTCCGTCAGCAGGGTAATAAACGGCAAGGGCTGTTGCGCGAGCTTGGCCACCGCCGCCGTGGTCTTGGCCATTTGCATCAAGGAAAACAGGCCTTCTTGCATGCGCGCCCCGCCAGAGGCCGTGATGCAGATAAAGGGGGCCTTGAGTTCAATGGCTGCCTGCACGCCACGCACAAAGCGCTCGCCCACCACCGACCCCATCGAGCCGCCCATGAAATCGAATTCAAAGCACGCCACCACGACGGGCACGGTTTTGATCGCACCCTGCAGCACGACCAGCGCATCGGTTTCGTCTGTATCGGCATGCGCAGCGGATAACCTGTCGGTATAGCGTTTGCCATCCTTGAATTTCAGCGGATCCATGGGCAAAACTTCGGCGCCGACTTCAAAGCGCCCTTCTTCGTCGAGCAATAAATTCAGCCGCGCCCGTGCGCGCAAGCGGTGGTGATGGCTGCACTGGGGGCAAACATGCTGGTTGTTTTCCAGGTCCGAGGCATACAAAACCGCTTCGCAACTGGGGCACTTGGACCACAAGCCCTCAGGCATGGATTTGCGGTTGCCGGGTGAGCGTTTGATTTTTGGCGGCAGAAGTTTTTGTAACCAACTCATGATGCGTCTCCCCCGTCAATCGCCAAGCGGAAACCCGCCAACAACGCCTGCACCCGGGCAGGCGCTTCTTGCGGTTCACTGGCTTCAATTTCTTCAATAATGCGGCTGCCAACCACGACAGCATCAGCCAAAGCCGCTATTTTTGCCGCCGTCTCCGCATCCCGAATGCCAAAACCCACGCCAACCGGCATGCTGACCAGGGCACGAATTTCCGGAATTTTTTGCGCAACTTCCGTTAAATCCAAATGCCCCGCACCGGTGACGCCTTTGAGCGACACATAATACAAATAGCCGCTGCCCAAAGCCGCCACTTGCGCGTAACGCTGTGTGGTGGAGGTAGGTGAGAGCAAAAAGATCGGGTCAAGCCCGACTTGTTTCATCGCGGCAGCAAAGTCTGCGCATTCTTCCGGGGGATAGTCCACGACCAGCACGCCATCTACGCCAGCGCGCTTGGCGTCCTGGGCAAACGCCTTTATGCCGTAAGACTCAATCGGATTGGCGTAACCCATCAGCACTATCGGCGTCGCGGCATCCGCTTCACGAAACCCACTCACCAGCGCCAGCACACGACGCAAGCTCATGCCTTGCGCCAGGGCACGTTCCGATGCGCGCTGTACCGTTGGACCATCGGCCATCGGGTCGGAAAACGGCACGCCTAATTCGATGATATCCGCCCCCCCCTGCACTAAGGCGTGCATCAAAGGCAAAGTCAATTCCGGTTGCGGGTCGCCCGCGGTAATAAAAGGGATCAGCGCTTTTTTATGCGCCTGCTTTAATTGGGAAAACGTGGAAGCTATACGTGACATATTAAGATTCAGCGGGTTCAGGCGCAGATTTAAAATTGAATGCCAGACTTTTCTGCGACGGTGTGCATATCCTTGTCACCCCGCCCAGACAGATTCACCAACAACATTTTGTCTTTGCTTAAAGTCGGCGCGAGCTGTGCGGCGTAAGCCAGGGCGTGGCTGGATTCCAGCGCAGGGATAATGCCCTCCAGATGGCATAAGTCATGGAAGGCCGCCAGTGCGGCGGAATCGTCAATGGTGACATATTGCGCCCTGGCAGTATCCTTAAGCCAGGCATGCTCAGGACCAACACCCGGGTAATCCAGGCCGGCTGAAATGGAATGCGTTTCGGTAATCTGCCCGTTCTCATCCTGCAACAAATAAGTCCGATTGCCATGCAAGACACCAGGGCGGCCAGCGGTAAGCGATGCAGAATGCTTGCCCGAAGCCAGGCCAAAACCACCGGCCTCAACGCCAATCAACTGCACCTCGGTGTGCGGAATATAGGGGTAAAAAATCCCCATGGCATTCGATCCACCGCCGACGCAGGCAATCACCGCGTCCGGCTGACGGCCAATGAGTTCAGGCATCTGCGTCAAGCACTCCTCACCGATGACCTTTTGAAAGTCGCGCACCATCATGGGATAAGGATGGGGACCGGCGACGGTGCCGATGATGTAAAACGTATTGCCAATGTGGGTGACCCAATCGCGCATGGCTTCATTGAGCGCGTCTTTCAGGGTTTTTGAACCGGATTCAACCGGCACCACCGTTGCGCCCAACAGCTTCATGCGATAAACGTTCGCCGCCTGGCGCTTGACGTCTTCTGAGCCCATGTAGACCACACATTCCATGCCGTAACGCGCCGCCACGGTTGCCGTGGCCACGCCATGCTGCCCCGCGCCCGTTTCCGCAATCACACGCGGCTTGCCCATGCGCCGCGCCAGCAAGGCCTGGCCGATGCAGTTATTCACCTTGTGCGCCCCCGTGTGATTCAAGTCTTCACGTTTGAGAAAAATCTGTGCCCCGCCGAGTCGATCTGACCAGCGCTTGGCGTGATAGATCGGGCTGGGTCGGCCCACATAATGCTTCAACTCGTATTCATATTCGGTCATAAAGGCGGGATCGCCTTGCGCTGCGGCATAGGCTTCGCGCAATTCGACCAAGGCCGGCATCAAGGTCTCGCCGACGAAAATACCGCCATACGGGCCGAAATGGCCCTGCGCATCGGGCAAGTTGTAGGGTAAATCAGGCATCTGCATTGCGTACTCCGGCTATGAATCGGGCTATTTTTTCGGCATCTTTAATGCCCTTGGCAAACTCGACGCCACTACTGACATCGACAGCCCAGGGCCGGATAAGACGTACCGCTTTTTCAACATTGGCTACTTGCAACCCGCCGGACAAAATCAATGGCAAAGGCAGCGAAACGGGGATTAACGACCAGTCAAACGACTCGCCTGATCCGCCGTAACCCGCCACAAACGCATCCAGCAACAGGCCGCAAGCCCCCTCAAAAGCAGCTGCGTATTCTAGCAAATCCAACCCTGCTCTAACACGTGCCGCCTTGATCCACGGCAGGCCGAACTGGCGGCAGAAAGCGGCGTCTTCGTCACCATGAAACTGCAGCACATTGAGCGGAACCTGTTCCAGTACCTCACGCACAAATCCCGGTTCGGCATTCACGAACAAGCCGACGCGACTCACAAATGCCTGCACAGGGGCAACCAGGCGAGCCGCCTTTTCAGGCGTGACATAGCGAGGGCTCGCCGGATAAAACACGAAGCCCAGCGCATCGGCACCCGCAAGAATGGCGGTATCGCGATCTTCAGCGCGGGTTATGCCGCAAATCTTGATGCGTGTTCTCGTCATGGCGTCTTGCTACTCACTTGTTCGTGAAAAATTGTTTGAGAAAAAGCTGCATGCGTCCGCGTTGCCTTGTTCGCGTGAAATACTTGGGCAAGTGCGCTGTGTAATCACCGGGCGTAGCGGGCCGGATAGAAGCCTCCCCGCGAGGGGGCGAGGCGGGAATTCGCGACGCTTGCGTCGCGCCGTCGCAGCCGGCTGGCTGTGCAAAGCCAGCCGTGNNCCGTGGGCCGCAACGCGGATGGGAGGGGAGGGGCCCATTTGCCAGCCCTTGGCGCAACGAGGTTAACGGATTTCATGGTTCGGGGCAGTTCACCGGCGCCATGGGCGTTAGCTGGGATGACCCCACGGTTGCCGTGCCAAGCGGCTCACTCAACAACAAGGATGCCGTCTCGCCAACGCCGACTTTTTCTGCGCACATCCCCTTCAATTGCCAGGCCGGATCATAGTCGACACCCACAAAATACAGCCCATCTGGAGAAAAGGTTGGCGCGGCCAGCGCGCGGTTTTTGGTTGTCATCACCTCGCCCACCCATTCAGGCGGGTGGGCGCCTTTGCCTACGTAAATCAGCATGCCTATGATGTTGCGCACCATATGATGCAAAAAGCCATCGGCCGCAAAATCAAATATCAACTGATCGCCTTGCACTGCCATGTCCAGCTGGCGCAAGTTTTTAACCGGCGATTTTGCCTGGCACTGGCTTGAACGAAACGCCGAAAAATCATGCGTGCCGAGCAAATACCGGGCAGCTTTCCGCATCGCCGCTACATCCAGGGGCAAATGGAACCAGCCCACGCGATGCGCCATCAACCCGGGACGCTCAGCGCGATTGAGCAGCACATAGCGATACCGCCGCCCTTGTGCCGAAAACCGCGCGTGAAAATCTGGCGGCATCGGTTGCGCCCAGCGTACGGCCATGGTTGCGGGCAAATGCGCATTGGTTCCCCGCACCCAGGCATTGGCAGGACGCTCGACATCCGTATCAAAATGCACCACTTGCGCTATCGCATGCACACCGGCATCCGTCCGTCCGGCACAAATCACCCGGATAGGCGCATCGGCCACTTTGGCGAGCGCAGCCTCCAAAGCATCCTGTACAGAGCAGCCACACGGCTGGGCCTGCCAGCCGCAAAAGCCAGCGCCGTCATATTCCAGCCCCAGCGCAATTCTCATGGAATCGCCATAGACGCGATCAGCAATATCGCCCCAGTGACAAGCAGCAAGTCAGGCAACCGCCACACCATTGCCGGCAATGAAAAAAAAGCTAGCGCTAACGGGGGCAACGGCGGACTTTTTATGGCCGCCCGGGTAGCCATTTTTGCTTCGCGCCCCCCCCCCTCTGCTGTGGTTAGCGCTACAGGTTTTCCTTCAACAAAAGCCAGAGTCAACATCACGCGCACAGCCAGACGTTTTGCAGGCAGAATTTTTTCAGGCAAGCCTAAACGATTAAAGGGAGATAGCAAGGCATAAAGCCCTGCCACCAACTCTGTACGCGATAAATACTTGAAAACCAGCGCGAGAGAAGACAAAACCAGGAGCAATCGCGCGCCATGCATCACAGCAAGCTGCAATCCCTCGTGACTCACATAGGGCAGAAAAGACACTGGAATACCTGGCGTCATCAGTAGCGGCACAAGAATCATGGTGAGAATCAACCAAAAACTACGGCGCAACAAGCGACGCAAATGCCTGCCGGACAACATGCCTGAAAAGCCAGCCAGGACAAGGCAAACGAGCACCAGGGGCAAGCCGTCACGAATCGAGCAGGCAACTAAAAAAGCCAGCCAAAAGAGCAGCGTAGCTGCAGGATTAAAACGCATAGCGAAGCACAGATAGGTTATTACGCCAAAAATTCAAACCGCGGCTTAATTTCCACCCGAAGCATCCGCGCAAATCCCGCCCTGCCCTCGCCTGAAACTAGCCCAAGCTTGCCAGCTTGGCTTTGGCAAAGTCCTTTTGCGCCCGGCTCCCCTCGCCCAACGCCTCTTGGTAAAGCTCAATTGCGCCCGCATTATCGCCCATTTCCTCATAAGCAGCAGCCAACTCAAGCTTGGTTGCGACCTCAGGGTTATCGGCTTCAAGCGCAACGGGTTCAATGGGTTTAACGGTCTCAACAGGCTCAGCGGCTGCAGTCGCCGCAGGCACCGGCAGATCAACATCAAAATCAAAATCGAGCGTGTTTTCATGCTCATCTTGCAAAGTCGCCTTTGCAGGCTGTTCAGCCACAGCCACGGGACTGGCCAGTGGCAGATTGAAATCAAAATCTATGCCATTGCCTGCATCTTCGACTTTTTGAGGTGCCGCCAAATCCAACTTTGGCGCTTGCGCCTCATCGGCAGCACGGCTGACACTTGGCGTGTCAAAATCAAGATCCAGTTTAGGTAAGGACAATGACTCGTCAAGTACTGGACGCTTCTCTGCTGTATCCGCTATGGCTGTACCAGAGGCTTCTTTATTGGCGATTTCCGGCTCAGTGGATGCTTCCGGCAGATTCAAGTCAAAATCAAAATCCAATGCGGGCATTCCTGCAGAGGCAACCGAAGTTTCAGGGATGTCGGCTTCAGGCAATTCAGGCGCTTGATGTAATTCAGTGGGTGCTGATACTTCCGTGACAACGGAGGGCACATCAACTTCAGCCCCTGCCTCCACAACCGCAGGCTGCGGAGCAACATCATCCAAATCAAAATCCAGATCAAAATCAAGGTTCTCTGTATCAATGGCATGAATTCCCTGCATTTCTGCCGCAGGCTCAACCTTCTCCCCCCCTGTGGCGGGAACATTATCAGCCAAGCTTGGCTGCGGCGAAACGCCCGCATCAACTGTGCCAACCCCGGCGACAGTCCCTTCACTTGCTGATGGCAACTGATACAGCGGGTTCGTTGGATCTATGCCAAAACCCAAGGCCTGAGCCACTTTCCAATCATGGCCATCTCCTGAACAAAGGTCATGAAACTGCTTGGCCACCTTGGCAAAATCAGATGTTTTACTTTGCGCCGCGTAGATCTCAAGCAGTTTGAGATAAACCGCATGGCGTTGCGGTTCAGTTGCCAAGGCGGCGGTCAACACCTCCTCCGCCTGAGCGGTTCGACCAAACGCAAGAAATGTTTCAGCTTGGGCGATCACGTCCCCCAAAGGCTCAGTTGTCGCAGGACTGGTCACACTGAACTGGCTAGCGCCCAACCCACTGACTGAATGGGCAGCATGACTATCCCCCGTCGCCGTCGAGCCAGAAAGTGAAGAGAAATCACTCGCCCGCCCAAAATCATTGAGCGCTTTTTCCTGCTGCTTTTTCCGCCAGGCAGACAGTCCAAACCATCCAAGGAGCAAGGCCAGGATCCCGCCACCACCAAAAACGATGGCCGGGTTTTCTTCCACAAAGCCAGGCTCAGGCTCAGTCTCTGTCACGGGCACACGCTTTTTAACGGGCGGTTTTGGCGATGGCACCGCAACCAGGGAATCTGCAGGTTTAATGGTATCAGCGGCAACAGCCGGTTTTTCGGTTTTGTTGCCAGAACTCTCGGCAACAGGCGCTGGCTCAGCAGGCTTATTTGCTTGGGCTGGCTGGACAGCAGCAGATCTACTTTCCATTTCTGCCAATTTCTTCAGTTTATCCAGATTGGTCTCAAGCTCAGTAGCGCGACTTTGTGCATCTTTTAAGGCCTTGTCACGCGCCAATAAATCAGCCTCCAGCGACGCAACGCGGGACGCCTGATCCCTGGCGCCATTCTTGACGCCTTCCGTGCGCGATACTTCCAGCTTATCTTTGCTAGCGCCCGTTGGCGTCTTATCCTCAATCCTGGGCGTTATTTTCCCGCTGGCCAATTGCGCCTCATCATCCCCTGACGGCGCACGTGAGCCAACAGAGGACGCGAGCCTGTTGCGATAGGCATTAAAGTCAGCGGCCTGGGCAACGACTTCTTTTCTGGCTTCGCTCGCCGATACCTGATTCACAACGTCAGCTTCAGGAATCTGCAAAATTTTGCCCACTTTAAGACGATTCATGTTGCCGCCAACAAAGGCACGCTCATTCCTGCGCAGCAATGCAACCAGCATTTGCTCCAGGCTCACGCCTTCAGGACGCACCTGCAAAGCAATCTGCCCCAGGGTTTCACCCGCTCGAACCGTATGGCTTTTATCCTGGGCTTTTTCTTTATCTGTGCCCGCATCGCTGATTGCCTGACTTGCCCCTGGAGACACCCGCCCAGTGCGGCCATCCCGGCTTTGGGCAGGCGGGTGGGCGGGTTGCACGGACGTCTTGCCATTTGCCTTATCGTCATCGGTTGTTGCTGGCGCTCTTTGCAATGCCCCTTCTGCGCCTGCTTGTGCAGGCAAAGCCACTACGCTCGCGGTTGCATTCTCGGGCGGATCCAGCAAGAAGGTATATTCACGCACCAACTGCCCTGCCGACCAACTCAACTCAACAATCATATTGAGGAAGGGCTCATTCACCGGCTTATCCGTTGTTACCTGCACAAAGCGACGGCCATTGCGGGTAAGCACAGCAGGCGAAAACTTCACACCCGCCAGTAGCGGGTTGTACTCAACATCTGCCTGCCTAAACGCATCTACTGAAGCCAACCTTGCCTTAACTGAAGAAAGCTCATCCGGCGTTGCGGTGATCTCGATTTCAGCCTTTAAAGGCTGACCTAACGAAGAGAACACTGCAATTTTTCCCAGCCCTGCGGCATGCGACCACAACGGAGCGGCAAGCATTGCCATTGCCAGCACTGTTTTCTTGAGTAACCTGGTTTTCTTGTCAGTTTTAAGCACAGTTGCCCCCGCAAAACTTTCGATAGTTTATGAACATAGCATCATGGTCTTTGGCGCGCAAGCCGAATCATGGAAGCGCCGCCGCACCACTTGTGAGGTTCCCGCCACCTACTGATGTCCTGCAACCCATATGAAGACACCTATAAACGAGACCTTACTCCGCATCAAGCAATATACGCAACATCCGGCGCAAGGGCTCCGCAGCACCCCACAGTAATTGATCACCGACGGTAAAAGCCGACAAATACTCTGGCCCCATGGCAAGTTTGCGCAAGCGCCCAACGGGTACGGTGAGCGTGCCGGTCACGGCCACAGGGGTTAACGCTTTGACAGTCACCTCACGCTGATTGGGCACCACACTCACCCAGTCATTATGCGCAGCCAAGAGTGAATGCACATCGTCCAAAGGCACATCTTTCTTGAGCTTGATGGTCAATGCTTGCGAATGGCAGCGCATGGCGCCAATGCGCACGCACAGGCCATCCACGGGAATCGGGTTGCCGGAGCGCCCCAGAATTTTGTTTGTTTCGGCCTGGCCCTTCCATTCCTCCCGGCTTTGGCCATTGCCCAAATCCTTATCAATCCAAGGAATCAAGGAGCCGGCCAAAGGCACGCCAAAGTGTTCTTTGGGGAACGCCTCATCACGCAGGATGCCTGCGACTTCACGGTCGATATCCAAAATGGCCGAGGCTGGGTCATTTAACAGCCCTTGGGCGACGCGGTGCGTCTCGCCCATTTGCGTCAGCAACTCACGCATGTTCTGCGCACCCGCGCCGGACGCCGCCTGATAAGTCATCGCGCTAACCCAATCAATCAGGCCGGCTTTAAACAAGCCACCCAAAGCCATCAACATCAAGCTCACTGTGCAGTTGCCACCGATCCAGTTGCGTCCGCCATCAGCCAGGCTTTGCTTGATGACATCCGAATTGACGGGATCAAGAATGATCACCGTATCGTCCTGCATGCGCAAGCTCGATGCCGCATCAATCCAATGCCCGCTCCAGCCAGCAGCGCGCAGCTGAGGGAAAATCTCCGTGGTGTAGTCGCCGCCCTGGCATGTGATGATCACATCCATGGCCGCAAGTTCGGCAACATTTTTGGCGTCTTTCAGGGACGATGGCCCTTGCCCCACCTCAGGCGCTGCCCCCCCCACATTGGAGGTTGTAAAAAACACCGGCTCGATCAGCGCAAAATCATTCTCTTCACGCATGCGCTGCATGAGCACAGAACCAACCATTCCCCGCCAACCAACTAAACCTACTCGCTTCATTTTTTCTTCCCGCCTGAATTTGATGTCAAAAATTACCGGGCTGCCAGCACAAACTACAGCGCCGCCAAAACAGCGTCGCCCATGGCTTTGGTGCCAATTGTCGCAAGGCCGGCTTCCGCGATGTCCGCCGTGCGATAACCTTGGGAGAGGACTTTTTTCACTGCATTTTCAATACGCAACGCGGCATCATTCAAACCAAAACTAAACCGCAACATCATGGCCGCGGACAAAATCGTTGCCAGGGGATTGGCAACACCCTTGCCTGCAATGTCCGGCGCTGAACCATGAATCGGCTCATACAAGCCAAAATTATGCTCATTGAGTGAAGCGGATGGCAGCAAGCCGATGGAGCCAGTAAGCATGGAAGCCTCATCCGACAAGATATCGCCAAACATGTTGCCCGTAACCATCACATCAAACTGCTTGGGGTTTTTCAGCAACTGCATGGCGGCGTTATCCACATAAATATGGCTTAACTCGATATCCGGATATTCTTCCCCCACCTTGATCATGACTTCACGCCACAACTGCATGGTTTCAAGCACATTGGCTTTATCCACCGAACACAAACGCTTGCTGCGCTTTCTGGCTGCTTGAAACGCCACATGCGCTACGCGGGTGATTTCCGGTTCTGAATAGCGCATGGTATCAAAGCCTTCGCGCACGCCACTTTCCAGCGTGCGGATGCCGCGCGGCTGGCCGAAATAAATATCGCCTGTGAGCTCACGAATAATCAGCAAGTCCAGGCCGGCAACGATTTCAGGACGCAGCGTTGACGCATGCACGAGCTCGGGATACACGAGCGCGGGGCGGAAGTTGGCAAACAAGTTAAACGCTTTGCGCAAACCCAAAATCGCCTGCTCCGGGCGCAATTCGCGCGGCAGGTTATCCAGGGAAAAGTCGCCCACCGCACCAAACAAAATCGCATCGGATTGCTGGGCAAGTTTTAATGTCGCCTCCGGCAAAGGATGCCCTGCCGCCCGATAACCCGCACCGCCTACGGGCGCTTCTTCAGTTTCGAATGGCAAATCCAGCGCACGCAGGACGCGCAAGGCTTCTTGGGTAATCTCGGGACCAATCCCGTCACCGGGCAACACGCAAATCTTCATGGAAACTCTTTCTGGCTAAATAAACCAACTAAATAAATTGACTATGCAAAAAGCCAAGGCTGCGCGGCGCGGCGCTGCGCTTCAAAACTGCGGATTTTCTCGGCATGGCGCAAAGTCAAGCCAATGTCATCCCAGCCATTGAGCAGGCACTCCTTGCGGAAGGCATCCACGGCAAAGGGAATTTTGTGGCCATCAGGACGCACCACCATTTGCGCTGGCAGGTCGACCATCAGTTCAAAACCAGGCGTTTTCTCCGTCAGGCGGAACAATTCATCCATCTCGCCCTTGGCCAGGACGATCGGCAACAGGCCGTTTTTAAAGCAGTTATTGAAAAAAATATCGGCAAACGATTCGCCCAGAATGGCGCGAAAGCCAAAGTCCTGTAACGCCCAGGGCGCATGCTCACGCGATGAGCCGCAGCCAAAGTTACTGCGCGCCAACAACACCGATGCACCTTGATAACGCGGCTGGTTGAGCACAAAGTCCGGATTCTTGATGCGCTTGCCGTTATCCATGCCCGGCTCGCCGTGGTCCAGATAACGCCATTCGTCAAACGCATTGGGGCCAAAACCTGCGCGCTTGATCGACTTCAGGAACTGCTTGGGGATAATCGCATCGGTATCCACATTTGAGCGGTCCAGCGGCACAACGAGGCCCGTGTGAGTAGTAAATTTTTCCATTACTTGGTCGATTTCTGAATAGCCTCGCCGCCTCTTTCAATATCCCGGCCTATGCCCTGCACTGTGTTACAACCAGCCAGCAGCACCATCAAGGCAATTGCAGCCACTACTTTCACCATTGTTTTCTCCTTGTTTTTAGCTCAAAAAATCAAATCGGCAACTCGCGCACATCGGCAAAGCGCCCACTAATCGCCGCTGCTGCTGCCATCGCCGGGCTGACTAAATGCGTGCGCCCGCCATTGCCTTGCCGCCCTTCAAAATTGCGGTTGGAGGTAGAAGCGCAACGCTCGCCCGGCGAGAGGCGGTCATCATTCATGGCCAGGCACATCGAGCAACCCGGCTGGCGCCATTCAAACCCCGCAGCAAGGAAAATTTTATCCAGGCCTTCGCTTTCTGCCTGCAGCTTGACCAAACCGGAGCCAGGCACCACCAGCGCCAGCTTCACGTTTGGCGCGATATGACGTCCCTTGGCAACGGCCGCCGCCGCGCGCAAATCTTCAATGCGCGAGTTGGTGCAGGAACCGATAAACACCTTGTCAATCGCAATTTGATTGATCGGCGTGCGTGGCGTCAACCCCATGTACTCCAAGGCGCGCATGACGCCTTCACGTTTAACCGGATCGCTGAAGTCTTCCGGTGCGGGAACGCTGGCCTCAATGCTCACCACCATTTCGGGCGATGTGCCCCAGGTAACTTGCGGCGCAATTTCTGCCGCGTCCAGCTCAATCACGGTATCAAACACCGCATCCGCATCGGACACCAGTGTGCGCCAATAGGCAACCGCCTTATCCCAAGTCTCGCCTGTGGGCGCAAAGGCGCGGCCCTTGAGGTAATCAATCGTCGTTTCATCCACCGCGACAAAGCCCACCCGCGCACCGGCCTCGATGGCCATGTTGCATACCGTCATGCGTCCTTCCATGCTTAGCGCACGAATCGCCGAACCACCGAACTCGATGGCATAACCATTGCCGCCGGCCGTGCCAATCTTGCCGATCAGCGCCAAAACCAAGTCCTTCGCCGTCACGCCAGCGCCGACTTTTCCATCCATCCTGACCAGCATGGTCTTGGACTTTTTCTGCAGCAGGCATTGCGTCGCCAACACATGCTCGACTTCTGAAGTACCAATGCCGTGCGCCAAACAGCCAAACGCACCGTGGGTTGAGGTATGCGAATCCCCGCACACCACCGTCATACCCGGCAAGGTAGCGCCTTGCTCGGGGCCGATCACATGCACAATGCCTTGACGCTTGTCCTTAAACGGGAAATACGCCAGCGCACCCACTTCCTGCATATTGGCGTCCAAGGTTTCCACCTGCTGACGCGACACCGGGTCTTGAATGCCTTGCTCCCAATGATCGGTAGGCGTGTTGTGATCCGCCGTGGCGACGATGGAAGAGACGCGCCACGGCTTGCGGCCAGCGAGCTTCAAACCCTCAAAAGCCTGCGGGCTGGTGACTTCATGCACCAGGTGGCGGTCGATGTAAAGAAGCGCCGTGCCATCCGGTTCGGTATGCACGACGTGGTTGTCCCAAAGTTTTTCGTAAAGCGTTTTGGCCATAATTTAAAGCTTTAAAGCATTTTTGAGAGTTTTTGATTATCGCACAACCTGCCAGCCTGAACTCGCTGGAACACCACGCCAGACCAAGCCAAAGCCTAACAGCGCCAAGGCTGCAGACACACCGAATGTCAGCGCAGCGCCAATACTCTCCCACAAGGCGCCCGCCAGCAATCCCCCCATCAAGCCGCCGATACCGTAAGCCACGCTGCCGTAAATCGCTTGTGCCCGGGCTTGCTGCGCCGGGGGAAACCAATGATGCAGCGCCGTCATCGTCGCCACATGATGCGCACCAAATGTTGCGCCATGCAACATTTGCGCAAAAAACAGCACGCCCAGGCTATCGGCCCGCCAACCAATCAACACAAACCGCAGCACAGCCAGCGCAAAGCAAATGAGCAAAATTTGCCGTAAAGACAACCTCTTCATGATGCGCGGCATCAGCAAAAAAACCGCAATTTCAGCGGCCACGCCCAGCATCCACATCAAACCCACCACGGTTTTGCCATAGCCATGATCGACCAGATGGATCGAATAAAAAATGTTCAGCGTGCCATGCGCCGCCAGCATCAACAACCCTGCACCGAGCAAAAATATCACCCTTGGCTGCCCCAGGATGCTTTGTATTGATGCGTTCGCCCGCACAACAACGGAGGCTGCATCACGCAACCACCAAGCGGTGGCAACCGCCGCAAAAAGCAGCGCCCAGCCAGCCCATATAACGGCCTTGATAGGCGCAATATCCAATACCCAGCCCATACTCAAAACAGCGCAAATAAACCCCACCGAACCCCATAAACGGATGCGCCCATAGCGCTCAGTCTGATGCACCAGATGCGCCAGGGTCAGGGTCTCCACCAACGGCAAGGAAGCGCTCCAGAAAAAATGCAGCACGGTCAAACCCAGGAACAGCCCAAGAAAATCCTCAGCCAGCCATAACGAGGAAAAGCACAGCAGCGCAACGCCAGACGAGACCAGCACAAGCTTGGCACGCTGGCCGGTTTTATCCGCCAGCCAGCCCCAGAACAGCGGCCCCACCAGACGAATCACCTGCCCGATAGAGATCAGCACGGCAATGCGTCCGGCCGATAAGCCCAGTGATTGCAGGTACAAGCTGAAAAAAGGCTGAAATACGCCGATAAAAGCAAAGTACCAGAAGTACCATGCAGAGAGCCACCGGGTTTGGCTCATCGCTTGGGAACCCTGACTTTTCATCTGGCTCATGCGCCTGGCGCAGCAGAACGCCTACACGGGATCAACGGCCACCTGCACGATTAAACCAAGGCAGCTTAGCCCGAACAGGGTTCATTCAAGACCTGGGCATCTCAATCTGCCTGCGCAGGAATTTTCGGCGTCGCGCACACCACATCCGCGCATTGCGCACGGTGATGCAACGCGGCATTGATTAGCACCAAAGCCAGCATGGCCTCCGCAATGGGGGTCGCGCGTATGCCCACGCAAGGGTCATGGCGGCCATGCGTTTCCACCATCACCGGCTGGCCTGCCAAATCAATCGAACGCCGGGGCAAGCGAATGCTGGAGGTGGGCTTGACCGCCAGGTTCACCACCACCTCTTGGCCGGTTGAAATCCCGCCCAGCACGCCACCTGCATGGTTGGTCACAAAACCTTGCGGCGTGAGCTCATCGCCATGCTCGCTGCCTTTTTGCGTAACCGCGCCAAAACCGGCGCCAATTTCCACGCCCTTGACGGCATTGATGCCCATCATGGCATAGGCAATCTCCGCGTCCAGACGGCCATACACCGGATCGCCCCAGCCCACCGGCACGTTGCGCGCAACCACAGAAATTTTTGCCCCTACCGAGTCACCCGACTTTCTCAGGGCGTCCATGTAATCTTCCAATTGCGGCACGAGGCCAGCGTTCGGCGCAAAAAACGGATTGCCATCAATCGCCGCTTCATTTTCCCAGGGAATCGCAATATCACCCAACTGCGCCATCCAGCCGCGCACGCTCACACCATAACGCGCCAGCAACCATTTTCGCGCTACCGCCCCGGCCGCCACGCGCACCGCCGTTTCGCGCGCGGAGGAACGCCCGCCGCCGCGATAATCGCGAATGCCGTACTTTTGCCAGTAGGTGTAATCCGCATGCCCCGGGCGAAAGCTCTCCGCGATATTGCCGTAGTCCTTGCTGCGCTGGTCTTCATTGCGGATCAGCAAGGCAATCGGCGTGCCTGTCGTGCGCCCTTCAAACACGCCGGAGAGGATTTCCACCGTATCTGATTCCCGCCGTTGCGTGACATGCCGCGACATACCGGGCTTGCGGCGATCCAACTCGACCTGAATATCCGCCGCTGAAAGCGCCAGTCCCGGCGGGCAACCATCAATCACGCAACCCAACGCCGGGCCGTGCGACTCGCCAAAGGAAGTAACGCAAAAAAGAGAACCAAAACTATTGCCAGACATGATGAAGATAATCCTGAAAGCAAGAAAAAGGCCGAAAACCAGCGGACTTGAAGTCTACCATGTGGCTTGCCAGCCACCGCCAACCCGCTCATCCTGCAAGCGCCATCTCGCCAGGGCCGACTTTTTAGCGTGAAAAAACAGAAATGGAGTCCCGTGAGCTATCGAGCGCAGCGAGCCGATTGGAAGCCCCGCCCTGGGGCGGGGTGTGGGGTGGCTATTTGGCGTTGGGGGCTTCTGGCAGCGGATTGGAAGCCCCGCCCTGGGGCGGGTGTGGGGTGGGGGGCGTTTCATTTTCATCCTCGCGGGTGGGCGTTGGCGACCATGCGCGTTAGCTACGCCTTTAACGCCCGCCGCAGAATCTTGCCTACATTTGTTTTAGGCAACTCGCCGCGAAACTCGACCTGATGCGGCACTTTGTAAGCCGCTAAAAATTGTCGGCAATGCGCGATCAGCATTTCTGCAGTCAGGCTTGGGTCGCGTTTAACAACAAAGGCTTTCACCGCCTCGCCGGAGCGCTCGCTGGGCACACCGATCACAGCCACTTCCAGCACACTGGGATGCATGGCGATCACATCTTCAATCTCGTTCGGAAAGGCTTTAAAGCCGGAGACCACAATCACGTCTTTTTTGCGGTCCACGATGCGGATGAAGCCTTTTTCATCCACGGTGGCCATATCGCCCGTGCGCAAAAAGCCATCAGGCATGATCACCTTTTGCGTCTCGTCCGGCCTGTTCCAATAGCCTGCCATCACTTGCGGCCCCCTGACGCAAAGCTCACCGGCTTCGCCCAAAGGAAGATCAATGCCAGCGTCATCGCGGATCGCAATATCGGTCGAGGGCAAAGGCAACCCGATGGCCCCGTTAAATTCGGCCAGATTCAGCGGGTTAATGCTTACCGCCGGGGAAGTTTCCGTGAGGCCATAGGCTTCAATCAAAGCCACCTTGGTCGTTGCCTGCCACCGCGCCGCGACAGATTTTTGCACGGCCATGCCGCCACCCAAGGCGATTTTCAGATGGCTGAAGTCAAGCCCGGCAAACTTTGGATGATTCAACAAGGCATTGAATAAAGTATTCACCCCGGTCATGGCGGTAAAAGGATATTTCTCCAGCGTCTTGATAAATCCATCAATATTGCGCGGATTGGCAATCAACACATTCGCTGCGCCAAGTGCGACAAAAGTGAGGCAATTCGCAGTTAAAGCGAAGACGTGATACAAGGGCAGCGCAGTAATCACCACTTGCGGCTCATTGCCCAGGTAAGGCCGAATCCAGGCGGTTGTCTGCAATACGTTAGCCACCAAATTACGGTGCGTGAGCATCGCGCCTTTGGAGATGCCCGTCGTACCGCCGGTGTATTGCAAAAAGGCAATATCGCCAGGAAACAACTTGACGGCCTGTCCACAATGACTCGTCTTATCAGCCCTATCGGCGGCACCGCGCAAAGCGGCTGACAAAGGCACAGCACCCGGCAAGCGCCAAGGTAGCACCATTTTCTTGATGCGTTTCACGACAAAATTGACGACTGCCCCACGGCCTAGGCCCAGCATGTCACCCAGTTGCGTGACCAGTACATGCTTAATGGAGGTTTGCGCAATGGCCGCCTCTAAAACGTGGGCAAAATTTTCCAGAATGACAATGGTTTCCGCCCCAGAGTCAGCAACCTGATGCGCCAACTCAGATGCTGTGTACAAGGGATTGCAATTCACCACGATGCACCCGGCGCGCAGCGCGCCAAACAAGCACACCGGATATTGCAAGATATTAGGCATCATCAACACGACACGGGCGCCTTTTTGCAAACCCAAATCATGCTGCAAGTAACCCGCAAAATTGCGCGATAGACGGTCAAGCTCAGCATAGGCCATGCTTTTGCCCATGCAAATGAAAGCTGTCCGCCTGGCATACAAGCGCACGCTCTCATCCAGGACATCAATCAGCGAACCAAAGGCATGAACATCCACCTCGGCAGCCACCCCGGGCGGGTAGCTATTGAGCCAGAGCCTCTCCATGGCGACCCTGTCCTGACCAGGAGGCAAGATCAACCGGTGCTCAGTCGGCTTTCTCTTCAGGCCAATTGCGAATGTAGGCCTTGAGCATTTTATTTTCAAAGCTTTGCTCTTCCAATACGGCCTTGGCTACGTCATGGAATGACACCACGCCCATCAAGAGGCCGCCTTCCATCACCGGCAAATAGCGCTGATGATGCTCCACCATCAGGCGGCGCAATTCGTCCATATCCATGTCAGGACTGGCGCAAAACGGCTTGGCGACCATAACCTCAGCGACAGAAACATCCCGCCACTGAGTGGCATGCGCATGCACAGCGTTAAGCACTTCGCGGAACGTGAGCATCCCCGCCATCTTGCCTTGCGCAAAGCAGACCAATGAGCCGACATCCTGCTCCGTCATCACGGCAATGGCCTCAACCAAAGGCCGCTCGGGTGCAATGGTGTAAAGCACCTTGCCCTTGATCGCGAGAATCTCTTTGACTTGCATACCTACCTCCCCCTAACGCTCATGGCTCCGATGTCCCGCCCCGCCCACCCCCCGCGGGGAGGCCACTTACTATCCGGCTCGCTTCGCTCGGCTATTACAGGGCGCCTGCCTGAGTATTCCACGCCAAAACACGCCCAGACATGGCTCACGCCCTGTTTTCTTACGGCAAATCAGCGCTCCAGCAGCGAAATCTTGCCTGGCTTTTTTAACCACTCGTCCGCGTCTGCCGGCGGCTCTTTGCGCTGTGTAATTACAGGCCAGATCTTTGCCAATTCCGCATTTAACCGGATCAATTGCGCCTGCTCTGCGGGCACGTCATCCTCGGCAAAAATCGCCTCAGCCGGACACTCAGCAACACACAAAGTACAATCAATACACTCATCTGGATCAATCACCAGAAAATTGGGGCCCTCGTGAAAACAGTCCACCGGGCAAACATCCACACAATCCGTATATTTGCATCTGATACAAGCCTCAGTTACCACATAAGTCATAATCATCACTCCAGTCTGAATGGCAAATGTATCATTGCAGCGCCTGTTTGGGATAAAGTCAAAGCTATTTCACGCGGTTTTTTGCTGACACCCCGACTAAATTAGCTGTTAAATTACCATTCCTACACCTTGCCACACATCCCCATCCTATAGTTATTCAAGGAATTTCATGAGCGAACATATTATTCACGTCACCGATGGCTCCTTCAAAGACGAAGTACTAGATGCCACCGTGCCCACCTTGGTTGATTTTTGGGCAGACTGGTGCGGCCCGTGCAAAATGATTGCCCCCATTCTCGAAGAGGCTGCCAAAGACTACGCCGGGAAGTTGCGCGTGGTAAAAATCAACATTGACGACAACCCCAAAACACCGCGTGAATATGGCATTCGCGGCATTCCAACACTTCTGCTATTCAAAGCAGGTGCAGTCGAAGCGCAAAAAGTTGGCGCGCTCTCCAAATCCCAACTCACGGCCTTCATTGACAACCATCTCTGATCTGGCTACATTGCGCGCTGTGGCAAAACCTTAGCCACAGCGCGCAACGCTCTAACACTCGTTACTTGTCTACACCCGTTTAGCGTAACATCCGATACCTACCCGCCCCGCACCCGCTACGAACCCGCCATTCCCCCAATGGCTCCCGGACTGCCACTGGGTTACAGAATTAAACCACCTGAAAACACCCCTCCAGCAACACTTCCAAGCACCTCCCCCCCAGCAACACCCCTAACGACTTCTACTCATGCCGTAAATCCGTAGCCCCGGTTACGCTTCTTACGCACTTCAATTATCGCAGGTAGTCCATGCACTTATCCGAACTTAAAGCCCTACACGTCAGCCAATTACTTGAAATGGCCGATGCCAACCAAATCGAGAACGCCAATCGCTTTCGCAAGCAAGAGTTGATTTATGCCTTGCTAAAACATCAAGCAGGCAAGAATGAAGTCATTTTTGGCGATGGGGTATTGGAAATCCTGCCCGACGGTTACGGCTTTCTCCGTTCTCCAGAATCATCCTACCTGGCAACGCCAGACGATATTTACATCAGCCCCAGCCAAGTGCGGCGTTTTAACCTGCATTCGGGCGACACCATTGAAGGCGAAATCAGGACCCCAAAAGACGGCGAACGCTACTTTGCGCTCGTCAAAGTCGACCGCGTCAACGGCGAGTCCCCTGACGTTGGCAAACACAAGATCCTGTTTGAAAATCTCACGCCGCTCCACCCCACCGAACACATGCTGCTGGAGCGTGATATTCGCACGGATGAAAACACCACCAGCCGCGTCATTGACATGATCGCCCCCATCGGCAAAGGCCAGCGCGGGCTGCTTGTCGCTAGCCCAAAGAGCGGCAAAACAGTGATGATGCAACACATTGCGCGCGCCATTACGGCCAACCATCCTGACGTCACCCTCATCGTGCTGCTCATTGACGAGCGCCCGGAAGAAGTGACCGAGATGACGCGCACCGTCAAAGGCGAAGTGATTGCCTCAACCTTTGACGAGCCGGCAACGCGTCACGTACAAGTCGCTGAAATGGTGATTGAAAAGGCCAAACGCCTGGTTGAGCATAAAAAAGATGTGGTCATCCTGCTGGACTCCATCACCCGCCTGGCGCGTGCCTACAACACCGTACAGCCCGCCTCCGGCAAGGTGCTGACCGGCGGCGTGGATGCCAATGCGCTGCAAAAGCCCAAACGCTTTTTTGGCGCCGCCAGGAATATCGAAGAAGGCGGTTCGCTGACCATTATTGCCACCGCGCTCATTGAAACCGGCTCACGCATGGATGATGTGATTTACGAGGAATTCAAGGGCACGGGCAACATGGAAATCCACCTTGACCGGCGCATGGCCGAAAAGCGCGTGTATCCCGCCATTAACGTGAATCGCTCGGGCACTCGCCGCGAAGAGCTGCTCTTAAAACCGGATGTACTGCAGAAAATGTGGGTTCTGCGCAAACTGCTTTACAACATGGACGACATGGAAGCGATGGAGTTTTTGCTGGATAAAGTCAAAGCCACAAAAAACAATCACGAGTTTTTTGAGGCCATGCGCAGAAGCTGATGGCCCATCATTGCAAATATAAGAAATTTAAAAGATAATACGCGCCCTTGTCGGCTCGCCAAACCCACGGGCCGCACCGACGAATTGCCACAAAACAGTTAGCGCACGAAAGGACTATCCAATGAAAGAAGGCATACACCCGAACTACACCGAAATTGAAGTCACGTGTAGCTGTGGTAACAAGTTCAACACCCGTTCAACCAATAGCAAAGCCTTGCACATTGAAGTCTGCTCGGTTTGCCATCCGTTTTACACCGGAAAACAGAAGATCGTTGATACCGCTGGCCGCGTTGAGCGTTTCCGCCAAAAGTACGCCAGAGCAGCTGCTTAATCACGCAAGCACTGATTCGTTTAAAATAAAAAAGCAGCCAGTCGGCTGCTTTTTTATTTTCTGCCCCATGCCAGGACCACTGACAGAGCCTAACGCTCATGGTAAGTAAATGCCACCCGTTGATGATGAAACACGCGAAAGGCAGCATAAAGGCCCGCCCCCTCCCAGCCTCCCCCGCACGGGGGAGGAGACTGTCTGGCTCGCTGCGCGAGCGGCGTGACCCGGCATCAAATTGCGTTGTTTCACGCTAACTGCAGAACCATTTGAAATCCATTTGAAACCTTCTGGCACCAATTGATTAACGTATCCCAGCACATGCCTTTTGCACCTAGCGAGACGGTTACCGACCTTGCCGCCACCCCGCCCATCAATCGCTGGTGGGTGATGCTGTTCTGCGCGCTGTGGTTGCTGGCTGGCACAGTAGGCCATGATCCATGGAAGCCGAGTGATGCCATCAACCTGGGCATTGCGTTTGACATGTCCAGCCACCAGCGCTGGATTGTGCCTCATATCGCAGGCGACCCGTGGCCGACATCCCCTCCGCTTTATTTTTGGGTCTCGGCCGCCTGTGGACAATTATTTCAGTGGCTCCTGCCCTGGCATGACGCAGCGCGGCTTGCAACAACGCTCTTTGGTGCAGGCTTTTTATGGACTTTAGCGATCAGTGTGCGTCACTTGGCCGGCATCAGCGCTGCCCTTGTTGCACCCCTGTTAGCCATTGGCACGCTAGGCCTGTTGCTCCCGCTACATGACGCTCAACCAGCAATCGTCGGCGTCTTCGGCTTTTCTTTGACGCTGCTAGCGCTCCTTAAATGGCCTACCACGCCGCGCCTCGGTGGGCTTTTGCTAGGTCTGGGCATCGGCATGAGTTTTCTTGGTACAGGCATTGGCCTTGCGCTCTTATCCAGCTTGACCGCACTCATTACCTTAGCCTTGGGCCACCTGATCCATTCGAGCCACCCGACACAGCACCCTGCTACCCGCCTTAACTTTACCGCAGCAAGCCTTGCGCTCCTCACCGCAACGGGCTTGATTTTGCCTTGGCCCTATTTATTGCATCAAGCATCCCCCGCCTTCCTTGACTGGTGGTGGACAACTGAAAAAAACAGCCTGCTACCCAACACCCCCTGGTTTTCACAGGCACATTTCAAACTGCTCTTATGGGCCAGCTGGCCACTTTTGCCGCTGGCCGGCTGGCATGTATGGCTGGAGCGTTACCGCTTATGCTCGCCCAAGACGGCACTTCCACTCCTGGCGAGCTTACTCTCGCTGCTGATGTTTTTCCTGGGCAATCCCAGACCGGAATATCTATTACCCTCCCTCGTACCGCTGGCCATGCTAGCCACGCAAGGTGCCGGGCGCTTAAGACGCGGGGCTGCCAATGCCTTTGACTGGTTTGGCATGGTTACTTTCTCGTTGATCCATGCCCTGCTATGGCTAGGCGCAATTTCCTTACATACCGGCGCGCCCGAAAAAATCGCCAAAAACTTCACTAAACCCGCGCCCGGATTTATCCCTGACACGCCCTTCGCCATTCTCGCATTAGCGATTGTTTTAACGCTGGGCTGGCTTATTTTTACGCTCAGCCTGCGGCGCACACCATGGCGTGCAGCCACCCGCTGGAGCATTGGCTGGGCGGGCGTATGGCTATTGATCACCGCGCTTTGGTTGCCATGGATCGACTATGGCAAAAGCTACCGTCTCGCCAGCGCCGACTTTTCGCCCTACCTCAGCAACAACCCCGGCTGCATCACACGCCGCAACCTGGGCTTGGCGCAGCGCGCATCGCTGGATTATTTCAACGGCATTCGCACGATCAGCGAAAAGAACGGCAAAGCCTGTGAATTTCTGATCGCGCAAACCAGCCCCAAAACCGAAAAAAGCCTGCCCGGCTGGCACTTGCTCAAAGAAACCTCCCGCCCTGGCGATAAAAGCGAACGCTTGCGGCTTTATCGCCGCCTTAATCCTTAATGGGTGGCACCTGAGGGGTGGCCCTGAGCGGCACATCCGTTGCAACCAAGTGATCGCCAAGCCCCCCCCACCAACCTCAATACGCTGGATTAAAGCTTTAAAAAGTTTTCGCGGTAGTACTTAAGCTCGTCAATCGACTCCAGCACATCCGCCAAGGCCTCGTGCCGCCCGTGCTTTTTCAAGCCTTTGGCCACTTCAGGCTTCCAGCGCTTGCACAATTCCTTGAGTGTGGATACATCAAGATTACGGTAATGAAACCAGTCTTCAAGCTTAGGCATATAGCGCGCCATAAAGCGCCTATCCTGACAAATCGAATTGCCGCACATGGGGGTGGTTCTGGCGGGCACATGGCGGCGCAAGAATTCCAAGGCTTGTTCTTCGACTTCAGCATCATTCATGATCGAAGCCTTCACGCGTTCCATCAAGCCTGAACGCGTGTGCGTATTGCGGTTCCACTCATCCATTGCATGCAGTACTTCATCGGGTTGATGCACAACCCATGTCGGCGCTTCGGCGATTACGTCCAGATTGCTGTTGGTCACCACCATGGCGAGCTCAATGATGCGGTCACTGTCCGGATTTAATCCCGTCATTTCCATATCCAGCCAGACAAGTGCGTTTTGGTCTTGAGCCATACCTATTCCTATCAAAATAATGAAACAACAAAGAAGAACCGTAAAGAGAGCGGATCATGCGCGTTAGCGCCTTAACCTTGGGATTTAACCACTAAATTAGCGTAAAACAACGCCATTTGATGCCGGGCCACACCTCCCGCGCAGCGAGCCAGGCAGCCGCCTCCCCCGGGCGGGGGGCGAGGCGGGAATTCGCG
>DILC01000038.1 GCA_002424865.1 Rhodocyclaceae bacterium UBA5602 | reverse complement strand
TAGGACAGGGATGACTCCCTGGTGGCCAGTTGTTTGAAAAACATCGTCAGCACCTCCTTAGAAAACCAGCACCTTGTCCGCCTCAACCGTCCAGTCGGCGAGTTGCGCCAGCGTCGAACGCCTGGCGCCTGCGATGATTTCCGCTTCGGTCAAGCCGCGGGCATCCATGCAGGCGCCGCATAACGCGACTTCGCCTTGGCGCAGCACCTTGCCCAGCATCAATTGCACGCTGTAGTAGCCCTCGGGGACTTTCTGCCCGGACTTGGCGCAGCCGACCGCATCGGCCAGCAGGAAAATCCGTACATGCTGACCTTCCTTGGCAGACAAGGCGCCAGCCAAACGTAGCGCGTTGTAGGCGCGCTCGCTCCCGTAAGGGGCTTCGTTGAGAATGAAAAGCATGGAACTCATTGCTTGCCTCCTGATTTGATGATCGTCTTCAGGCCATCGAAACCGCGAATCGGTTTGCGCATAGCTGTCTCCTTGGTCAGTAGTTCATTCATCAACGGCCGTCTGTAGCGGCAGCCCAGCCGCCTGCCACTCGCTGACGCCGTCAAGAATCTTGCGTATCCGGTAGCCTTTTGCGCCGAGCAAAGCCACGGCTTCGTCGGCCAGCAGACAGAAAGGGCCGCGGCAGTAGGCGACGATCTCCTTGCCGGTCGGCAATTCCGTGAGCCTTTTTTCGATTTCGGCAACGGGCATTGAGCGGGCAAACGGCAGATGCGCCGTTGCGTACTCGGCCTGCGGGCGAACGTCAATGACGATGATGTCGCCCCGTCGCGCCTGTTCCAGCAGTTCCTCACGGCCGACAGAGGCGAGCCTGGCGGGATCCGCCACCATCCGGTCCAGGGCCAGCCTCAACGCCAACAAGTGCTCCTCGGCCACTTGGCGCAACATCACCCAAAGGCCAGCCACATCACTGCCGGTGAGCCGATAGACCCTGTATTTGCCGTCGCGGCGGGAGGTGGCCAGGCGGGCGTCCTTCAAGGCCTTCAGGTGGGCGCTAGCAAGTTTGATGTCGATTGACAGCTCGGCGGCCAGCGCCTCCACGGTTTTTTCGCCCTGGGCCAGCAACTCCAGCAACTCCAGCCGCTTCGGACTGGAGACGGCCTTGCCGATGCGGGCGACTTGCTCGTACAGCAGGTCTTTCAAGGTTCGTTTATCCATTCGATCATTCTAACGATAATTTGAATATAAGCAAAATCTTTACTCATCGCACGCCTATCGCGTATTCCAGTCCCTATCCAGAGAGGTTGGCATCGCATAACGCCGTCCTGCCAGCGCCGACTTTTCCAATCTCGCCTTTTCCTTTATCCACAGGGCGCACCTGAATCTTTCCGTCTTTCCATTCAGGCTACATTCGCTCAAAGCGCTGTAAAATCATTTGCTTTGTGGCCTGTTGGATGACCTCTCGTTGGATAACCTTATGAAGCTGAAGCAAAAACCCACTTTCCAGGAAATCATTCTACGTTTGCAGGATTACTGGAACAAACAAGGCTGCGTGTTGCTCCAGCCTTATGATATTGAAGTTGGCGCCGGCACGTTTCACACCGCGACTTTTCTGCGCGCGCTGGGCCCCGAGCCCTGGCGGGCGGCTTACGTGCAGCCTTCGCGACGGCCGAAAGATGGCCGCTATGGCGAAAACCCCAACCGTTTGCAGCATTACTATCAATATCAGGTGGTGTTGAAACCCAATCCGCCGAATATTCAGGAGCTCTATCTCGACAGCCTGCGCCATCTGGGCATTAACACCGCCGAGCATGACATCCGTTTTGTCGAGGACGATTGGGAATCGCCGACGCTGGGCGCCTGGGGGCTGGGCTGGGAAGTGTGGCTGGATGGCATGGAAGTCACGCAATTCACTTATTTCCAGGAAGTCGGCTCGCTGGCCTGCCGCCCGGTGCTGGGCGAAATCACCTACGGCATTGAGCGGCTGGCGATGTATCTGCAAGGGGTGGAAAACGTGTACGACCTGGTGTGGTCGCCGGGAGTGACGTATGGCGACGTGTATCACCAGAACGAAGTGGAGCAATCCACCTACAACTTTGAACATTCGGACGTGGACTGGCTGTTTGCCCAGTTCGGCAAATTTGAATCCGAAGCCCACCGCCTCATTGGTTTGAATCTTCCCCTGCCAGGTTTCGAGATGGTCATGAAAGCATCGCACAGTTTTAACTTGCTGGACGCGCGCGGTGCGATTTCCGTCACCGAACGCGCTGCTTACATTGGTCGCGTGCGTGCCCTGGCGCGTGAAGTGGCGCAAGCGTATTACGATTCGCGCGAGCGGCTGGGCTTTCCGATGTTGAAACCAAATGACTCCCTTCCCCCCACCCCCCTTCCCCAAGAAGGGGGTGACAGCGGTTCGCCGCTACGCGGCTCCGGGTCGTTGGCTGCCCTCGCCTTGGGGCGGATCGGCGGCAAGGAGAGCACACAATGAAAGCGACGCTACTCATCGAACTTCTCACCGAAGAGCTGCCGCCCAAGTCACTCACCAAGCTCGGCCTGTCGTTTCTGGAACAGATGCAAAAATCGCTCGCGGAAGCGGGGTTTATTGCGCCAGACAACACAGGTCAATACTTTGCCACGCCGCGCCGTTTGGCATTGGAATTCAAGGATTGCCTGGAAACCCAGCCAGACCGCACGATAGAAAAGAAAGGCCCGGCAGTGAGTTCAGGAGTCGGCGCTGACGGCACGGCGACCAAAGCGCTGGAAGGCTTCATGCGCGGCGCAGGGGTGGCTTTCTCGCAACTGGAAAAAGTCAGCGATGGCAAAACCGAGTATTTCGCCATCCGCCTGCATAAACCCGGCGAGCGTCTTGATGCGGTGCTGGGGCAGCTGGTTGAGGCGGCGCTGAAAAAACTCCCCGTGGCCAAGCTCATGCGCTGGGGTAACAGCGAAGTGCAATTCGTGCGCCCGGTGCATGGCCTGGTGCTGCTGCATGGCACGCGCGTTGTGTTGGGGTCTGCACTGGGGTTAACGAGCGGCAACACCACGCGTGGCCATCGCTTCATGAGCGCGGGCGCGATCACCCTGTCCAACGCGGATGATTACGCCGCGACGCTGGAACAACAAGGCCGCGTGATGGTCTCGTTCGGGCAGCGCCGCGAAAAAATCCGCGCCCAGCTCGATGCCGCCGCTGGCCAGCGCACCTGGCTGCAGGACAATGCCTTGCTCGATGAAGTCACCGCGCTCGTGGAATACCCGGCGGTGTATGAGGCCGGGTTTGAAGAAGAATTTCTCGCCGTGCCGCAGGAATGCTTGATCCTGACCATGAAGGCGAACCAGAAATACTTTCCCCTGCTGGACAGCCACGGGAAACTCACCAACCGCTTCCTGATCGTCTCCAACATCCGCCCGGCGGACGCA
>DILC01000077.1:84856-86667 GCA_002424865.1 Rhodocyclaceae bacterium UBA5602 | reverse complement strand
AAAGCGGCGCAAGGGGTAGGAAAATATGCCAAGACGCTAAAAAAAAGTGGTGTTGCCTGTTATTTTTTGTCTTTTCAGAATATCCTGCAAAAAATCATGTTTAATATTTGAATAATGTTTATTTGTTTTGAAAATGATTGGGTGGTTTTTAAAAGCAGAGCCCTATGCCGTCAAGTTCAGCTGGGTTTTTAGGGTGAAAAGGCATTAGGCAATAAGTTGTTTTGGTCGTAGCAAGCTTGCGGTAAAAAAAAGTAATGCCACAACATGATGGCATATTCATAATAATTCTGGGAGGTTCAAATGAAGAAATCAGGACGAGGCTTACCTTTTGTCCGTGCCGTTGGGGTCTTGGCGTTGGGCTTGACGGGTGCTTTACAGTCTTCTACAGCCGGGGCATTTAGTTTTGCTTTGGGGGAGGACATCCAAGGCGCCTTTGATACCGATATCACCTATGGCTATATGCGCCGCATGGAAGATTCTCACGCAGACACTAGGGGGGCGTCGTACGGTAACCGTGTTTTATTTCCTGAAAAAGGAGATACTTTATCGAATGCCATTCGCGTTTCCCACACCTTGGAGCTCAAGCGGGGTGACACAGGCCTTTTGATACGCGGCAACTATTTTTACGATGACGCTTATAGCGACAAGCTCTTGCCTCATGGCACAAGCCATCTGCTCAATCGAGGGCAGGACATTACCGATTTTGTTTTCAGTACCAAGTTAAGCGACACAGTGTCGCTACGTGTGGGTAAGCAAGTACTTAACTGGGGTGAGAGTACCTTTATCCAGGGTGGTTTATCCGATATCAACACCTTTGACATTAAAAAACTGCGCACGCCCGGTGCTGACTTGAAAGATGCTTTTGTTGGCGCAAATGCAATTGACCTTTCCTGGTCGGATAACAACTGGACGGTAGAAGGTTTTGCGCTTTTCAAGTTCGACCGCGTGCGGGTAGATCCCATGGGGAGCCCATTTTCTACGCTGGATGCCATTGGTGATGGGGGGGGCTTCGATACGGGTGGCGATGGGGTGGTTGGCGGGGGGTGCCGGGCACCGGGCATACCTTTTGGACGATGCGATTTGCTTGGCGGTGGGGTTGTGCGTGTTAATGATAAAAATGCGTCCAACAGTGGGCAGTGGGGTATTGCTGTCCGTAAGTTCTTCCCTGATTTTTTTAATGGCGGCGAAGTGGCGATATATGCGCAAAATCTGCATGATCATTTGCCGATGATATCAACCTTTGCCAAAACCGGGCAATATTTTGTTGAATACCCCGAAGATATCAAGCGCTACGGTATCTCATTTAATACCAATGTGGCCGGTTTAGCGATTGGCGGCGAATACAGCATGCGCAAGGATGCACCTATCCAGTTGCTTGCGCCAGTCTTAAATGGCCGTATGACATCCACTGCTCCAGTAGCGGTTGGTGCCTATCAGCAAGGCTGGGCAACTTCAGATCGTCACCAGATGCAATTTACGGTGCAGAAAAACTGGGGTGTGGTGCATCAACTCGGTGCGGATGCCGGCAGTTCGATCGTTGAAGTGGCTTTTGGTCGGTTGAGTGATTTGCCCGCTGCTAAGTTGCTCTTTGAACCCACATTGACAAAAAGCTGGTCAGGTTTTCAAATGAAGCACTCACTCACTTACCAGGCTGCATTGTTTAATTTGATCGCCCTGACCCCCAACTTCGCCTACCGTTGGGATACGAATGGTAATTCAAATGAGCTGGGTGGCGCCAAGGCCTTTGTGGATGGCCGTCGTGCGGCAACCTTTGGCCTTGACTTTGATTACATGGCAGGGCGCTATAAGGG
>DILC01000077.1:34236-84836 GCA_002424865.1 Rhodocyclaceae bacterium UBA5602 | reverse complement strand
GCTTGTTGAACGGGGCGTATGACCGCGACTTTCTGCAAGCCAACGTGAGCATGTCGTTTTGATCGGTTGAATATTTACTACTGTTAATCGGAGGAGTTTTGCTAAACATGAAAACAAGACAGGGTTTAAAACTAATAGCCGCCGTGCTTGCCGTTGGTTGTGCCATGGCAACGCAGCAGGCGAGCGCCGCGCTGAGTGCAGATGAGGCCGCCAAGCTGGGCATTGAAGGCACGCCGCTTACGCCCATGGGGGCGATTCGTGCGGGTAACGCGGACGGCACAATACCTGCGTGGAATCCAAAACCATTGGCGCCACCTGCTGGATACAAGGTTGGGGATTTTCCTGATCCGTTTGCTAGCGATAAACCATTATTCACTATCACGGCAAAGAACTACACGCAGTATCAGGACAAACTGACGCCGGGTCAGGTTGCGATGTTCAAGCAATACCCTGAAACCTTCAGGATGCATGTTTACCCGACGCGCCGGACGGGTGTTTATGAACCATGGGTGTATGAGGCAACCTTGCGTCAAGCTAAAGCCATCAAGCTATGTCCCGATCAAATCAGCAATGGGCATGTTTGCTTGAAGGATTATGTTAAAGGTGGTGGTATCCCTTTCCCGATCCCGAAGAATGGGGATGAAGCGGCTTGGAATACTATGATGGCATTTCGTGGCACATCCCTGGATGTCATCAATAATGGTGCCTTGATTGACGCGCTGGGAAACCGGACTGATGTTATTTCTCGCGAAAAGGTGATCTGGCCTTGGTGGTTCAAGGAAAAGGATATTCCGCAAAATCCTTGGTTTACTGCATTTGAACTAGCCATCTTCTGCGATGCGCAAGAAGTATTGCAGCCGCCACGTTCATCTGGCTTGATGTTTGGTGGCTGTAACTACGCTGAGCAGTTTGATTTTCAGGTGTATCTCTATTTGCCAGGTCAGCGTCGGGTTCGTAAAGCACCTGAAATCGGTTTTCACGATAGCCCCTCGTTTGGTTCTGATGGGCAGCGGACAGTAGCGAGCCGCTTCATGCACTATTTTGGTGGTACAGAGTCTCGACATGATCGTAAGCTGGTTGGCCGTAAAGAGTTGTTTGTGCCCTATAACAACTTCAAGTTGGCACAAGATGGTGTCGGGTTTGATCAGATCTTTGGCAAAAAGCACATCAATCAGGACCTGATCCGCTATGAGTTGCATCGCGCGTGGATTATCGAAGCAAACCTCAAGAAAGGGCAGCGTCATTTATACAAGCGCCATGTGACTTATGTGGATGAGGATACATGGGAAGGCTTGGGATTCGAGGCTTACGACAATAGTGATCGGCTCTGGCGTGTCGGCGAGCAATACCTGATGTACTTTTACGAGCCGAAGATTACGACGATTTATGGCGATAGCCAGATTGACTTGATCAATGGCCGCTATACCACTTTCCCATACTGGTATCGTCAGTCGGCCAAGGCAGTCAAACGTGATGATCCGAAAATTTCCTCGGACTCATCAAAGGTTCCGTTTAGCGTAGAACTCTACACGCCACAAGGGTTGCGCAACGCGGGTACTCGGTAAGTCCTGGCTTGTGTTCGTGAAACGGAAGGTTCGAGCCCACTTGAACTTTCCGTTTTTTCTTTCTTGATTTGAAACTGATACCGGATATGAAAAAAACGCTTTGTTATGTATTGGCTTGGTTAAGCTTTGCTCTAGGCAGCGCATTTGCTACTGCGCAAAGCGAGCAGGGAAAGATACCCGATGCGCCTGTTTCGGCCAAGCTGCTGCCGAAAGCCATTTCGGCACGATTTATGTCGATTGCCATCAATAAGACGGGTCAAGCGCTGGCCGTTGGGGAGCGCGGGATCATCATCCGCTCGACCGATAAAGGCCTCACATGGAAGCAGATGCATTCACCAGTGGATATTACCCTGGCTTCTGTGTTTTTTGAAACAGATCAGCGTGTTTGGGCGGTAGGGCAGGCCGCCAGCATTCTGCGTTCTAACGATGCTGGTTTGACATGGCAAGTTGTCCGCTATAAACCATCTGATCTCAGGTATTACCTCAAGGTTGTGGTCCGTAATGGCATTATTTACGTAGCGAGCAGTGATGGCGAGCTATGGGAGAGCCGTGATGAGGGCGTTGGCTGGCAGATGACCACGCTAGAAAGCGGGGATGGTTTTCCGCATTTATTTTCACTTGCCTTTGTTGGGCAAACAGGGCTGTTGAGTGCTGAACGTGGCTCGGTTTTTGTGCGTGGAGAGGGTGACCCTGCATGGAAGCTATTGCCTACCTCATATAACGGTTCCTACTTTGGTGTGGTTCCTTTCGCTGGGCAATTTTTATTGTTTGGCATGAGTGGCCGCGCTTTTTTGGTAAGCGCTGACGGGATGCATCAACGCGCCATTGAAACTCGCACAGCGCAGTTCTTGCTTGATGCAGTCGTCGTGCCAGAGAAAAATCAGGCGCTAGTGGTTGGGCGTGGCGGTGCCATTATCGTCGTTGATGCCGATGGGCAGGTGGTCAATAGCTATCAGCGGCCTGATAACGCAGACATTACCGCCGTGGCGGCGCAGGGCGGGGATGTTTATCTTGCGACAATGAAGGGGGGGATCAGCCGCTTCAAAATGGCCGATCTATTGCACGCGGCAGATGCATTGCCCACTGGCAGCGCAAAATAACAAAAAATCCATATTTGCCTTTTTATGTAGGTAGGGAAGAGGAATAAAAATGAGTGAAATGAATCATTCGAACGGGGTATTGCACCGTATTTCAACGACGTTTGCAGACCTGTTGATTCACCATCGTGTGGTGATTCTATTGTTGAGCGTCCTGTTGACTGCATTTTTTGGCTACAAGGCATCTTTGCTCAAAATTAGCGCTGGGTTTGATAAGAGCATTCCGTTATCTCACCCCTACATGAAAACCTTTACCGAATTTAGAAATACCTTCGGTGGGGCTAATCGGGTGACTATTTTTGTGCGTGATGAATCGGGCAATATGTTTAATCCGCAATGGTTTAACACGTTTGAAAAAGTCACCGCGGATGTGCTGGTAATGCCTGGTGTGGATGCCCGCACGGTGACGTCCATTTTTACGCCGAATGTTAACTTTGTTGCGGTCAGCGAAATTGGTTTTACAGGCTCGCGCATTGTGCCTTCGACCTTTAGGCCTACCCCGGAAGGCATTGAACTGGTTAAAAGCAACCTTGCCAAGTCAACCGAAGTTGGCAAAACGGTCGCCACTGATTTATCGGGTGCGTTGGTGGTTGCTGACTTGATCGAGCGCGACCCCGCTACCGGCCAAGAGATTGATTACGGCAAGTTCGCCAAGCAGTTGGAAGCGTTAAAAGCAAAATACGAGAAAGACGGCATCAAGGTTCACATCACCGGCTTTGCGCCCTTTGTCGGCTATGTGATTGATGGTATCGAAGGGGTTGTCAAGTTTTTTGCGGTGACTTTTTTATTGACCTTTGTTTTACTGCTCTTTTTCTCAGGCTCCTGGAAGTTGGCGCTATCGTCCATGGCGGTATCGCTGGCCGCCGTGATCTGGCAGTTGGGCGCGATCCAGATGTTGGGTTTTGGTTTGGATCCGATGTCGATTCTGGTGCCTTTTTTGATTCTTTCCATTGGGGTGAGCCATGCGGTGCAAATGACGAATGCCTGGCGCATGGCGGTAGTCGATGGTGAAGACTCAAAGGAGGCAGCACGTACCGCGGTATATCAGTTACTCGTGCCAGGTGCGACGGCTATTTTGGTGGATGCTGTCGGCTTTGCGGTGATCATGCTCATTCCAGTACAACTGATCGGTGAGTTGGGGGTATCTGCCAGTATCGGTGTGGGCATCATGTTGCTGACCAACAAGATGATGCTGCCTATCTTTTTATCCTGGACGCGCCTTAATTCCAAAGAACTGGCCCGTGCGCAGAAAAGAAAGCTGTCCCGCGGCCATTCAGTATGGACATGGCTTGCCAAGGCAGCGGATCGTAAAGTCGCGGTGGGCATTCTGGCTGTCGGCGTGCTGATGGGTGTTGCCGGTTACATCGCTGAGCATCGCCTGGTGGTGGGGGACACCGATGCAGGGAGCCCTGAGTTCTGGCCTGGTCACGTGTATAACCGGGACATCAACACCATCATCAACCGGTTTTCAGTGGGTTTGGATGAATTGGTTGTTGTGGCGCAATCCGATGTAACCGAGGCGTGTGTTGATTATTCGGTGATGAAAACGATTGATGATTTCGTTTGGCAAATGCAAAACGTGCCAGGGGTGAAATCCGTTGTTTCATTGTCTGAGATTATCCGTGAGCGAAACATCGGCAACTATGAGGCGAACCCGAAATTTTTAGGCTTGCCTTTCAATAGCCAGATGATCTCCGCCAACATGTACCGCATCGAAGCATCGCAAGGGATGTTCTCCAACGACTGTAAAGCCATGCCGATCCGGCTTTATCTGGCAGACCATAAGGCGGATACTTTAAAGCGGGTGACTGCTGCGGTGGAAAGCTTTGATCAAACGCATGGCAATAAACACGTGAATTTGCGGCTGGCGATGGGCAACGGCGGCATCATGGCCGCGACCAATGAAGAAGTTGCAGAAGCGCAATTGCGTATTAACCTCACCTTGTTTGCGGCGGTTGGTTTGTTTGTGTTCCTGACTTTCTTGTCTTGGCGGGCGACTTTGTGTGCCATGGTGCCATTGATTTTGGTGGCTTATTTTGCCAACGTGGTCATGGTCACCATGGGCATTGGACTGAAAATCTTTGTCTTGCCGGTGTTGGCGCTGGGGGTAGGGGTTGGCGTGGATTACAGTATTTATCTCATCGCCCGCATGATGTCGCACATGAATAACAATCTGCACGTGAAAGACGCGTATGCGCATGCTTTGCAAGAAGTGGGCGTGCCCGTGATTTTTACTTCAATTACCATGAGTATCGGCGTGGCGACATGGCTTTGGTCTGATTTGAAATTCCAGGCGGATATGGGGATATTGCTGGCGTATATGTTCTTCGTGAATATGGTCGGGGCGATTTTCCTCATGCCGGCACTCGCTACGTTCCTGTTAAAGCCGAAGAAATGATTAACGAGGAGTAAATAATGGTTACTTTGACCGCTTGTAACTCACCTTCACTGGTTCCCGCCAAGGCATTCACCCATGCGCTGGCGGTGGATGGCGCACAACGCTGGGTTTTTGTTTCAGGCCAAGTCGCCCTTGACGCCACGGGAAAAGTCTTGGCGCCAGGCGATTTATTTGCCCAGTTGGAGCTCACCCTGAAAAATCTGGGGCATGCGCTGCACGCAGCCGGTGCGGATTTTCAACATTTGGTCAAAGTGACTATATTCGTTGTTGATCTTGATCCGGCTGATCTGGCGCAAATCCGGGAAGTGCGTTCGCGCTACCTGCCGCAAGATCCTCCCATCGCGATCACTTTGGTGGGCGTTGCGCGGCTGGCGTTTCCTGGGCTGCGCATTGAAATTGAGGGCACGGCGGCGCTTTGATCGCGGTGGTTTTCGCGAAGTTGCCTTCCCGTATTGCTTTGCCTGTTCAAGCTGGCTTGAGTCCTGGCAGGAGCAAAACGCGGTGTGCTTATTTGCATGCAGTGTTTTGCCCCTGGTTTTGGCGGGAAAAGTCGGCGCTGGTGATGCGGCGCATGGTTAGCGCTATCCCCGTCAGCATGGTTTTTTATATTTCCAAGGCGAGGTAGCTTCATGTATCAGCAGCTGATTCCCATGAGCCTCGTGCTGCTCCTTGGCGTGCTTTGGCGGTATATCTCACCGGCTAATCTGCCAGCCACGCAAGTGCGCGGCGTGTTCGGGGTTTTGATCATCAATTTTGTGGCGCCCGCATTGATCGTTGAGGTGCTGCTGACATCCAGCTTGAAGCAAGAGTTATTTCAAGTGCCCGCCAGCGGCAATGCGACCATCATCATTATTTTGCTGCTGAGCCTGGCGCTGTACACCCTGCTGTTACGTTTGGACATCATCACCCGTGCCCAAGCTGGCGCACTGGTTATGGCGAGCACATTTGGCAATGGCATGGGCATGGCGCTGCCTGCCGTGTCAGCCTTGCTGGGCTTGCCACAGCGGGATATTCCTGTGGTCTATGACTTATTGGCTACTGTGCCTTTCTTGTGGATCATCGGTGTCATGCTGTGCGCCCATTTTGGTACGCGCGTGGTTGACGGGGGCTTAGGGCGCGAGTTGCTGCGCTTGCCACCTTTTTGGGCATTGATCTTCGCCTTGGGCTTGCGTTACTTTGGGCTCATGTTGCCCGAGCCGATCATGAAAACACTGCATCTTCTGGGCAGTGCCGCTGTGCCTTTGTTGCTCTTGATGGTCGGCATGACTTTGCATGTCGGGCGCAATATGCGCTTTGGCCTGTTGCTCTCCGTTGCGGGGTTGAAGCTTTTTTTAAGTGCGGCACTCGCTTTGGGCGTCGGCCATTTTGTGGGTTTAAGTGGCGCAACGCTTGCCGCTACCGTTCTGACGGCAGCAGCGCCCCCGGTTGGGGTAGGTGTTGCGCTGTGTGATCGCTTCCGCTTGGATACCGAGCTCTTTGGTACGGCGATGACCGTGACGACAGTGCTGTATGTGGTGCTTGTGCCTTGGCTGGTATCCGCTCTGGTTTGACTGGCGGAAACTAAAGCGTGTCTGCCCGTAAAAAAATCAAAGCAAATTGATTGGGATCTTGAGGTAACTTACGCCATTGCTTTCCGCCGCAGGCAGATGGCCTGCGCGAATGTTGACTTGCACCGAGGGAAGGATGAGTACTGGCATTTCCAGGGTGGCATCGCGCGTTTTGCGGCGTTTGACAAAATCTTCCTGGCTGATGCCGTCGTGCAAATGGATGTTTTTCTGGCGCTGTTCGGCAACGCTTGTTTCCCAAGCAGCGTCTCTGTCTTCAGGCGGATAATCGTGGCACATGAATAGCCGCGTTTCATCGGGTAGGGAATACAAGCGCTGGACTGATTGGTACAGGGTGGCCGCATCGCCCCCGGGAAAGTCACAACGTGCCGAGCCAATATCCGGCATGAATAGGGTGTCGCCGATAAATACCGCATCATCAAACTGATAGGCAATATCCGCCGGGGTATGGCCTGGCACAAACAAGGCACGCCCGGTGAGCTGCCCTACTTCAAAGACTTCGTTGTCAGCAAAAACGTGGTCGAACTGCGAGCCATCAACGGCAAAGCCTGTTTCCAGGTTGAACATCTGCTTGAAGACGCTTTGTACTTGGGTAATGTGTTCGCCGATGGCAATGCGGCCGCCGAGCGTGGTTTGCAAGTACTTGGCTGCCGACAGATGGTCGGCATGGGCATGGGTTTCCAATATCCAGTCAGTCGTGAGTTGTTGCTGGCGAATAAAGGCGATGACCTGGTCGGCCAGGTACGTCCGCGTGCGTCCTGCTTTAGGGTCGTAATCCAGTACGGAGTCAATGATGGCGGCATGACCGCCCGGCATATCAAAAACAACATAGGTGATGGTGCCGGTGACTGGATCATAGAAGGCTTGAACGGTTGGTTTCATTTCGTGTGTCCTCGATGTGTATGGCGTGCCAAGATACCCAGGGATGCTTGCTGACATTGACAATTCATAATACCATAAAATATAATGTTATCCAGTATAGTATAAACAGAAGACTAAAAATGATCGAAGTTGAAGAGGTTGATCTGGCTTTATCGATTGCCGCCATGCGAGTCGCGGCGGGGGAGACGGCGTCGGTATTGCGCGTGTTGTCCAACGCAGATCGCTTGTTGTTGCTCTGCCAGATCAGCCAGGGTGATTATTCGGTGGGTGAGTTGGAAGCGCTGCTGGATATCCGGCAGCCAACGCTCTCGCAACAATTAACCGTGTTGCGCAACGAAGGTTTGGTAGCGACACGGCGCGAGGGGAAGCGTATTTTTTACCGCATAGCGGATGAAAAGGTGCTGAAAATTTTATCGCTGCTTTATCAGCTGTATTGCCCAATTCAACAACCAACCAATGACCATGGCTTGAACGATCACCCGCCGATGATGAAACATGCGAAAGGCGGCATAAAGGCGGCGGCATAAAGGCTCACCCATTCCTGTCTTCCCCCTCTCGCGGGAGGTTGCCGCCTTGCTCGTTGCGCTTGTCAATTACAGTGGATCGCGGGTTAAAGTGTTTTACGTTTCACCTTTTAAAAGGAGTCTTGCATGACGATAGATACTTTGCATTTCACCCCGTGGGCTGCCCTGATCGGGGGGATGTTGATTGGCACGGCTGCAGCCTTGCTCATGCTGATCAATGGCCGTATTGCCGGGGTTAGCGGCATTGTTGGCGGGTTATTGCGGCCAGTGCCAGGGAGTACCTTGTGGCGGTTTGCATTTGTCTTTGGTTTATTGGTCTCGCCCATGGTGTTTGGCCTGTTTGCGCCGCTGCCGCCCATTCAGCTGGATAGCGGCTATCCCCTGTTGATTGTTGCTGGCTTATTGGTCGGCATGGGGGCGCGTTACGGCGCGGGTTGCACGAGCGGTCATGGCATTTGCGGTATCTCTCGGCTATCGCCCCGATCCATTCTGGCTACGTTGCTTTTTATGCTGACTGGAATGGCAACGGTTTTTGTGGTGCGTCACGTTCTCGGAGGGGCTTGAACATGAATATCTTTTTCTCATGGTTGGTCGGTCTCATTTTCGGGCTGGGGCTGATTATTTCTGGCATGGCCAATCCGGCCAAGGTGTTTGGTTTCCTGGATATTGCGGGGGTTTGGGATCCATCGCTGGCATTTGTCATGGTTGGCGGGATTGGGGTAGCAAGCATAGGTTTTTTCTTTGCGCGTCGCCGCACGCAATCCTGGCTGGGGCTGCCATTGCACATGCCTGCCGCCCGTGATATTGATCGCCGGTTGATCGTTGGCAGTGTTTTGTTTGGTCTTGGATGGGGTTTGGCGGGTATTTGCCCAGGGCCCGCTATGGTTGTTGCTGGTACGGGTGCGTTAAAAGGTGGCGTGTTTGTTTTGGCGATGTTGCTTGGCATGGCTGTGTTTGAGTTGGCGGAATTACGGCAAGCAAAATTTGGCGCCAAATCCGACGTAACCGAATAATTTCCCTATGTTACCTACCCTGTGGGTGATGCTGGGTGGCTTGGGTGTTGGCTTGGTGTTGGGGCTAACGGGTGCGGGCGGCGGTATTCTGGCTGTGCCAGCCCTGGTGTTCATCAAAGGCTGGGGTGTCGCCGAGGCAGCGCCGATTGGTCTTTTGGCGGTCACCGGGGCTGCCGTTGTCGGTACGGTTGAAGGTTTTTATCGCAAGCTGGTCCGTTATCGTGCGGCCTTTTTGATGGCTTTTGCCGGTGTGCCGATGACGCCGCTTGGCTTGGCGGCTGCCCAGCGATTGTCTGCTGCCTGGTTGGCCGGATTGTTTGGCTTGACGATGCTGGTTGTCGCTGCGCGTTTGCTGCTAACGGCCAGCAATAGAGATGGACATTCAGCGCCTTGTCATATCGATCCAGGCACTGGGCGCTTGCACTGGACACGGAAAACCGTTCTCATCATGACGCTTCTGGGTTCTGTTACCGGCTTTTTGACGGGGCTATTGGGCGTGGGGGGTGGGTTTATCCTCGTTCCGGCATTGCGCAAGTTCACGGATATTTCGATGCACGGCATCGTGGCAACCTCCCTGATGGTGATCGCCTTGGTGGGCAGCGGCAGTATTCTTGTCGCGCTGTGGCAAGGGCATCATTTCCCGCTATCGGTGGCGCTGTCTTTTGTGGTGGCAACCGCAATTGGCATGGTGCTTGGCCGCTTGTTGATTCACCGCTTTCATCCGCGCACAGTACAACGGTTGTTTGCTGCGCTGGTATCAGGTGTCGCGGTGTTGATGTTTTATCGCGCCTTGGCATAAGTCTTTCGTAATCTGGCAGTTTAGGCAGGGTGTTTTTTAGCCCGCCGATCAACCCGATTGGATAGAATCTGGCAGATGGCATATTACGCATTGGTTCCCGCAGCAGGCGCTGGCCTGCGCATGGCGAACACCACACCCAAACAGTATCTGCAATTAGCCGGCCATCCAGTGATCTGGCACGCGCTGCGCGCGTTGTGTGCCCATCCGGCGATTACGCGTGTGTTCGTGGTTCTTTCTGCCCATGATGCGCATTGGTCGGATGAAGACATGCGCAGCTTGGGGCGCCGCGTGCAGGTGTTGCGCTGTGGTGGCGAGACGCGCGCGCAAAGTGTGCTTAATGGGCTGCGCGCCATGGGGGCATGGCTTAGCGGGGCAGATGAGCGTGCAGCTAAGGACCATGCAATCGCCGAACATTGGGTTTTGGTGCATGACGCGGCGCGTCCTTGCTTGAGTGGACCGTTGATTGATCGCTTGATCAGCAGCGTTGGAGATGATGCGGTGGGTGGTATTTTGGCCGTGCCGGTAGCGGACACCTTAAAGCGTGCGAGCCGGGCAAGTGGCATGGCAAGTGACGCCGTACGCATTGCGGCCACTGTGCCACGGGATGGCTTGTGGCAAGCCCAGACACCACAAATGTTTCGCTATGGCTTGTTAGTGGATGCCTTGCAGCGTGCAGTCGCTGAACCCGATAGCCGCATTGGTCCTCTCGATAGCCCTCATGATTTGGCGCAGGCCGTGACGGATGAAGCCAGCGCCGTCGAAATGTCAGGGCATGCGCCGCGGTTGGTGGCCTCTTCTACGCATAACCTGAAAGTGACTTATCCTGCCGACTTGCCTTTGGCAGCGTCTATTTTGCAGTGCCTATTTTCCAGCATCCCTACTGAGGAGCAGCAATGAAGCCTGGTTTTCGGGTCGGTCAAGGTTTTGATGTGCATGCGCTCGTGGCAGATCGCAAGCTGATCCTGGGCGGGGTGGAGGTTCCCTTTGCCCAAGGGCTGCTTGGGCATTCCGATGCGGACGTGTTGTTGCATGCAATTACCGATGCCTTATTGGGCGCGGCAGGCTTGGGTGATATTGGCCGTTTGTTTCCTGATACCGATGCCCAATGGGCAGGGGCGAATAGCCGCCATTTATTGCGTGTTGCCATGGATAAGGTGCGTGCAGCAGGCTGGCAAGTCGGCAATGTCGATGCAACGATTATTGCGCAAGCGCCTAAGGTGTCCCCGCATGTGCCGCTGATGTGCGAACGTATTGCGGTCGATCTGGGCATTGCCGCCACCGCCGTGAATATCAAGGGCAAAACCACCGAGCGTTTGGGCTTTGTCGGCCGTGGTGAAGGGATTGCCGCCGAGGCGGTTGTGCTCTTGTTCGCTTGTTAATCCCATGGGTTGATTTCTTCAATCCCATCGCTTTGCTGATGTCTGGCTGGTTTATCCATGAAGACTGCACCTAAAAAATATCGCGTATTTTTTGCCTTGATGCCAGAGGGTGAAATTGCTTCGCACCTATTCGCCTTGGCGCATCATGTCGTCCCGGCCAAGGGCAGCCGCATCACCCCGGCGCATAACCTGCACATGACGCTTGCATTCGTGGGGCCGGTCACTTCGGCACAAGTTGATGCTTTGACGGCTTGTGCGCAAAAGGTGGGCGAGAAGTTTCGCGCATGGCTGCGCGAAACGCGCCAAGCAGCGCAAATACAGAAAAAATCAGATGCCCGGGCGATGGATGGAACGGCAATGGACGATTTGCCTGTACGTCTTGAACGGCTCGGATTTTGGCCCCAGGGCGGGGTGGTGTGGGCGGGCGTCCGTCTGCCATTCTTGATGAAAGGTACAGGCGGGGTGTCTTGCCGGGCGATGAATCCAGCCACCGGCACGCGGATTTTTTCGGATTCGCTCACCCTGTACAAGGCTTTGCGTGAAGGCGCATTGCCATGGGTGTTGGCCGGTCAGTTGCAACACGCCTTGGCGGCAGAGGGCTTGATAGCCAATGTTTCGCTGGCCGCTTTTGTGCCGCACGTGACACTGGCGCGCGGGGTGCGCTGCGCTTCCCTGCCGCGTCTCGGGGCGCCGCTCAAGTGGTCTGCGCATGAGTTTGTTTTGCTCGAATCGGTCACGCAAGGGATACGCTTGACTTATCAGCCGCTGGCAGCGTTTTCGCTCACGGATGAAGGCTTGGCTGAGGCAGGCGGGGATGGGCTGGAGGATGCGGACGGCTGTTGCTAGTGTGCTGGCCCACTTGCCCGCCCGCCTGCCGGCCTGTCGGCCCGTTAATCTGCCTTGTTGCGCATATGCAGAGCCAAATCGGTTAGCGCGAGCATCAGTTGCGAGCGCAGGTGCTCATCCGGCGTGACATCCGCCAAGGCTTTGCGCATGCACGTCAGCCATTGGCTGGCTTCATCGGTGCCGATAGCAAAATTCAAATGACGGGCGCGCAGCATGGGGTGGCCGTATTTTTCGATGAATAACTGGGGGCCGCCCAGCCAGCCGGATAAGTACATAAAGAGCTTTTCCTCCGCGCCGGACAAGTCCGCCGCATGCATGCGGCGTATGCCTTGCGCTTCTGGCAGGCTGTCCATGTAGTTGTAAAACTGTTTGACCAACTGCCGCACCGCTGGCCCGCCGCCGAGCAGGGTGTAGGGCGTGGCCTGGACTGGGTCGGCCTCCTGTGGGGCTTCTTTGGTGTGGCGATGGGATTCAGTGTTGGGTTGGTTCATGGCGAGGCCAAGGGGATGGGGTTGGAAATGTCATGCGCGCGATCAGTCCGCCACCCGGGCGGGGGAGCAAATCGAACTGGCCGTGATGGTTGCGAATGATACGCGTCACAATCGCCAGCCCCAAGCCTGCGCCGGCGGTGTTGCTGCGCGCAGTCTCCAGGCGGGTGAAGGGGCGCTTCATGCGTTCGACAGCCTCTGGCGGAATGCCAGGGCCTGTGTCACTCACAGCGATGACAAGGCTTTGGCTTGTCCGCTCCAGGGTTAATTCAACGGGCTGGTCGACGCCTGCGTAGCACAGGGCGTTGTCTATCAGATTGCCGACCGCGCGACGTAGCGCTTGCGGCTGCCCGGTGAAAAAAGTCGGCTCTGGCGGGACGGTGGCCGTGACCGGAAACCCGCGACGTTGATATTGATTCGCGATGTTCTCAAGTAGCTCATCAAGACTCACTTGCGCCATGGATTCGCCGCTATCAATGCGTGCAAAGTCGAGGAACTGGCCGATGGTCTTATCCATTTCTTCCACATCCGCCACCATGCCATCGCGCATGGTTTCATCCGCGGCCATTTCTATGCCCATGCGCAAGCGCGTCAAGGGGGTGCGCAAGTCGTGTGAAATGCCGGCTAGCACCAAGGCGCGGTCCTGGTCGAGCTGAGCCAGGTCAGCGCGCATCTGATTGAACGCGCGACTGACCGTGGCGATCTCAATCAGGCCGGTTTCAGGCAGCGCAGGGGCGGTGTCCGCCGTATCGCCAGCGCCGACTTTTTGCGCCGCGCGCGCTAGCAGCTTAAGCGGCCGGGTGATACGAAAAACAATCAGCCACGCACCCACCAGGGAAATGAGCAAAGCCGCCGCGCTCCAGCCGATCCAGCTCAACGGCAGGACGCGATCCATGCGCTCGGTCGGCAGGGCAAGCCAGTATTCGCCCTCTTCCGTGTCGTCAATACGGAAGGTGATAAACAGTGCCTTTTCCCCCTCGCGCGATAAAGTTAAGCGCGTCTGTGGTCCTAGGGATGCTTTGACCAAGGTCTCGACCCGCCTGAGCAGGCGGCGGTTAGGTAATGGCTCAATGAGATCATCAGCTTCAGCCGGATAAATCCGCAGGCCTTCGCTGTCTGACAAATCCCGCAGCAGCGCGGGGCGGGCCTCTGTTCTTGCCGAGACTAGGGCCGCCCGCGTGAGGTTGGCGACGCTGACCAGGGTTTGCGCCAACTGTTGCGCATGCGGCTCCCTTTCGTAAGCTTGAAAAATGACAAACCACGCTGCGACAGAGAGCAGCATCAGCAGGGCAACGAGTAAAAAAGTCCGCCACAGCAAGGAGCGCGGCACAAGTTTTCCGAGCAAGCTGATCATCGCGCAATGGTCGACATGGCCGGTGGCTGTTTTTGCAGGTTCAAAGCGGGTCTTGGCCTGGCTTATTTCGTGCCATCGGGAATGAACACATAACCCAGGCCCCACACAGTCTGGATGTAACGCGGCTTGGCAGGGTCTTCCTCAACCAATTTGCGCAAGCGTGAAATTTGCACGTCAATCGCGCGATCGAATACTTCATACTCGCGGCCGCGCGCCAGTTCCATGAGTTTGTCGCGGCTCATCGGCTGGCGCGGGTTTTCCAGCAATACGCGCAACAAGCCAAATTCACCCGTGGTGAGCAGATGTGTTTCATTATTGCGATGCAGCTCGCGCGTGGCCAAATTGACATCGACTTGGCCAAATTCAACCGTGGTTTCTGTTGTCGAAGGCGCGCCGGGCATGGGCAGCGCGTTGTGCCGCCGCAGCACGGCATGGATGCGCGCCAGGAGCTCCCTGGGGTTAAACGGCTTGGCTAAATAATCATCCGCTCCCATTTCCAGCCCCACAATGCGCTCGACATCATCCCCTTTGGCGGTCAGCATGATGATCGCAACATCATTTTTATCGCCGCGCAAGCGCCGGCAAATGGCCAAGCCGTCCTCACCCGGCAGCATTAAATCCAGCACCAACAGATCAAAGCGCTCGCGTTCCATCGCGCGATCCATGCCAACGCTATCATGCACGGCTTTGACTGTAAAATTTTGATCCGCGAGATAGCGCTCCAATAACTGGCGCAAGCGCAAGTCGTCATCGACGACGAGGATTTTTTTGTTGTGGGCGGTTTCTTTATCCATGGATAAATCGTAGCTGGATTCTCACGGCTTGGCTAGGCTGACTTACAAATGATTACAAAGCGTCACATGCGCAGGCCAAGCGCGCAGCTAGAATTTGGCTGTGCAGACTGGGAGCGCCAGCTTGGCAAAATCTTTAGCGGGCAGTCCCGGCATGCGGGAGCCGGTGTCAGGGAGAATTGTTCATGAAGCTGCTGAGAACAAAATTTTATCGTGCCATGGTGCATTGCATTGCGCTGACCCTTTGCGGGGTGAGCGTGCCAGCGTCCGCGCAAGTGATGCAGTGGTTTGAGCGGGCGCTATCTGGCGGCCGTATCAATGAGTTACACGCAAGCAATGATACTCCTGGCCGCAGCCCGCGCGACGAATCCCCAGCGGATGATCGTCGCATGATGCCTGATGAGGCAGGCGTTGATAACCAATCAAGGGATGGCCGCGGCCGAATGTCTCCAGAGGACAGGCAGCAACTCCGCCGTGATATACGCGATGCCGGGCGTGATATTTATCCGGAAAGGCCGCGCAGGCATAAGCAAGGGGGTAAAGGCCGACGCAGCGGGCAAGACTGATGCCTGATGCGCTTGCAAAGGCTGCAAGGCTGCTTTATCCAGCGGCTGCCCAAGCCGCGGCGGGGGCTGCTCGTTAAGCGCGCTTATCCCCGCTTATCCCTCATCACGCGCGCTTTTTCGCGCACCCAGTCACGTTCTTTTTCTGTTTCGCGCTTATCGTGCTGTTTTTTGCCTTTGGCCAAGCCAACGGAGAGCTTGACACGCCCTTTGCTGTAATGCAAATCAAGTGGCACCAGCGCATAGCCTGCGCGCTCGACCTTGCCGATGAGTTGATCAATCTCGCGGCGGTTGAGCAGCAGTTTTCGTGTGCGCACCGGATCAGGAAGCACATGGGTTGAGGCAGAGAGGAGAGGGCTGATGTGCGCACCGATCAGATAAAGCTCACCTCTTTTGATCAGCACGTAAGCCTCTTTAATCTGCACGCGGCCAGCACGGATCGACTTTACTTCCCAGCCTTCGAGCACCAAACCCGCTTCATATCGTTCTTCAATGAAGTAGTCGTGAAATGCTTTTTTGTTATCGGCAATGCTCATGGGGCAGGTTGGGGCGGTGCGCTAAAATGAGCTCAATTCTACTTCACCCCTGCGCTAACATCGCGCGCATCCCACATGGCCCTGGTTGAAAAATCTGTTTTGATCGAACGTACGCCGACACAAATGTTTGAACTCGTTGATCGCATCGAAGACTATCCGCAATTTTTGCCTTGGTGTGGCGGCACAGAGGTGACCGAACGCACGGCAACGCGTACCCAAGCCACCGTGCATATCAATTACCACGGCATCAAGTCGCATTTTTCGACTGACAACACCAAAGACGCGCCGCACCTCATGCAGCTAACGCTTACCGATGGCCCATTAAAGCATCTGGATGGCCAATGGCGTTTTTTGCCCTTGGGCGATTCAGCCTGCAAGATTGAATTCAAGCTGCATTACGAGTTTTCCAACCGGCTCCTGGAAAAAGTGCTCGGCCCCATGTTCAGCCATATTACGGAGACCTTTGTTGAGTCCTTCGTTAAACGCGCGCAAAAAATTTATGGCTGAGCCCGTGAGCACACAAAGCCCAGGCGGCCTGCTGAATGTTGACGTGGTGTATGCCTTGCCCGGGCAGCAAGAGGTCATGCGCCTCAAAATGCCCTGCGGCAGCACGGTACTGCAGGCTGTGGAGCAATCAGGCATCCTGACCCGCCACCCAGAGGTTGATCTGGCGCAAAACAAGCTGGGTATTTTTGCCAAACTGGTCAAGCCCGATACCCCGTTGCGCGACCGTGATCGCGTGGAAATTTATCGCCCGTTGATCGCAGACCCCAAGGCGGCCAGGAAACAACGCGCCGCCGAAGGCCGCGCCATGAAAAAAGGCGATGGCCGGGCTTGATCAACGGGCGCGGGACGCCTTTCATGTGCTGGCATGTCAAGTGCCAGCATTCAAAAACCGGTCAACACGTCGGCTTTGGCAACACGGCCGCTGCAACGCAGTGGCCGCAGGCCTGGCTTTACTGGCTGTTGGCTAAAGCCAGCTCAATATCAATACCCACAACAGCATCCAGTACGGTATTCATCAAGTCTTCATCCTGATCAGACCATTCAGCATCGGGCGCATCGCTCATCGTGCTCAGCGGCGTGATGTCAAAATCCACCAACTGGTTACCAATTTTGAGCACCTGCATGCCGGAAGCATGATCAACTAACGTCCAGTCTTCAGGCACTTCCAACTCGGCACGGATAACTACGGTCAGATTTTTCATTTTGGTCGTTCCTTTGGTTGAAGAGTGTTCGGCAAAAAACGGAGAGTCAATGCGCTGACAGGGGGAAGTCTAAAGCATGCGGTGTGGTTCTTGGTTCGCCAACACGGAAGACTCGCGGGAAAACCGTGGGCCGCGAAGCGTGGATGGTTGTTCTTGCGCCAAGAGGGGCGTGCAAAATAAAAACCCGCAAAGCAAGTAGCCATGCGGGTTTTGATAAATAACTGGCGGAGACGCAGGGATTCGAACCCTGGATCCAGGTTTTGCCCAGATGCACCCTTAGCAGGGGTGTGCCTTCGACCACTCGGCCACGTCTCCAGTAGGATGGCGCTATTTGCCGCACATCCAACTTCAGGGTGCGCAGTATATCCGAAGCGCGGGCACTTCTCACGTTCTTGGCAAAACGTACAGCGATGATTTTTTCATGGCGTAAAGTAATTTAGCGCAGCGGGCGGGCTATTGCTTGCGCCGGGAAACGCTAACAACCTGTTAAACCAATAAAATAAACCGCCAAATCAGGGCAAGGTCAGAGCAGGATCAGATTGTCCCGATGGATCAGTTCTTCGCTGTCTAAATAACCCAGGATGGTTTCAATATCCTGTGTGCTGCGTCCAGCGAGGCGTCTTGCCTCGGTGCTGGCGTAATTGACCAAGCCGCGTGCGACTTCCTGACCGGAAGCCGAGCAACAGGCAACCACAGCGCCTCGGCCAAATTCGCCGCTGACTGAGGTAACGCCAACCGGCAAAAGGCTGCGCCCGGCGGTCAAAGCTTTGACCGCGCCGTCATCCAGGGTGAGGGTGCCTGCCAGTTGCAAATGATCGGCTAGCCATTGCTTTCTCGCAGCCAGTGGCGAGGCGGTGGCGTAGAGCAAGGTGCCAATGGCTGCGCCTTGGCTCGCGGAAATCAACGCATCTGGCGTATGGCCGCTCACGATCATCGTGTGCGCGCCACTCCTGGCGGCACGTTGCGCGGCACGTACTTTCGTGATCATGCCGCCACGGCTAATGCCAGAGCCCGCGCCACCGGCCATGGCTTCAAACTGCTTGTCACCCGCCGGCCCCTCAGCAATCAAGGTGGCCGTAGCGTCACGGCGCGGGTCAGCCGTGTATAGCCCGGCTTGGTCAGTCAGGATGATCAAGGCATCGGCTTCCACCAGATTGGCGACCAGCGCGCCCAGGGTATCGTTATCCCCGAACTTGATTTCATCGGTAACGACGGTATCGTTTTCATTGATGACCGGCGTGACACCCAAACTGAGCAGGGTATGCAGGGTGGATCGTGCATTCAAATAACGCGCACGATCGGCCAGGTCGGCATGGGTTAATAAAATTTGCGCAACCTGCAAGCCATGCTTGGCAAACGTGGTGTCATAAGCCTGCGCCAGCCCCATTTGCCCCACCGCTGCCGCGGCTTGCAAGTCGTGCATGGCGTGCGGGCGAGTTGCCCAGCCCAGGCGTTGCATGCCTGCCGCAATGGCGCCGGATGAAACCAGCAGAACCTCTTTGCCAGCCGCGCGCAATGCCGCAATTTGGCGTGCGCAGTCGTTGATGAATTCGTATGACAAGCCATCACCATTGTTGGTGACTAGCGCGCTGCCAACTTTAACGACCAAGCGGCGTGCTTTAGCTATCTCTTGCCGCATCTGGGGAGCCGTCTGGATGTCCATTTGCTGGCTGGCCTGGCGCTTCGCCGTTGCCATCAAGCGCTAAATGTGCCCGTTGATTTTCGAGGTGGTCCATGATGGCAAAACACACTTCTTTGCAACCCAGGCCGCTGATGCCTGAAATGACGAAATGGCGCGATGGTTGATAGCTATCCACCAGTTTTTTAATGCGCTCGGCGCGCTCTTCTTCGGGCACCAGGTCGATCTTGTTGATCAGCAGCCAGCGCGGCTTGTCAAACAAGGATTGATCATAGCGGCGGAGTTCTTCAAGAATCGCCTGCGCATCATGTGCCGGGTCTGCATCCGGGTCAAAAGGCGCTAAATCGACCAGATGCAAGAGCAGGCCTGTGCGTTGCAAATGTTTCAAAAAGCGATGCCCCAAGCCGGCGCCATCGGCCGCGCCTTCGATCAGCCCCGGGATATCGGCGATCACAAAGCTGCGCCGATGATCGACACGCACGACGCCAAGATTTGGGTGCAACGTAGTGAAGGGATAATCCGCCACTTTGGGCTTGGCGGATGACACGGCACGGATGAAGGTGGATTTGCCGGCATTGGGCAGGCCAAGCAAGCCCACATCGGCGAGTACTTTGAGCTCTAGCTGCAACTCATGCTGCTCGCCGGGCTGGCCAGGTGTGCATTGGCGGGGTGAGCGATTGGTGCTGGATTTGAAGTGCAAATTGCCCAAGCCGCCTGTGCCGCCTTTGGCAATCAGCACGCGCTTGCCATGCACATCCAGGTCGGCCAGCACTTCGTTTGTCACGCGATCGGTGATGATGGTGCCAACGGGCATGGGCAACACCAGGTCTTCGCCACTTTTGCCATAACGATCAGAGCCGTGGCCTTTCTCGCCTTTTTGGGCATGGAAGGAACGCGTGTAGCGGAAGTCGATCAGGGTATTGAGGTTTCTGTCCGCTTCTGCCCAGATGCTGCCGCCACGGCCACCATCGCCGCCATCGGGGCCACCCATGGGAATGTATTTCTCACGACGAAACGATGCCGCGCCGTTACCGCCGTCGCCAGCGAATACCTCAATACGTGCTTCGTCAAAAAATTTCATAATTTAAATGTCAAAAGCCCTGCCGTTGCCAAAGCAACGACAGGGCTTTAGTTGTATTAAAACATTAAACCGCTGCGGGGATAATGCTGATCACGCGGCGTTTTTTGATGCCTTTGACAGCAAACAAAACCGTGCCTTCAACTTTGGCAAACAAGGTGTGGTCCTTGCCCATGCCGACATTATCACCAGGGTGAAACTCAGTACCGCGTTGCCGGACGATGATGCTGCCCGCCGAAATCAGCTGGCCGCCGTAGCGTTTAACGCCGAGTCGTTTTGATTCCGAATCGCGGCCGTTACGCGAACTGCCGCCTGCTTTTTTATGTGCCATGTTTTAGCTCCTGACTCAGTGGGTTCGATCAGGCGGCGATGCCGCTGATTTCAATTTCTGTGAAATTCTGACGGTGGCCTTGGTGCTTCTGGTAGTGCTTACGGCGACGCATCTTGAAAATGGTGACCTTGGGATGGCGGCCCTGGGCAATCACTTTAGCCGTGACGGTAGCGCCAGCAACGAGAGGGGCACCGATCTTGACCGATTCGCCTTCGCCGACCATGAGCACCTGGTCAAGAGTGATTTCAGTGCCTACATCAGCCGGTATCTGTTCTATTTTAAGTTTTTCGCCAGCGACAACGCGATACTGCTTGCCGCCGGTTTTTATGACCGCATACATGATGGTGACTCCAAATGGATAAAACAAAGAGTTGCGCAGTGTACTGAGGCAAGCGCTTGAAGTCAATGAAAATTCAGCATCATTCGACGGAATTTGCTATTTGCGCCGTCCCGCCAGCGCCGACTTTTTTATTGAAATGGCTACGCCCCGTTTCACTCCCACTCGATTGTCGCCGGCGGCTTTCCGGAGATGTCATACACCACGCGGTTGATGCCGCGAATCTCATTAATGATGCGGTTCGATACGCGACCGAGCAGTTCATGAGGAAGTTCTGCCCAGCGGGCGGTCATGAAGTCGGAGGTTTCTACGGCGCGCAGGGCGACGACGTATTCGTAAGTTCTGCCGTCACCCATCACGCCTACGCTTTTCACGGGCAGGAAGACGACAAAGGCTTGGCTGGTTTTCCCGTACCAGCCGGCGGCGCGCAGTTCATCAATGAAAATCGCGTCGGCCTGGCGCAGTAAGTCAGCGAACTCCTGTTTGACTTCGCCCAGGATGCGCACGCCCAAGCCGGGGCCGGGGAAGGGGTGGCGATAGACCATGTCGTGCGGCAAACCGAGCGTCACGCCTAGCTCCCGCACTTCGTCCTTGAAGAGCTCGCGCAAGGGCTCCAGCAATTTGAGCTTGAGCGTCTCAGGCAGGCCGCCGACATTGTGGTGGCTCTTGATGGTGTGCGCTTTTTTGGTTTTGGCGCCGGCGGACTCGATCACGTCCGGATAAATCGTGCCTTGCGCAAGCCATTTGGCATTGGGTAGTTTTTGCGACTCAGCCTGGAACACTTCGACAAATTCCCTGCCGATGATTTTGCGTTTTTGTTCCGGGTCGGCTACGCCTTTCAAATGCCCCATGAATTGCGCGGTGGCATCCACATGAATGACGTTCACACCCAGATGCTGGGCGAAGGTTTCCATCACTTGCCGGGCTTCATTCAGGCGCAACAAGCCGTTATCGACAAACACGCAAGTGAGCTGATCGCCAATGGCGCGGTGGATCAAGGCGGCAGCAACGCTGGAATCCACCCCGCCTGAAAGCCCGAGGATGACTTCTTCGCTACCCACTTGCTGGCGTATGGCAGTGATGGCTTCATCCACATAATTGGGCATGGTCCAGCTGGCGTCGCAATGGCAAATGTCATGCACAAAACGCGCGAACATTTCGCGGCCTTTGAGGGTGTGTGTGACTTCCGGATGGAACTGCACCGCGTACAAGCCGCGTGCTTCATCCGCCATGGCGGCAATCGGGGTGGATTCGTTACTGCCAATGACGCTAAAACCCGGCGGCAAGGCCGTGACCTTATCGCCATGGCTCATCCATACATCGAGCAGGCCATGGCCCTCAGCATTCGTGTGGTCTTGCAAGTCGCGGAACAGCTTTGAATGGCCGCGGGCGCGGATGGCGGCGTAGCCAAACTCGCGCGTCGCGCCGCTTTCCACTTCACCGCCCAGTTGCTTGGCCATGGCCTGCATGCCGTAGCAAATGCCCAGCACCGGCACACCCAGCTTGAACACCACATCCGGCGCTTGCCATTCTTCACCGGCATACACCGAATTCGGCCCGCCGGAGAGAATAATGCCGCGCGGGTTGAACTCGCGGATGAAGTCTTCGGTGACGTCAAACGAATGCAGTTCGCAATACACCTGTTGCTCCCTCACGCGGCGGGCAATCAGTTGCGCGACCTGCGAGCCAAAGTCGAGGATGAGGATTTTCTGGTGCGGTTTGTTTTGCGGGATCTGTGGCATGGGCTGGGCCTGAAAATAAAAAAGGCGGCAAAGGCTGAAAGCTTGGCCGCCTGTATGTGTTGGGAAATATCAGTCGATATGGTAGTTAGGGGCTTCTTTGGTGATTTCGACATCATGCACGTGGGATTCGCGAATCCCGGCGGAGGTAATCTCGACAAATTCTGCCCGTGTGTGCATGTCTTTTATCGTGCCGCAGCCCACGTAGCCCATGGCGGCGCGCAAACCGCCCATGAGCTGGTGGATCACCGCGCCCACCGGGCCCTTGTAAGGCACGCGGCCTTCAATGCCTTCGGGCACGAGTTTTTCAACATTCGCGTCCGACTCCTGGAAATAACGATCCGCCGCGCCATCTTTCATGGCGGCCAAGCTGCCCATGCCGCGGTAGGCTTTGTACGAGCGGCCTTGAAACAATACGGTCTCGCCCGGCGCTTCTTCCGTGCCGGCAAACAAGCCGCCCAGCATCACGGCGTTGGCGCCTGCTGCCATGGCCTTGGCAATGTCGCCTGAATAACGGATGCCGCCATCGGCCACCAGCGGCGTGCCGCTGCTGGCCAGCGCATTGGCGACGTTATCCACAGCGGAAATTTGCGGCATGCCGACGCCTGCCACAATCCGCGTGGTGCAGATGGAGCCAGGGCCTATGCCGACTTTTACACCATCCGCACCGTGATCGACCAGCGCTTTAGCGGCGTTGGCAGTGGCCACGTTGCCGCCAATCACCTCCACCTGCGGGAAGTTTTTCTTGACCCAAGCCACGCGCTTTAACACGCCTTCGGAGTGGCCATGGGCCGTGTCCACCACGATCACATCGACGCCCGCTTCAGCTAACAGCGCGGCGCGCTCTTCGGTACCTTCGCCCACGCCCACGGCCGCGCCCACGCGCAGGTGGCCTAAGCTGTCTTTGGCGGCCATGGGGTGCTCGGATGATTTCAGGATGTCTTTTACCGTCATCAAGCCGCGCAACTCGAAATCGTCGCCAATCACCAGCACGCGCTCCAGGCGATGCTGGTGCATCAAGGCTTTGGCTTCTTCTACCGTGGCGCCTTCCTTGACCACCACCAAGCGCTCACGCGGGGTCATGATGGCTGAGACCGGATCATCCATGCGGGTTTCAAAGCGCAGGTCGCGGTTGGTCACAATGCCTACGACGCGTCCGTTCTCAACCACCGGCAAGCCGGAAATGCGGTTTTGCCGTGTCAAGGCAATCGCCTGGCGTACCGTCATGGCGGGGGGGATGGTGATCGGGTCTTTTAACACGCCGGATTCAAAGCGTTTGACTTTGGAGACTTCCGCAGCTTGTTGCGCTGGGGACAGGTTCTTATGAATGATGCCGATGCCGCCTTCTTGCGCCAGGGCAATGGCCAGGCGCGATTCGGTCACGGTATCCATCGCGGCGGATACCAAAGGCATATTGAGTTGGATATTGCGCGTGAGACGTGTAGCAAGACTGACATCACGAGGAAGGATCGCCGAATGAGCGGGAACCAGAAGAACATCGTCAAAAGTCAGTGCCTTTTGAATGAGTCGCATAGCAGGTAGTTCCAGAGTACCAAAACGGCATTATAAACGTAGAGGCCAGCCGATAGGCCAATGTATGGACAATGCGTGGCCAATGCCTTGATACAGTGCGCCGTGTTGCCAGCGCCGACTTTTTGCAAGCGCTGCCATGCAAATCAGGCATGGCTGTCGGGCGGGCAGGCAGCTATTTGTCCAGGCTTGTTAACGTCGAGATGGCTGTCAATAATTGTTTTATATTTTTCGCCATGGGAAATTGCGAGCGGACAAAATCGCGTCCCCGCAGTGCCATTTGCTGCATATCTTCGGGGTGTTCCAATGCCCAATCCAGGGCGCTGACCCATGAGTTCACATCGCCCGGGGTGGCAAGCAGGCCGGTGTGCGCATGCGTGATGGTTTCCGGAATGCCACCGGTTCTGCTGGCGACCACTGGAATGCCAAGCGAGAGCGCTTCGCTTTGCGACATGCCAAGCGGTTCGTACAGGGAGGGTTGCACGACCAGGGTTGCGCGCCGGTACAGGGCGGCAGTGTGGGGCACGAGGCCGGCAAGATAAACGTGCTCGCCTAATCCCTGCGTAGCGATGGCGCGTGTTAACTCGTCCCTGCGTTCCCCTTCGCCCGCGATCACATAGCGTAGCGAGGGGAATTTTTTGACGAGTTGGGCTAAGGCTGCCAGCAGCACGTCATGCCCTTTTTCTGCCCGCAGCATAGCCGCGTGCACCAGTAATGGGCCGGGATGCTGGTTTAGCCACGTGGCGAGGGGGGGTGGCAGGATGGTTGCGGCATCGCGTTCGATTTGCTCGAACAGGAAGCCTGGATACAACACGCGAATGCGGCCTGGACGGATACGCGGATTGGCCAGCAACTGGCGGCGCATTTCTGCGCTGGGCACGAAAGTCAGGTCAGAGAACAGGTTGTATGTCCAGGCATGCGGCACGCCCGCCTGATAGGTGCGCATGCGGATCAGGCAGGGTTGCTGGCGTTTGCGGTGCATGAGTTTTACGATGCGCACGGCAAACGCACACGTGTTCGCATCGTGGCCGCTATGGCAGATGACGGCATCGGGCTGCCAGCTGCGCACCACCCGCGCAACGGCGGCGATGCTGGGCAGATGCAGGCTGTTGCGGAAGGGCACGGCGGTGGTCGGCAGGCCGCGCGTCCGTGCCAGCCCGCCGATGCGGCTGTTGCCGCGGCACAGCAGATGGACAGCTACGCCGTGCGCGGTGAGCTCGCTCATCTGCTGCAGGAGTTGCAACTCCTGCCCGCCGAGATTGGGTGAGCTCTCGGTAAATAAAATGCGCTGGATCATGGCGTGATGTAAAAACGGGATTTTGGCGGGGCTTACAGCCAATCGGTATGCGCGCTGGGCGTGAAGTCTATGCCATCCAGGTTTTCGTTTAATGGCAAGGTATCCGAGCCTGTGCGCCCCGCCGCCCGCCAGACGGGGAGGCGCCGGCCATACAGGCGGACAACGCCTGCGCTGGGTTGCTCAGGCGTTGCGCCAGGCAGCGGCACAATGCAGGCGCTGGGACGCCCCAGCGCATTGGCAGCCCAGTGCGAATAGCCGGAAATCGGCGTGGCGAGGATGGTTGGGCAACAGGCCAGGGCAAATAAATCGGCCACGGGATTGACGCTGGAGCGGTGGTCGTCTCCCTTGTAATCGTAACTTGAGGGCGCGTCGAGGGTAAACACATCAAAGCGCTCATGGATTTTTTGAAAAGCGGCCGGGTCGCCCGTGCAGGAGAGGAAAAAGCACGCATCGGGTTGCTTCCTGGTGATGGCTGCCATGGTTTTTTCGTACCACCACACGGGCACGGCAGGCCACTCCTTGCTGATGTCATAGCGCGCTTCGCTGACCAGCTGGTAATCGCCTTGCCGGATATGCACGCCAACGACCGGACGGCCTTCCATGGCGTTGAACAGGCCGCGCACGGCGGTCACCAAATGCGGTGCGAGATGCACTTTGGCGGCGGTCGCAAGATAGATTGGGTCAAGGATTTCACTGGGGCCATCGAGCGAGCGCAGAATGATTTTTTTATCGCCCAAGGTGGCAAACAAGGCGGCATCGCAGTCGCGCACCCGCAACGCGCCCATGCGCGCGAGGAGGCGCACCTTGCCGCGTGTGGTGTCGTCCACCGAAAAGGAATCCAGCTCATGCCAGTCGAGAATAATGTCATGCCCGTAAGCCGCGCGGATGGCAAAGGCTAAAGGTAAAACTTCCAGCCGGTTGGAGATGCCGACGAATTCGTCGATATAGAGTTTGGGCATGATGGAATGTATGGCAAGCGGGGAGCCGAAATTATAGCGAGGGCGAGGTTGTTTTTAGGCGCGCATGCTCAGCATGACGGATGGTTAACTTGCCTGCCGTTCAGGAATGCCTGGGCAGCGGTGATAACCGCCGCGACGGGCAGGTGTTGCAGGCAGTCACTGGTGCTCTCAACCTGGCGCCCGCAGCCTTCCAGCAGGCAGGGTACGCAAGCCGCTTGTCCTTGAACCAGATGGACATTCCCTTGGCGCGCGCTGCCGACGCGTCGCCAGGGGCTGGCAAATTGCTTCCAGCCGTGCGGCAACGGCCCCCATTTGACTGGGTTGGATGGGCCGAACAGGGCGATGGTCGGCGTGCCGGTGGCCGCTGCAATATGCGTGACGGCGGTATCCGGGCCAACATAAAGTGTCGCGCCGCGAATGAGTTGTGCGGTTTGGGCGAGCGATAACGTGCCTGCGAGATTGACGATATCGCTAACGGCATCGCCCGGCAAGCTGGCCGCTGGGTCTGACACTATCCCTTTCACATAGGCGCATTCGTCCGCATCCGGCCCACCCGTGAATATGACGCGCAGGCCAAGGCCTGCGCACCAGCGGGCAAGGGAAACCCACGCCGCGTGCGTCCACATTTTGTAGGCGAACTTGGGGTAGGGATGAAGGACGACATAAGGCGTCGCTTTGGCGAAGACAGCGGATAAGGCAGATTTTTCAGCTGCCTGCGTGGCGGGGACTGAAGGGGGGATAACGGTAAAGCTGGGCGGTATGCCCAGCAACGCGGTGAGCCGCAAACCCATGGCCACGGTGTGCGTGTCGAGATCATCGAACACCAGGGTTTGGTTCAGCAACAGCCAGGGCAATATCTGTTTGGCCAGGCCTTGTCCGCGTGTCGGCCGCATGCCGTAGCGGCGGCGCGCGGCTGCCCAGCAATACAGGCGTGCGCGGTCGGTGGGGATGGGGGATAGGGCAATGTCATATTTTCGCCATAAGCGGCGCGCTTGCATGAGCTGTTCCCGCCAGCGGGCACGGCGCGGGACGGGGATGATCGTGGCGATGTCCGCATTGCCTTCGATCACGCCTTGGGTGTCGGCAAACACCAGCATATCCACCTGGGCATCCGGCCAGGCAAGCTTTAATGAATGGGCAAGCGGCGTGGCCAGGAGTACATCACCAATGCGTTGCGGGCAGACCAGCAGGATGCGGCGGGGGGGCTTCACTGGAGTGGCGCGGGTTTCGTGGTCGGTGCAAGCCGGCTCAATGTGCTTCATCCCAGTTGGCGCCTACGCCGATGTCGACGACGAGCGGCACGGCCAGGTCGGCGACATGGCACATCAGGCGCGGCAGGGTTTCCTTCACCAGGGTGAGTTCTTCTTCCGGCACTTCCAGCACCAGTTCGTCATGCACTTGCAGGATCAATAAGGTGCGCATTTTTTTCTCATCCAGCCAGTTTTGCACGGCCAGCATGGCGCGTTTGATCAAGTCAGCCGCTGTGCCTTGCATCGGTGCGTTGATGGCCGCGCGTTCTGCGCCCTGGCGGCGGGCGGCGTTGGATGCGTGGATTTCCGGCAGCCACAAGCGGCGGCCAAAAACCGTTTCAACATAACCTTGGCGGCGTGCGGCAGCGCGGGTTTCTTCCATGTAACGCGCCACGTCCGGATAGCGGGCGAAATAGCGGTCCATATACGCTTGCGCGGCGCTGCGTTCGATTTTCAGGTCGCGCGCCAGGCCAAAGGCGCTCATGCCGTAGATCAGGCCGAAATTAATGGCTTTGGCGGCGCGGCGTTGCTCGTTGCCCACTTCCAGCGGCGTGACACCAAACACTTCGGCGGCGGTGGCGCGGTGCACGTCTTCGCCTTGGGCAAAGGCTTGCAATAGCCGTTCGTCATGCGACAAATGCGCCATGATGCGCAGCTCGACCTGAGAATAGTCGGCGCTGACGATACGGCGGCCAGGTGCGGCAATGAAGGCCGAACGAATGCGCCGCCCTTCTGCGGTGCGCACAGGGATGTTTTGCAAATTGGGCTCGGATGAAGCGAGCCGTCCGGTGACGGCGACCGCTTGCGAAAAGCTGGTGTGCACGCGGCCGGTCGTGCGCTCGACCATCTGGGGGAGCTTGTCGGTGTAGGTGTTTTTTAGCTTGGCCAGGCTGCGGTAGTCGAGAATTTTTTTCGGCAGGGGATAATCTTCGGCGAGTTTTTCCAGCACTTCTTCATCCGTCGATGGGCCGCCCGATGGCGTTTTTTTCACCACCGGCAGGCCTTGCTGGGTGAACAGGATTTCCGCGAGTTGCTTGGGCGAGTTGAGGTTGAATGGCTGGCCCGCCAGCGCATGCGCCTCTGTTTCCAGTACCTGCATTTTGCGGCCTAATTCGTGGCTTTGCTGGGTGAGGGCGGCCGCGTCAATCAGCACGCCGTTGCGTTCGATGCGAAACAATACCCCAGCCACGGGCAGCTCCAGGGTGTCGTACAAATTGGCCAAGCGCGGTTCGGCGTCCAGTTGCGGGCGCAGGGTTTGGTGTACGCGCAAGGTCACATCGGCGTCTTCTGCTGCGTACTCCGTGGCGCGGTCGATAGCCACTTGGGCGAAAGAAATGCGCGCGGCGCCCTTGCCGGTGAGCTCATCGTAACTCAATGTTTTCAGTCCGCAATGCCGCGCGGCGAGCGAGCCCAGGTCATGCGGTTTGCCGGACTCCAGCACGTAGGATTGAAGCAAGGTGTCATCCACAATGCCGGCCAGCTGGATGCCATGGTTGGCGAAAATATGCTGGTCGTATTTGAGGTGCTGGCCCAGTTTGCGGTGCTGGGACGAGGCCAGCCAAGGGCGCAGTTTTTCCAGCGTGTCAGCCAATGGCAATTGCGCGGGCACCCCGGCGTAATTGTGGCCAAGGGGCAGGTAGGCGGCGTGGATTTTGTCGCCCTCGGCAAATGCAAACGAGATGCCCACGAGCTGGGCTTGCATGGGCATCAGGCTCGTGGTTTCGGTATCGAGCGCCACGAGCTCCGCACGGTTCAGGCGGGCAAGCCAGGCGTCAAGCCCGGCGGCATTGGTGACGCACAAGTAGCCGCTGCGGTCGGGTTCAGCCATCGCGGCGGAAATAGTCGGCGCTGGCGGGACGGCGCGCAGCAAGTCCCCTTGGGCAGGGCGGTTGTCCGCCGCAGGCAAACGGGGTGTGGCCAATTCCTTTAACCAGCTTTTGAATTCCAGCCGCGTGAATAATTCGGTGAGCTTTTCGTTATCCGGCGTTTGCGGCGTGAGTTCAGGGATGGATATGGGTAAATCCAGGTCGCAGACGACGGTGACGAGTTTTTTGCCGAGCGGTAAAAAATCCAGATGCTGGCGCAGGTTTTCCCCGACCACGCCACCAATCTCCTGCGCGTGTGCGACCACGCCGTCCAGCGAGCCGTATTGCGTGAGCCATTTCACCGCCGTCTTGGGGCCGACTTTATTCACCCCCGGCACGCCATCCACGGTGTCGCCCATGAGCGCTAAATAATCCACCATGCGACCCGCTGGCACGCCGAATTTTGCCAGCACGCCCGCTTCATCCAGGCGCTCATTGCTCATGGTGTTGATCAAGGTGACATGGCTATTCACCAACTGCGCCAAGTCTTTGTCACCTGTGGAAATCACGCAGTCAATCCCGGCTTGGGTGGCCGCGTGGGAGAGCGTGCCGATCACATCATCCGCTTCTACGCCGGCGATCATGACCAGCGGCCAGCCTGCGGCACGAATGCACTCATGCAAGAGCGGAATCTGCGCCGCTAAATCTTCCGGCATGGACGGGCGATGCGCCTTGTATTCGGGATACCAGTCCTCGCGAAAGGTTTTACCTTTGGCATCAAACACCACGGCGCGATAATCTGCCTTATAGTCGGCCTCCAAAACACGCAGCATCGACAGCACACCGCGAATCGCGCCGGTGGGTTCGTTGGCTTGGTTGCGCAAATCGGGCAGCGCATGAAAGGCGCGGTAAAGGTAGGACGAGCCGTCAATCAGTAATAAGGTAGGCATGGAGAACAGAAGTGAGCGCAAAAAACAAATTGCCGGAAGGCTTTGAATTGGCCCCCACGGCGCAAGGCAGCAGCAGTGCGCGTGAGGCGTGGCGGGTGTTTGGCATTATGGCAGAGTTTGTCGAGGCGACAGAACGCTTGGCGACCGTGCGGCCTGCTGTGTCGATCTTTGGCAGCGCACGCACGCTGCCGGGTTCCGCGATTTATCAGCAAACGGAAAGGATTGCGCGCATGTTGTCTGATGCGGGATTCTCTGTGGTGTCAGGCGGAGGCCCGGGGGTGATGGAAGCGGCCAACAAGGGCGCTTTTGTGGGCAAGAGTTTGTCCGTCGGGCTGAATATCCAGTTGCCGCATGAGCAAAAGCCGAATCATTACCAGGACATTTCGCAAAGTTTCCGCCATTTTTTCGCGCGCAAATACATGTTCGTGAAAGTCGCTACGGCTTATGTGGTCATGCCCGGCGGATTTGGCACCCTGGACGAATTGCTCGAAGCGATGACCCTGATCCAGACCGGCAAAAGCCCGAGGATTCCAATTATTCTGGTGGGCAGCGAATTTTGGGCAGGGCTGTTGGACTGGTTGCGCAATCGTCTGGTAACAGACGGAATGATCAATGCCGAGGATATGAAGCTGGTCCAGGTAATTGATGATCCCCAGCAGATTGTGGACGCGATTTTCGATCATTACGAAGCCCGTGGTTTTGCCAATTTGCCGGAAGAACATGAGCTCTTGCTGAACCTTTGATAAACTCAACCGCACTTTTCGCGGTTTGAATCGAATTTATCAGCCCCGCCGCCACGCTTTGCCAAAGCCTTCTTCAAGGAAACCATCATGCGCCGATTTTTAATGCTTCTCTGTTCAATCTGGACGATCTCCGCCATGGCGCAAACGCCACCGCCCAAGCTAGAACCCCTGCCAGAACCACCCCCTCCCCCTGCCGGCGTGGTCGATGAGGCGGTTGAGCCCCAAGTCACCATCCGCCAGGACGGTGAAAACAGGATGGAGGAATACCGCATGAATGGCAAACTGTATATGGTGAAAGTCACCCCAGCGCACGGCGTGCCGTACTACCTGATCGATCAGCGCGGCGATGGCAGCTGGGTGCGCAATGATGCCATTGGCGGGGAGCGGTTAAGCGTGCCGATGTGGGTCATTAAAACGTTTTGATCAGGTTTCCGTTTTTTAAATTCGTGCGTTCTATCCAGCGCGTTTTATTTTCTATCCGTTTGGTTTGACATTGGCAGAGACAGCCGCGTCCAAATCCTTGCCTTTTTACAATGTGGATGTCTTGGGCCAGGTATTCACGCCCGTAGCCATTGTTCAGCGCATGCTGGCATTGCGTAAAAACACAGGCCGGGTTTTGGAGCCATCGTGCGGTGATGGTGCGTTTTCTGCGCAGATCCCGGATTGCGTCGCCCTGGAGCTCGATGCCGGACATTGCCCGCCCGGGGCAATCAATAGCGACTTTTTTGCCTATCCGCCACGCGAGCGATTTGCCACCATCATTGGCAATCCGCCCTATGTGGCGGCGCGCAACATTTTGCCCGCCACTCGGCGGCATTTGGATTCCCTGCGTTCGGGCTTGCTCGATGGCCATGCCAATTTGTATTTGCACTTCATCGAAAAATCCGTGCGCCATTTGGCGCCCGGTGGCGAGCTGATTTTTATTACGCCCAGGGATTTTTTAAAAGCCACCGGGGCTGCCAGGCTTAATGCCTGGTTGTTCTCCCAGGGCACGATCACTGATTTTGACGATTTGGGCGATGCCATGATTTTTAACGGCGCTACGCCCAATTGTGCGATTTGGCGGTTTGAAAAAGACAATCTGAGCCATCAGTTGAATGATGGCCGACGCATGGTCTTAGCACATGGCCAACTGATGTTCCCGCGCAACGATTACAGCGTGCCATTAAGTAATGTGTTCACGGTTAAAGTCGGCGCGGTGTCCGGTGCGGATGAAATTTTTAACCATCCAATGCTGGGCAATGCAGATTTTGTCTATTCAAAGACAGAGCGCACCGGCCAGACGCGGCGGATGGTTTTTCTTGAAAACGCCAACGATGCCATGGAAAATACTGCGCTCATGGCTTACCTTGAAACATTCAAGACGAGGCTGTTGCGGCGGCGCGTGATTCCTTTTGATGAGTCAAACTGGTGGCAATGGGGGCGGCGACACCACGTCTCGGATGCGCCGCGCATTTATGTGAATGGCCGCACGCGCAATCCGCAACCTTTCTTTTTGCATCCTTGCCGCAATTACGATGGTGCCGTGCTGGCCTTGTTTCCACGGCGGCGCGATATTTTGCCCAGGCAAATGGGGCGGCTCGCGGCCTTGCTGAATGCGGTGGATTGGCCTGAATTGGGTTTCGTGTGCGATGGCCGGTTCATTTTCTCGCAACGCAGCTTGCAGCATGCCTTGTTGCCCGCCGCTTTTGCCGAGTTCTCTGGCGGTGTTGCCGGCAAATAAGCGCTGGCTGTTGATCTGGCGCAGTCGTGTAACATCATGTGCAACTTGAAATCATCGAAACGTGCGGCGCGTTCTCGCGCTTGAATTGCGGCAAAGGAAAACTATGGTACCTCATTTGACAACGGCCTTGACAGGCCCCTTGCTTGATCTTGAACGATGCTTTTTGGATAACGAAACCACCGTTGAGCGCTGGTTGCGTACGCAATGGCTGGATCACACACCGCCGTTTTACGCGTCGGTTGATTTGCGCAATGCCGGTTACAAATTGGCACCCGTGGATACCAATTTGTTTCCCGGTGGATTTAATAACCTGAATGAAGAGTTTTTGCCACTGTGCGTGCAGGCCGCCATGGCAGCCGTGGAAAAGCTGTGTCCTGAAGCGCGCAACTTGCTGTTGATCCCGGAAAACCACACGCGCAATCAGTTCTATCTGATGAATGTCGGACGTCTGGCCAATATCTTGAAACACGCCGGGCTCAATGTGCGCATTGGCTCCTTGTTGCCCGAGATTGCCGAGCCTACGCCGCTGGATTTGCCCGATGGGCAGCGCTTGCTGCTGGAGCCTTTAAAACGCATTGGCAGCGGGGGACGCCGCTTGGGGCTGGATGGGTTTGACCCGTGCGCCGTGTTGTTGAATAACGATTTATCCGCTGGCGTGCCGGAGATATTGCTGAACGTGGATGAGCAGTTTGTGATCCCGCCGCTCTGGGCGGGCTGGCATGTGCGGCGAAAATCAGCGCACTTTGCGGCCTACCGCGATGTGGCGCAGAAGTTTGCGGGTGAATTGGGCATTGATCCATGGCTGATTGACCCGGATTTTGAGGTGTGCCGGGAAATCAATTTTCATGAGCGCATTGGTGAAGAATGCCTGGCGGGCAGCGTCGATAAGCTGCTGAACCGCATGCGCGTGAAATACAAGGAATATGGCATTGCGGATGAGCCGTTTGTCATTGTGAAGGCGGATGCCGGCACTTATGGCATGGGCATTATGACGGTCAAGGATGCCAGCGAAGTCATGCAGCTCAATCGCAAGCAGCGCAACAAAATGGCGGTGATCAAGGAAGGCGTGCAAGTGTCTGACGTGATCATTCAAGAAGGCGTGCCGACTGTGGAACGCGTGGATGAAGGCACGGCCGAGCCCGTGGTGTATATGATGGACCGTTACGTAGTGGGCGGCTTTTATCGCGTCAATGCATCGCGCGGGACAGACGAGAATCTAAATGCGCCCGGCATGCAATTTAAGCCATTGGCATTTGCTACCGGGTGCTCGCTGCCGGACCTGCGCATGGCGCCCGATGCGCCCGCGAACCGTTTTTATGCTTATGGTGTCGTGGCAAGGCTGGCGCTCCTGGCCGCCTCCATTGAGCTTGAACGGGCTGCGCCCGGGGAGGCGGCATGAGTGCGGTTAGGATGAAAATTGCCTTTATTGTTGACCCGCTTTCCGCGCTCAAAGCCTACAAGGATTCGAGTATCGCCATGATGCGCGCCGCAGCCAAGCGCGGGCACGAGGTATGGACGGTACAGCGTGAGGGTTTGCATTGGCGCGATGGCCGGACGCTCGCGCATGCGGTGAAAATTCGGCTGCATGACGGGGATGATGCGACATGGTTTTCGGTGGCCGAAAAAGCGTGCCTGCCGTTGACGGCATTTAGCGCGGTGTTGATGCGTCAGGATCCGCCCTTCGATTTTGAATACATCACGGCCACCTGGCTGTTGCAACGCGCCGAGAGTGAGGGGGCACGCATTTTTAACCGTCCGCAGGCGATACGCGACCACTCCGAAAAAGTAGCGATTGCCGAGTTTCCAGCGCTTGCGCCCACCACGTTGATCTCTCGCCATCCCACGGATGTGCATGACTTTATCAATGAGCTGGGCGAGGCCATTTTGAAACCGCTCGATGGCATGGGGGGCAGCAGTATTTTTCATGTGAAGAAACAAGACCCGAACCGTAATGTGATTGTCGAAATGCTTACCCACTTTGGTGCGCGCAGCATCATGGCGCAGCAATATCTGCCTGCCATTCGCGAGGGCGATAAACGCGTGTTGTTGATTGGCGGCGAGCCGGTGCCTTATTGTCTGGCGCGCATTCCGATGGCGGGCGAGACGCGTGGCAATCTGGCCGCAGGCGGTACGGGCGTGGCGCAGCCACTCTCCGCGCGCGATCGTGAAATCGCCGTCTCGCTAGCGCCGACTTTATGGGCGCGGGGTTTGATGATAGTCGGGCTGGACGTGATTGGCGACAGGCTCACGGAAATCAATGTCACGAGCCCCACCTGCTTTGTGGAAATCGCCCAGCAAACGGGTTTTGATGTGGCGGGTATGCTGATGGACGCGCTGGAGCGGGAGTGCGCATTTATCTGACCCGCGTGGAACAATGTTCCCTGGCGAGGCGGTTCTTGCTCTTTGGTTTAGCATGCGCCGTATTGTCAGGTTGTGCGCCCTCAGCGCCTTGGCGGCAGGAATCCTTTGTTTTTGGCACGCGGGTGGAGCTGCTTATCACCGGGGTGCCGGAAGAAAAGGCGCTGGCTGCAGGCGGCCAAGTGCTGGCCGAGTTTGATCGTCTTCATCGCACGTATCATGCCTGGCAGCCTTCAGAACTTTCTGCACTGAATGCAGCGCTTGCCGCAGGCAAGCCCTTTGATGTGTCGCCTGAATTTGCTGGCTATATCCGCCAAGCGCAAAAAATCGCCGCAGACAGCGGCTATCTGTTCGATCCCGGCATTGGCCGCCTGATTGCTTTGTGGGGTTTCCAGAGTGATGAATTCAAAGCGCATTTGCCGGATGAAGAGGCGCTCACGGCGCTCATTCAACAGCGGCCGTCGATTGCTGACTTGCAGCTCAATGGTTTGCGCGTCACCAGCCGCAACCCTTCTGTGGCGCTCGATTTTGGCGGCTATCTCAAAGGCGTGGCGCTAGACCGTGCGGCGCAAATTTTGCGGGCGGCAGGCATTCAGAATGCGCTGATCAATATCGGCGGCAATGTGATGGCGCTGGGTACTAAAAATGGCACGCCCTGGCGCGTGGGCATTCAGCATCCGCGTCCGGCAACGGTGGGTGGCGCACCCTTGGCAAGCCTTGAATTGCATGACGGCGAAGCGCTGGGGACATCGGGCGACTACTACCGATTTTTTGAATTGAACGGCCGCCGCTATTGTCATTTGCTGGATCCGCATACCGGTTACCCGGCAACAGGTACGCAGTCGGTGACAATATTGATGCCACCTGGCGCAACAGCAGGCATGAACTCGGATGCTTTGTCCAAGCCGCTGTTTATTGCCGGGGATGCGTGGCTGGATCAGGCGCGTGCGCTGGGTGTGGCGGCGGCCTTGAAAGTCGGCGCTGACGGGACGGTGAGCGCAACCCCTGCCATGCGCGCACGCCTGACGATGACGCCTGCTGCGGCCATCGCAGATTGATTCTGCGCGGCAGGCCATGGCGCAGAGGAGTTTCGGGCATGCAGTCAGCGCGCAGGCTTCAAGGATGTTCCACATCCCATCGGTATAGCAGGCTGTTACAATGAACCGATGCGCCTAGAAACCTCCGTTTCCCGTTCCAATGCCGTTAAACCGTTGATGGATACTGAACTTTTCTTCTTTTGCGGCCCCCATCTGCCGGGGGGGGCCGCCACGCACCCGCTGGCACGTCCGTGCGGCCGCCTTGCAGGCATGATCCTGCGGCATTGCCGTTTCGCGCCAGCCCGCCGCCCACGGCTGGCTGTGCAAAGCCAGCCGTGGGCCGCAACGCGGATGGGAGGGGCGGGTCTTTATGCTGCTTTTCGCATGTTTCATCATCAAAGGGTGGTATTTGCTTACCATGAGCGTTAGGATGATCGGACTTTTTCTCATAACACATGCGACCTATGGCGAATCCTTGATTCAGTGCGCTTGTCACGTCCTGAATAAACGCCCATTGCAGATTGCCCAGTTGGGCGTTTCCTTGCAGGACGACCCGCTGGATTTATTGCCCTTGGCTAAAGAGATGTTAAAGCTGGTGGATTCAGGCCAGGGTGTTTTGATCATGACCGACCTGTATGGTGCAACGCCATCCAATATCGCGACCAAATTGTTAATTCCGGGGCAGATTGAAGGCATTGCAGGGGTGAATTTGCCCATGTTGCTGCGTGCGCTGACTTACCGCGATAAGGGCATGGAAACCCTGGTGACGCGCGCCGTGAGTGGCGGGCGGGATGGTGTGCTTAACATAATGGATCATTGACTGGATCACTGCTATGCCACAAGCTGAAGCTGGAATTATCAACAAATTGGGTTTGCACGCGCGTGCCTCCGCCAAGCTCACGCAGCTGGCGGGCAGCTTCCCGTGTGAAGTCTGGATGGAGCGGGGCGGCCGGCGCATCAATGCCAAAAGCATCATGGGCGTGATGATGCTGGCGGCGGGCAAAGGTTCCACGGTTTCGATAACCACCAGCGGCGAACAGGAAGATGAGGCATTGCAAGCCTTGCTGCAGCTGATTGCCGATCGCTTTGGCGAAGGCGAGTAAGCGGCATGAGTTTTACCCTGCATGGTTTGGCGGTATCCGGCGGCATTGCGATTGGCTATGCGCACCTGATCTCGCATGCCGCCCTGGAGGTCAAGCAGTATCAAATCCGCGAGCGGGATGTTCCGGGCGAACTCGAACGCTTGCATCAGGCCTTGGCTACGGCCACCGCCGAACTCGAAGCGTTGCGGGAAGAAGCCAATAACGCCGGCAGCCCTGGCGAGTTGTCGGCCTTTATTGACCTGCACGCGATGTTGCTGGCTGATCCTGATTTAACGGCCAGCGTTGACGCTCTGATCCGCGATAACCGCTGTAATGCGGAATGGGCAATGGTGCAGCAAATGCAGGTGATTGCCGGGCAGTTCGACGCTTTTGAAGACGCTTACTTGCGTGAGCGCAAGCATGATGTCTCGCAAGTCGGTGAGCGCGTCTTGCGCGTCTTGCAGAACAAGCCACGCAAAATCACCAGCCGTAAAACTTCACCCGAAGGTGAGTTGATTGTGGTGGCGAATGATTTGTCACCAGCGGACACGCTGCAATTCAAGCATTTGAAAGTCGGCGGGTTTGTGACTGAAATGGGCGGCGCGACTTCCCACACGGCGATTGTGGCACGCAGCCTGGCAATACCGGCGGTCGTTGGCATGCAGCACGTGCGGCCGATGATTCAGGATAACGATTTATTGGTGCTTGATGGCGCGCGCGGGATTTTGATTGTTGATCCCGATGTGCGGGTGTTGGAAGAATACCGGCTGCGCAAGGCTGGCATAGAGCTCGAACGCAGCAAGCGCTTGCGCCTCAAAACGGCGCGTGCAGTGACATTGGATGGCGCAGTGGTTGAGCTGCATGCCAATATCGAATTGCCCGATGATGCAGAGCGCGCCAAAGAAGTCGGCGCGGATGGGATAGGCTTGTTCCGCTCGGAATTCCTGTTCATGAACCGGGATGAATTGCCCAGCGAAGATGAACAGTACGACGCTTATCGGCAGGTGGTTAAAACCTTTTCAGGGAAACCGGTGACCATTCGGACCCTGGATATTGGGGCAGACAAAGAAGCGCGTGCCTTGAGAAGCCATATGGGGGATAGTCCTTCACCCAATCCGGCCTTGGGGTTGCGTGCGATACGTTTTTGCCTGACTGAGCCGCAGTTGTTTTTGACTCAGCTCAGGGCCATTTTGCGCGCGGCGCACCACGGCCGGGTGCGCTTGTTGATCCCGATGCTGGCGCACACACAAGAGATTTTGCAAACTTTGGCCTTGGTGGAAGAAGCCAAAGCGCAACTTCGTGACTCCCGCCACAAGTTTGCTGCGGATATTGAAGTTGGCGGGATGATAGAAATCCCGGCCGCAGCTTTATCTCTCGGGCCTTTTTTGCGCCATCTGAACTTTCTCTCCATTGGCACGAATGACCTGATCCAATACACACTGGCCGTTGACCGTACCGATGGCGCGGTTGCCCATCTGTACGATCCACTGCACCCGGCGGTGTTGCAGTTGATCCTTAAAACCTTGCAGGCAGGCGCCCGTGCCGGTTTGCCTGTATCGGTGTGTGGCGAGATGGCGGGGGATCCTAAATTAACGCGTTTGCTCTTGGGCATGGGTTTGCGTCAGTTTTCCATGCATTCAGCGCAATTGCTGGAAGTTAAACAGCAAATATTAAAAGCGGATATCGCCCTGTTAGTGCCGCATGTAGCGCGGTTGTTGAAAGCAGACGAGCCGGAAAAAATTGCCGAGTTGATGGCTCGGTTATGAGGTTTTAAAAGATGAATGTTGGTCGCGCGATGAGCATTGGTTGTGTGGTTCCCCAGCGGGTGCACTTTACTGCGCCCTTGGTTTTGAAAAGTGGCGCTGTGCTGCCCGCGTTTGACTTGCGCTATGAAACCTATGGCACGTTGAATGCGGCCAAATCCAACGCGATCCTGGTCTGTCATGCGCTCTCAGGCCACCATCATGTGGCGGGTTACTATGCCGGCCAGCCAGACAATATCGGCTGGTGGGACAACATCATCGGTCCCGGCCGGCCGCTGGATACGGAGCGATTTTTTATCGTTGGCGTGAATAATCTAGGTGGTTGCCACGGCTCGACCGGGCCTGCGGACATCAATCCGGCGACCGGCCAGCACTGGGGTGCGGATTTTCCCGTTGTGACGGTAGAGGACTGGGTCGAAACCCAGGCGCGGCTGGCTGATCACCTGGGGATAGAGGCTTGGGCGGCAGTGATCGGCGGCAGCCTCGGCGGCATGCAAGCCTTGCAATGGACGCTGAGTTTTCCTGATCGGGTGCGGCACAGTTTGGTTATTGCCTCAGCGGCCAAGCTCTCCGCAGAAAACATCGCTTTTAACGAAATTGCCCGCCAAGCGATTTTGAGCGATCCGGATTTTCATGGCGGCAACTATTATGTGCATGGCACGCGGCCGCTCAATGGCTTGCGCCTGGCGCGCATGCTGGGGCATATCACCTATTTGTCGGATGATCAGATGGCTGAAAAATTCGGCCGCAGGCAACGCCCGGGCGCTGGCAGCTACAGCTTTGATGTGGAGTTCGAGATTGAATCTTACCTGCGGTATCAGGGCGACAAGTTTGCCGGTTTGTTCGATGCCAACACGTATTTGCGCATGACCCGGGCACTGGATTACTTTGATCCGGCACTGGCTTACGATGGGCAGTTGACTGCAGCGCTGGCGTCTGCCCGCGCGAGTTTTTTGGTGGTCGCCTTTTCCACCGATTGGCGTTTTTCCCCTTTCCGCTCGCGCGAAATTGTGCATGCCCTGGTGCATAACGGGCAGCCGGTTGCCTATGCCGAGAGCAGCTGCCCCCACGGACATGATTCTTTCCTGATGGATGACGCGTACTATCACGCGGTTGTGGCGTCCTATCTTCAACGGATTATTTTGTAAGGAACAGGCCCGTGCTTTTTACGACTGAACGTGCTGATTTTGATTTGATTGCCAGTTGGGTAAAACCCGATGAACGCGTGCTGGACCTGGGCTGTGGCGATGGTTCGCTGCTCAAGCGGCTCATCGCAGAGCGGGGCGCGCATGGCTATGGCATTGAGCGTGAAGAGGCGGGCGTGCAGGCGGCGATCGCCAAAGGAATCAATGTAATCCAGGGTGATCTGGAACAGGGCTTGTCCGGGTTTGATGATGGCACTTTCAATCACGTGGTGCTCTCGCGCACTTTGCAGACGGTGCGCCATACCGAGCGCTTGTTGAGTGAAATGTTGCGCGTTGGCCGCGAGGCGGTGGTGAGTTTTCCTAATTTTGCCTACTGGAAGAATCGCATGGCTGTGATGCGCGGGCGCATGCCGGTGTCGGAAGATTTGCCTTACGAATGGTTCGATACGCCGAATCTGCGCTTTTTCACCTTGCTCGATTTTGAATCGCTGTGCAAGAAAATGCAGTTGGTGATTCGCGAACGGCAAGTGCTCGATGAGCAAGGCAAGCTCATTACCGAAGAACCCAATTTTTTAGGCAGCCTGGCGGTTTACCGGCTTGGACGCTGAGTCGGAAAGAAGCCTCCCTGCGAGGGAAGGATGGGCAGGGCGGGCTTTTTTTATTTGCCAGCCCTTTGACGCAATGATTTCATGGTCACATGGTCAAGAACGCAGAGTTGCCGGGCTTGTTTGCGGCGCAGTTCCCTAAGCATTGGGGTGCGACAACGAAGCGTTACGTGCATGTCGGCCACCGACACCATGTCGATGAGAAAGAGTACAACGGAATGACCGTCATCCAGCACCCCACTTTGGCCGCACGGGACGCCTACGCGGCACGCGGAGGATGGGTTGCCGAGCGGCAGGCAAGCTCGATCACCTATCACAAGCAGTTTGGGCGGGTCGCTCGCAGTACGGTCGTACCGGAGATGCTCGGTTGATCATTTTGCCATCGCCGACAACATGATCGAAGGGCAAACTGGGCGTAGCGCCCCCCCTTTATACCCCTTTTAACAACCTCTAGTTGTTTCAACAACACCTGTGCAGAACCTGTCGAGAAGCGGCTTTACGACTGATTTTCAAGGGATTTTTGGGCTAATGCCAAGTGAATGACTTGGCGGAAGCGGTGAGATTCGAACTCACGAACGCCTTGCGACGTTGCCAGTTTTCAAGACTGGTGCATTCAACCGCTCTGCCACGCTTCCAATGTTGGCGCGCATTCTATCAGACAAGAGGAATGCCGATTGGCCGTGATGTTTGCGCATGGAAAATAAGTTAGCGAATAATTTCAAGGGAATCAAGGCCGGTCTATTCTGTTTGATTATTCGGAGGTGTATGCTGTTAGCTTGTTGGCTGGTATTTCGGTCCAGATTTGATGTGAGTCCTCGTGTGGTTTTTTATTCAAGGAGATTGAAATGAAAGCGGAAAAGGCAGTGATCGATGTTGCATCTATCCGGTTAAAACTCGGGATCAATCAACAACAGTTTTGGGCGCGCTTGGGTGTGACGCAGAGCGGTGGTTCGCGCTATGAGAATGGGCGCAATATGCCGCGGCCAGTGCAAGAACTTGTGCGCTTGGTGTATGTCGAAAATATCGACATCAAGAAAATCAAGCGCGAAGATATGGAAGTTATCGAGTATTTGCGCACCGCGAAGCCGACTGTCTTGAAAGAGTTGAAAAAAGAAGCGAAGGCAGCGGCGAAAAAGTAAGTTCCTGAACCGCGTTGGAATCCGCCAACGGCTCGCGCCATCCGCTTGTCAGGCGCAGCCGCGTCACTGAGGTCATGGGAATGGCTAGGGGCTGACATGGACGGTGAGTCCTAGTTTGCGCACTTTTGTTGCAATTTTTTCCAGTGTTTGTGGGTCAAGGCGCGTTAAGCGGTGTGCTTGGGCCTGGAGAGAAGGCCTGGCCAGGCCGTAGAGGTGCACGCCTTCGAGTTGCCTTGCCAGGGGCGCAATGAGCGCTATGTATTGGTTGATTTCGGCCTCGCCAGGGGGCTCGTTATCCAGCGCAAACAGGCAGGTTTGCACCCAGGTGGGTGCCAGGCTCGCGCAGCGGGCAAGACGTCTTGCGACTGCCTCGGGTTTAAGATCAACCCCATTGATGCTGGACATGCCAGCTGCGTTGGCGCTATCTATTTTGAACCACACTTCCCCTGCGGCCTGGCCGATTTGGCCGATGCCTGTTTGGACTTCCGGACGATCCAGCAAGCTGCCGTTGGTGATCAGTCGTATCTTCACTTGCCGTTCCAAGCCATGGGTTTTTAATATATTTTGAACAAGCGATACGGCCAGCGGAAATTCCGCGGTGCTGGTGGGTTCTCCATTGCCTGAGAATGCTACGTCACGTACATCCGCTAATCCGTATTGCTTGTGTGGCGCTTCGTCGGACGCAAAAGACAAGCTTCCTTCTTCTATGGCAGCCAGCAGGCTGGTGAGCTCTTCTTGCAGCAGGTCGAGGTTGATCGGCGGGGGCGCGCCCCGAGTAAGGTTTGGCACTTGGCAGTAAATGCATTGCCAGTTGCAGGCGTTGTTAGGGTTGAGATTAATGCCAATGGATATGCCGCCAGCCCGGCGGGAGAGTACGGGGTAGACGTACTGCATGCCTGTGCTATTGCGTGCATGATCCGTGGCTGTGAGTAAGATTTTTTGCATGGCGTGATTGGAAAAGTCGGCGCTGGCAAGACGGCGCAAGGGTAGTCCCCTTGGGGACGGCGAGGCTCAAGGGTGGAAAAGGAACGGTGCGCTAAAACGCTTTGGGCGCACAATCTAATCGCAAATGGCGCCAAGAGCACGCGATAAGCTCACTATAATGCAGTCTTTGTTGCAGATGCACATTTCGTTACGAAAACTTCGCTCCCATGCAAATTACCCGCCGCCTTGAATTTGATGCCGGTCACCGGATTCCCGATCATAAGAGCCAGTGCCGTCATTTGCATGGCCATCGGTATGCGCTGGAGATCACGCTGACGGGGCAGGTCAAAAATCTGCCGGGACAGTCGGATAACGGTATGGTGATGGATTTTTCCGAAGTCAAAATGCTGGCCAAGACGCACGTGATTGACGTCTGGGATCACGCGTTTTTGGTGTGGCGGGAGGATCATGCCGTGGCGGGATTCCTGGCGACTTTGCCCCACCATAAGACAGTCATCATGGATGCGGTTCCCACGGCTGAAAACCTTGCGCGCACTGCGTTTGAGATTTTGGACAGGGTGTATCAGGCAACGTATGGCAACCTGATCCGCCTGGAGCGCATACGTTTGTTCGAGACGCCGAACTGCTGGGCGGATGCGTTCAGGGATTGAGCGCGTGGGCAAGCGTCAGGCTGAGCTAGGTTGTATTTTCGCATTAACGTGAAATACTTGGGCAAGTGCGCTGTGTCATCACCGGGCGCAGCGAGCCGGATAGAAGCCTCCCCGCGAGGGAAGGATGGGCGGGCTATTTGCCAGCCCTTGGTGCAATGAGGTTGGCGGATTTCATGGTTCGGGGCGGCTCATCGGAACTATGAGCGGTAGGTTGGATTTTAAGCAGCGGATTATTTTATTGGCAGCTTATTGTTAAAGGATTAACAGAATGTCGCAGGATGAAAATCGAGTTCAAAAGCCGGTGGGTGACGACCAATGGGAGCGGCGGGCCATTGAAAATATCGCGCTTGCGGCAATTACCGAGCAACGGCGCAGTCGTCGGTGGGGAGTCTTATTCAAGCTGCTGGGATTTGTTTATCTTAGCGTGATCCTTGCCTTGGTGATGGATTTTGGCGGCGCAGACCATTTGGCTGAAGGCCAGAAAATTACCGCACTGGTCAATTTGAATGGGGTTATTCAAGATAAAGGCGGTGTGAGCGCCAAAGACATTAACACGGCGCTACGCAATGCCTTCAAGAATAAAAATACAGCAGGCGTTGTTTTACGCATCAACAGTCCGGGTGGCAGCCCGGTGCAAGCGGGCATGATTAACGATGAGATTGTGCGTTTGCGGCAGGCTTATCCGTCGATTCCGCTGTATGTCGTGGTCGAGGATGTTTGTGCTTCAGGTGGCTATTATGTTGCGGCGGCAGCGGACAAGATATTTGTTGATAAGGCCAGTATTGTTGGCTCCATTGGGGTGTTGATGGACGGATTTGGGTTTACCGGCACGATGGAAAAACTCGGGGTGGAGCGCCGGTTAATTACCGCTGGAGAAAATAAGGGATTTATGGATCCTTTCTCGCCACAGTCCCAGCAGCAAAAAGACTATGCCAGAAGCATGTTGGCTGAGATTCACGCACAGTTTATTGATGTAGTTCGCCGTGGCCGCGGCAAGCGCCTGAAAGAAACGCCGGAGATTTTTTCAGGCCTGATGTGGAGCGGGGCCAAGAGTATCGACATGGGCTTGGCGGATGGTTACGGCACGGCTGAGAGTGTGGCGCGTGATGTGATCAAGGCAGAAAAAATCCACAACTTCACCGTGGAATCAAATATTGCCGAAAAATTCGCGCAACGGCTGGGCGCGGATATGGCAACAGGCGCGGCCAGTGTTTTTTCACGCATTACAGTTCATTGATGGAAGGCGCCTGCAGGGCGGCTAACAACCGCTCCTGGGCGCAAAGCCGTGCGCGTTTGGTGGGCTTGATGGCATACTCGCCTTGGCTATTCATCTCCCAGGCTTGCGTGTTGTCAGCCAGGTAAGGTTGCAAGCCTTCCTTGAAAACGCGGCGTTTGAGCTTGGGGTCCAGTACAGGAAAGCTCACTTCAATGCGGCGGAAGAAATTGCGTTCCATCCAGTCGGCGCTGGAGAGGTAAATATGCTGTGCGCCACGGGCGTGGAAATAAAAAATCCGGTGGTGTTCCAGCAGGCGGCCAATGACGGAGCGCACGCGGATATTTTCAGACAAGCCTTTGACCCCAGGCCGCAAAGAACAGACCCCCCGAACAATCAAGTCGATGGTGACGCCCGCTTGGCTGGCCTCATACAGTGCCTCAATGATTTCAGGCTCCAGCAAGGAGTTCATCTTGGCAATGATGCGGGCAGGCTGCCCTTCGCGCGCGGCAGCCGTTTCACTGCGGATGGCAGCCAGCATGTTGGCATGCAAAGAGAACGGCGCCTGCCAGAGATGCTTTAGCTGGTTTGCCTTGCCCAGTCCGGTGAGTTGTTTAAAGACTTCATTGACATCATCACCCATGTCAGGATTGCAAGTCAGCAAACCAAAATCAGTGTAAATGCGGGTTGTGCGGGGGTGATAATTGCCTGTGCCCAAATGGATATAACGGCGGTAGCCTTGCCCTTCACGGCGCAGTATCATCAACATTTTGGCGTGGGTTTTGTAACCTACGACGCCATACACCACATGCACGCCCACCTCTTCCAGTCGCGAGGCAATGGACAAATTGGCTTCTTCATCGAATCGCGCCATGAGTTCAACCACTACGGTGACTTCCTTGCCCTTTTGGGCTGCGCGCAGGAGGTGTTCCATCAAGACGGAGTTTGTTCCCGTGCGATATACCGTCATTTTGATGGCGACTACCTGAGGATCATCCGCTGCCTGTTGCAACAGGGTAATGACCGGCAGGAAAGACTGGTAAGGATGATGCAACAGGATGTCCTGCTTTTGAATGCTGCTGAAAATATCCACGCGTTTGGTCAGCGTTTTGGGGATGCCGGGTTGAAAGCTCGGATACTTGAGATCGGGACGATTGACTTCATCCGGTACCGACATCAAACGCACGAGATTAACGATGCCCGGCACGCGATACAGGTCATTTTTATCCAGATCAAATTGCTGCAGTAAAAACTGGGTCATGCTGCTAGAGCAATTATCCGCAACTTCCAGGCGCACCGCATCACCAAAATGCCGCTGTGGCAATTCACCTTGCAAGGCCAGGCGCAGGTTTTTAATTTCTTCTTCGTCAACAAACAGGTCAGAGTTGCGGGTGACGCGGAATTGATAGCAGCCGAGTACTTCCATACCGGAAAAAAGCGCGCCCACATGCTGGTGCATCACGGACGATAAAAACACGAAGCTGTCTTTTGCTCCGCTCAACTCGGGCGGCAAACGGATAATGCGCGGCAAGGCACGCGGGGCTTGGACAATGGCCGTGCCGGAGTTCCTGCCAAAGGCATCTGTGCCGACTAGCTCGACGGCAAAGTTAAGGCTTTTGTTGAGTACCTTGGGGAATGGATGTGACGGATCGAGGCCGATTGGCGTGAGCAACGGCATGACTTCACTGCGGAAGTAATTTTGTATCCATTGACGTTGCTCGTCAGTCCATTGGGCGCGACGAACAAAGGCAATGCTTTCCTTTGCCAGGGAGGGCAGGATGTCGTCATTAAGCAAAGCATATTGTTCAGAAACCAGGGTGTGGGTTTGCTGGGTAATCCGACGAAAAACCTCCTGGGGCAGCATGCCATCCGCTTCGACAGCCTGGCTGTCGAGTTTGATTTTTGTGCGCACACTGGCCACGCGAATTTCGAAAAACTCATCCAGGTTGGATGAGAAAATGCACAGGAAGCGTAAACGTTCGAGCAGGGGAATGCGCTGGTCTGCAGCTTGGGCTAGCACCCTCCGGTTGAATGCAAGGAGCGAGAGCTCACGGTTCAGGAAATTGCTCTCGACGCGCGGCTGTAAATTCATGTGGCATGACCCTTATTCTGATGTTCGATTATGTGCCATTTTTGTTTCTTTTGTGTGACAAGCGGTTTCATGATGATCGTTGCTAAAATCATTGGACAATGAATAAATTGACTGCGGCTGTTGATCTTGGTTCCAATAGTTTTCGCTTACAGGTTGGGCGGATTATTGACCATCAAATTTATCCTCTGGATGGTTTGAAAGAGACGGTCCGTTTGGCGGCCGGCTTGACGGCAGACAAATTGCTGGACAGTGCAGCGCAGCAAAGGGGGCTTGGCGCGCTATCCATTTTTTCCGAAAGGTTGCGCGGCTTTGATGCTTCATCGGTGCGTGCTGTAGCGACCAATACGTTAAGGGTCGCAAAAAATGCGGCGGCGTTTTTGGAAAAAGCAGAAGCCACGCTGGGCTTTCCCATCGAAGTTATTTCGGGCCGGGAAGAAGCGCGCCTGATCTATCTTGGCGTAGCCCATACCTTGGCGAATCCGAAGCAACGGCAGTTGGTTGTGGATATTGGCGGCGGGTCGACGGAACTGATTATCGGCGAGAATGGCGAGCCGCTTGAGCTTGAATCGCTCTACATGGGTTGTGTGAGTTATAGCTTGCGGTTTTTTCCGCAAGGACGGGTCAACAAGAATAATTTTTGCGCAGCAGAGCTGGCCGCAAGCCAAGAGTTGCAAACCATCGTGCATGCCTATCAAGCGCTTGGCTGGGCGGCGGCCATTGGTTCGTCTGGTACGGCGAAAGCCATCATGGAACTGCTGGTGCAGAATAAGTTGTCAGATTATGGCATTACCCGTAGCGGGCTCAATGCCTTGTGTGCCGAGCTGATACGTGCGGGCAATGCTTCCCGGATGCGGCTGCAGGGGTTGCGCGCGGATCGTTTGCCAGTGCTGCCTGGCGGCTTGGCCATCATGTCGGCAATTTTTAATGTGTTCGACCTGGATAGGATGGTTTTTTCCGAAGGCGCGTTGCGTCTTGGGGTGCTGTACGATCAGTTGGAGCGCTATCATCATGACGATATGCGTGAAGTGACGGTGAATCGCTTCATGCAGCGCTATGAAGTTGATCGGCAGCAAGCGGGCAGGGTGGCTAATACGGCGCTCGGTCTGTTGCATCAGCTCGTGCCCATCACGCAAGACGCGGATAACGCCGATGCGCAGTTTCTTGTTTGGGCGGCGCGATTGCATGAAGTGGGTATTTCTGTCGCCCACTCGAGTTATCACAAACACAGTGCTTACATCCTGTTGAATGCCGATATGCCGGGATTTTCTCGGCGCGACCAGATTCGCTTATCGCAAATGGTATTGGCGCATCGCGGCAAACTGGAACGTGTGGGCCCCTTGCAAAAGGATGCGGCCGAGTGGACCTTGATTTGCTGTTTGCGGATTGCTGTCTTGCTGCATCGTGTGCGGGATGATCAGTCTTTGCCTGACATGACGATGCGGTTTACCAAATCCGGTTTTCATCTGGCTTTTGCTGACGGCGGGCTGGAAAGGCTGCCCTTGACTGCAGCCGTGTTAGCCGAAGAGGCAAAGCAGTGGCTAAGCGTCGGCAGTGAGTTGAAGATCGACGCTTAGCCGCTTGCGGGTTGTCTTGTCGTTGTCTATGTGGTTGCGCGTACCCTCAGCAACTCCTGGCGTAGCAAGCCAATGGCGACCAGGGTAAATAGCGAGAACGCAATGAGCGACCATTCCGCAATGGACAGCCCCAAAAGCTTCCATCCAGCTTCAGAGCACATACCCGTTGCTTCAAAAAACCAGGGCGCTTTCTCTCCTGCCCAATAGACAAAACGCTCCCACCATGGCTGGTTTGCGGCACAGCTGGTGTCAATAGCAAAACGTTGCAACCATGTCTGGTAGCCTGCGGTATAGACGCCTGTGGCAGCTATCATAGCCATGAATGCAATGAGGAGGCGGCTGGTTTTTCGGTGCTGCACGGCCAGGCCGGCCATGAAAGCTGCCATCGCCAGCGCGAAATAAAGCATCCGCTGCAAAATGCATAACGGACAGGCTGCCAGGTTGAGGGTATGGGCCAGGCCCAAGCCAGTGGCAACCAGTCCAAAGGCAGACAGGCCAATCAGGGCGAGTTGCCAGCGCAGTGAATCGAGTGATGTTTTCACGGGCATCGAAAAATTATTTGGATTTCTTTTTGCGCTCGGCACGGGCTTTGGCGATCAGTTTGTCCGTCGTGCTTAACAGGCCAGCGTAGCTGCCAGCAGCTTCATTGTTGAGCAGATACTTGCCATCGACAACGAGGCTGGGCACACCGCGAATGCCAGCAGATGCGGCCTCTTGGTCCGCGCGAGGAACAAGCGTTTGCACCATGCTGAAAGAAGTGAACATGTCATTGAATTTTTTGCGGTCCAGGCCTTTTTTAACGGCCCAGTCGACTACCGCTTCATCGCTATTCATGGCAACGCGTTCTTCATGCAACGCGGCAAAGACGGCGCTATTCAAACGGGGGGCTTCTCCCAGCGCGTCCAGGGTGAAATACAAGCGCGATAACCGTGCCCAGGGTGGGCGATTAAAGCTGACAGGCACGCGGCGTAGCGTGACATCTTTGGGGAGCGTGGCGGCCCAGGCATCAAGCACAGGATGAAACTCCTTGCAGTGCGGGCAGCCGTAAGAGAAAAACTCAATGATTTCAATCTGGTCTTTGGGGGAGGCGAGCGGCCGCTCAAGCACCGTATAGTCGCGCCCCGGCTGAGGTCCATCTGCATAAGCTGCAGTTGCGCCAATGAACGTGACGAAAAGCAAGCCGGAAACAACGCGTAGCAAAGAGATCATGAGGAGGCTCCATTAAAAGAAACATTGGATGAGGATTGTATGACATGGTTCCTGACAAAGGCGTGACTTACTCAACATCCTCGTTCATCGGCAGGCAAGCGCAGAACAGCGTGCGGTCGCCATACACATCGTCGATGCGATTCACCGGCGGCCAGAACTTGTTGGCCGCAATCCAGGGCAGCGGGAACGCCGCTGTTTCACGCGAATAAGGCCGTGTCCACTCGGCGGCCAGGTCGGCGCTGGTGTGTGGCGCGTGCTTGAGGGGCGAGGCATCCAGCGGCCACTCGCCATGTTCGATGCGACGGATTTCTTCGCGGATGGCCAGCATGGCAGCGCAAAACCGGTCGAGTTCAGCCTGGTTTTCCGATTCGGTGGGTTCCACCATCAAGGTGCCGGCGACCGGGAAGCTGACCGTCGGCGCATGAAAGCCGTAGTCCATCAGGCGCTTGGCGATGTCGCTTTCGGTCACGCCCGTGGCGCTCTTGATGGCGCGGATATCCAGGATGCATTCATGCGCCACACGCCCCTGTTTGCCGACATACAGCACTGGATATTGCGCGCCCAGCCGCGCGGCGATGTAGTTGGCGTTGAGGATGGCTACCTCGGTGGCGCGCCGCACGCCGCTGGCGCCCAGCAGCGTGATATACATCCAGGAAATCGGCAGGATGGCTGCCGAGCCCCATGGGGCGGCGGAGACTGCGCCTTGGCCGTCCTGNNCCAGGCAGAAAGGGCGCCAGGTGCGCCCTGACGCCAATCGGCCCCATGCCGGGGCCGCCGCCGCCGTGCGGGATGGCGAAGGTCTTGTGCAGATTGATGTGCGCCACATCCGCGCCGATGTCCGCCGGGCGTGTGAGGCCGACCTGTGCATTGAGGTTGGCACCATCCATATACACCTGGCCGCCCTGCGCGTGTATCACGCCGCAAATCTCGCTGACCGCTTCTTCGAACACGCCATGCGTCGACGGGTAGGTGAGCATCAGGCAGGACAGTTTTGCCGCCTGCTGGGCAGCCTTGGCGCGCAAGTCGGCCAGGTCGATATTGCCTTCCGCGTCACATGCCACGGCGATCACTTCCAGCCCGCACATCTGCGCGCTGGCCGGATTGGTGCCGTGCGCCGATTGCGGTATCAGGCATACCGTGCGCTGCGCTTCGCCCTGACTGGCTTGATAGCGGCGAATCGCGGTGAGGCCGGCATATTCGCCCTGCGCGCCGGAATTCGGCTGCAGCGAGACGGCGGCAAAGCCGGTAATCGCCTTGAGTTGCGCGGATAACCCAGCGAACAATTGCGCATATCCCTGCGCCTGATCAGGCGGCGCGAACGGATGCATCTGCGCGAATTCCGGCCAGGATACGGGCATCATTTCGGCGGCGGCGTTGAGCTTCATGGTGCAGGAACCCA
>DILC01000077.1:32194-34143 GCA_002424865.1 Rhodocyclaceae bacterium UBA5602 | reverse complement strand
TGCGTTGCAGCCCGGGTGGAATGGCGCAAGGCGTTGCCGCATCGAGATCAGCCGTCTTGCCGAAAATTTCCAGCAGGGCGACAACATCTTCGCGCGTGGTGGTCTCGTCCAGGCTGATGGCCAGGGTGGCTGCATCAATGGCCCGCAGGTTGTAGCCGTTTGCAACGGCATCCGCATGAATCCTCGCCGCACCCCAAGGGTACTTTCCAGAGACGGACTCAAGGCTTTGCGGCGTGTCGCCATCGCCGATTTTTACAGTAATCGTGTCAAAAAACGCCCCGGTAACGCCCAAGCCCTGCGCCAGCAGCGCCGCCAGCCGATGGATGCGCGCGGCTATCGTGGCGAGGCCTTGGGGCCCGTGCCAGACGGCATACATGCCAGCCATGTTGGCGAGCAGCACTTGCGAGGTGCAGATGTTGGAATTCGCCTTCTCGCGGCGGATGTGTTGCTCGCGGGTTTGCAGCGCCATGCGGTAGGCGGGCTTGCCGCGCGCATCTTTCGAGACGCCGATGATGCGCCCCGGCATGGCGCGCACATAGGCTTCGCGCGTGGCGAAAAACGCCGCATGCGGGCCGCCATAACCCATCGGCACGCCGAAGCGCTGCGCTGAACCGAGCACGATGTCCGCGCCCATTTCGCCCGGCGGCTTGAGCAGCACCAGCGCCATCAGGTCGGAAGCCACAGCCACCACGCCACCGGCATTTTTTACGGCGGCAATCGCTGCGGAAATATCCTCGACGACACCTTGTGCATTCGGGTATTGCAGCAGCGCGCCAAACACCTTGTGCTGGCCAGCGTCTTCGGGGCGGCCGAAAATGAGTTCGAAGCCAAACCCGGCGGCGCGGGTCTTGAGCACGGCGATGGTTTGCGGAAAACAGCCTGCATCGACAAAAAACGCATTGTTGTCCACCTTGGCGCCGCGCCGCGCCATGGCCATCGCTTCAGCCGCCGCCGTGGCTTCGTCGAGCAGCGAAGCGTTGCTGATTTCCATGCCGGTCAGGTCAATCACCATCTGCTGGAAGTTGATCAGCGCTTCCAGGCGGCCTTGCGAAATTTCCGCCTGGTACGGCGTGTAGGCGGTGTACCAGCCGGGGTTTTCAAACAGGTTGCGCAGGATCACGGGCGGTGTGTGCGTGCCGTAATAGCCCAGGCCGATAAAGGATTTTTTGACGCTGTTGTTACTGGCGATGGCGCGCAGTTTGGCGAGCGCGGCGTGCTCGGGCAAGGGCGCGGGCAAATCCAGCGGCTGACGGCGGCGGATGTTTTCCGGCACGGTCTGGTCGATCAGCGCCGCCAGGGAATCCGCGCCGATGACGCCGAGCATCTGCTGTACTTCAGCGTCATCCGGCCCGAGGTGGCGGGCGATGAATTCGTCCTTGTGTTCGAGTTCGGTCAGCGGGCGGGCCAATATCTCGGCGATGGGCTCCATAATGGTTGCGGACGATGATCAAAGCGTGGCGTTGTAGCCGTCGGCATCCAGCAGGGCGTTCAGTTCATCGGGGTTGGCGGGCTTGATGCGGAACAGCCAGTTGTCATAGGGCGCGCTGTTGATGGATTCCGGTGCATCGACCACGGCTTGATTTATGGCGAGGATTTCTCCTGACACGGGCGCGTAAATGTCTGACGCGGCCTTGACCGATTCGATTACCGCGCATTCTTCCTTGGCTTTGACCACGCGGCCAACGGCGGGCAGCTCAACAAAGACAATGTCGCCCAAGGCTTCCTGCGCGTGATCGGTAATGCCAACGATAATCGTACCGTCCGCGTCAAGTAAGCTCCACTCGTGCGATGTGGCGTATTTCAGATGGTTAGGGGTATTCATCAGGTTTCCTTTGAATAAAAGTTAAAGCAAAGATTTTCCGTTGCGGACAAAAGGCCGTTTGACAACGCGCGCCGCGAGTTGCTGGCCACGGATTTCTACCGTGACTTCGCTACCCACGGCAATGCCC
>DILC01000077.1:0-32124 GCA_002424865.1 Rhodocyclaceae bacterium UBA5602 | reverse complement strand
GCGCGCAGGATGCCGCGTTCGAGCAGCAGCAGGCAGGTCAATTGATGCGTTATTTGATGTGATTCCCGCCGTCCCGCCAGCGCCGACTTTCCGATGAAATCGCGGCTGGCGTCGCGCAGGTCGACCGTCCAGGCGAGGCCTGATTCATAGGGCGAGAGGGTTTCATCCATGTCCTGTCCATACAGGTTCATCCCGGCTTCCAGGCGCAGGGTGTCGCGTGCACCGAGGCCGCAGGGTTTTGCGCCGACGGCAATCAGTGCTTGCCAGATGGGTGAGGCAAGCGCAGCGGGCAGCGTGATCTCAAAGCCGTCTTCGCCGGTGTAGCCGGTGCGCGCAATTAGCCAGCTGGCGTTATCCGTCCGCCATTCAGCCGCCTGGAAAGGCGACAGTGATTCGGTGGCGGGGCGGCTGGCGGGAAATGCCGCCCAAAACTTTTCGCGCGCTTGCGGGCCTTGAATGGCGAGCATGGCCAGTGCATGTGCGCCTTCGCGGCGGGGTGTGATGGTGACGGCATACCCGGTGCATTGGGCGTTAATCCAGGCCAGGTCTTTTTCCGCCGTGCCGGCATTGACGACCAGGCGGTAGTTTGTCGGCGCGAAAAAATAGACAATCAAATCATCGATGATGCCGCCGTGTTCATTGAGCAGGCAGGAATACAGCGCGCGGCCCGGGGTGGCCAGTTTGGCAATATCGTTCGCCAGCAGATGGCGCAAAAAGCGCGTGGCATCTGTACCGCTGACATCCACGGCGCACATGTGCGAGACGTCGAACAGGCCGACATCGCGGCGCACGGCATGGTGTTCTTCAATCTGTGAGCCGTAGTGGATGGGCATTTCCCAACCGGAGAAATCGACCATGCGCGCGTTGGCGGCGAGGTGGTCGGCATAAAGCGGGGTGCGCTGTGGCATGGGTTGTTTTCAAATGCGCCTTGAAAGAAAATGGGCGTGACGGCAAAGTATGAAAACATACCGCGTTACGCCCCATCTGTCCTTGGCACCTGAGAGATTTACTCCGTCGGTGGGCAGTCCGCACGTCTAAACATGCGCTGCCGCTCTCCAGATTTTTGCGGCAATACCGGTCCTTTTGCCTGAGCGGTTCCTGGGGGTTGCGCCTTCGGCGATGACGGCAGACAAGTGCTTGGGCTGCGTCATGCTCTCCCGATAATCGGGCTTGATTCTACCTGTCTTGCAAGGCAGCGGGGTATTTTTACAGAATGGCCCTGGAAATGGAGCGCTGGCTTGGTTGAGCCATAATTCCAGCTTAAGCGCCAGTGATCCTGTCAGTGATTCTTTGTGATGGAACCACTGAATTTTCACTAAATATTCGTTTTGAGTTGCTATATCTTATATTTATTATTAGCATGCTGTACTTGTTGTACAGCGTGGTGCCCAGGAGAGGACTCGAACCTCCACAGTGTTGCCACCGCTAGGACCTGAACCTAGTGCGTCTACCAATTCCGCCACCTGGGCATCGCTCAAACGAGGCGCGGATTCTATAGGAATGAAAAAAATTGTCAAATAAAACTGCTGCCTCCCGCAAACTGTCAAAAATCCGCCGCGCAGATCCAGAACTGGCAAGGGAGCAGGCACAGTACGAGAACCCTTTGCCAAGCCGTGAATATATTCTGCAAATACTGACGGCAGAAGGCGCACCTTTGAGCACGGAGCAACTGGTCGGGTTGCTGGATATTCATGCCGATGAAATGGAGCCGTTTCGCCGCCGCCTGGGGGCGATGGCGAGAGACGGCCAACTCTTGCAGAATCGCCGTGATGACTGGTTGATTCCGGATAAGGCGGATTTGATTCGCGGCCGTATCCTGGGCCATCCCGATGGTTTTGGTTTTCTTGTGCCGGAAGATGGCGGGAGTGATATTTTTCTCTCCGCTAAGGAAATGGACAAGGTTCTGCACGGCGACCGGGCGATTGTCCGGGTCGTCGGGCTGGATCGCAAAGGACGTCCTGAAGGCAAGATTGTCGAGGTAACGGAGCGCGTCAATAAAACCCTGGTGGGGCGGCTGGTGGAAGAGCGCGGCGTGATGCTGGTGGTGCCAGAAAACCGCCGCATCAGCCAGGATATTCTTCTGGCTCCCCTTGAGAAAGCCGCGAAAAAATTGCCTAAGCCGCAGGCTGGGCAAGTGGTGATGGTCGAGCTGATTGAACAGCCCAGCAAGAACGCCCAGCCGATTGGCCGCGTGATTGAAGTGCTGGGCAATTACGCTGATCCGGGTATGGAAATTGAAATTGCGCTGAGAAAACACGAGTTGCCATTCGAGTTTTCAAAAGAGGCCTTGAATGAGACCAAGGCACTGCCCGACAGCGTAAGCAAGTCCGATTGGGCCGGGCGCGAGGATATTACGCACTTGCCGTTGGTGACGATAGATAGCGAGACGGCCAAGGATTTTGATGATGCGGTGTTTTGCGAACGCCAGGGCAAAGGGTTTCGCTTGGTGGTTGCCATTGCGGATGTGTCGCACTATGTCAAAGCGGATGGGGCATTGGATCGCGATGCCTACGAACGTGGCAATTCGGTGTATTTCCCGCGTCGGGTGATCCCGATGCTGCCTGAAAAGCTATCGAACGGCTTGTGTTCGCTTAATCCGCAAGTCGAGCGTTTGTGCATGGTGTGCGATATGGCTATCAATGCCACGGGCAAGATCACGCGCTATCGGTTTTATCCGGCGGTGATGTTCTCCCACGCGCGGCTCACTTATACCGATGTGGCAGCCGCGCTGTATGACAAAGATCCCTCGGCCAGCGAGAAGCTCGCGCCGGTGTTGCCGCATTTGGCGGTATTGGATGTGTTATTCCGGCAACTGGAAAAAGCGCGCGAAAAGCGTGGGGCGATTGATTTCGAAACCGTGGAGACGCGCATGCTGTTCGATGACCATGGCAAGATTGAACGCATCGAACCTTACGAGCGCAATGATGCGCATCGCTTGATTGAGGAGTGCATGCTGGCGGCCAACGTGTGCGCTTCGGAATTTTTGCGGGCGCAAGCGCATCCGACGCTGTATCGCGTGCATGAGGGGCCAACCCCCGAACGACTGGAAAAACTGCGGGATTTTCTCGGCACGTTTGGCTTGCCATTAGCGGGCGGTGAGGCGCCCACGGCAAAAAATTATGCCGAGCTCATTGATGAGATTGCTGGGCGGCCAGATAAACAATTGCTGCAAACCGTGATGCTGCGCTCGCTGCGCCAGGCGGTCTATAGCCCGGACAATGTGGGGCATTTCGGCTTGGCGTATGACAGCTACACCCACTTCACCTCACCGATTCGCCGCTATCCCGATTTACTGGTGCATCGTGCCATAAAGTCGGCTCTGGCGGGACGGCGCTATGAGCCGGGCAGTTGGGACGGGGTCGGTCTGCATTGCTCTAAAACCGAGCGCCGCGCGGATGAAGCCACGCGTGATGTGGAAATGTGGCTCAAGTGCTATTACATGCGTGATCGCGTGGGTGAAATTTTCGCGGGCAGTATTTCTTCCGTCGTGCCGTTTGGCATTTTTGTGGCGCTCGATGGTGTGTTTGTGGAAGGCTTGGTGCACGTGTCTGATCTAGGGCAGGATTACTTTCATTTCGACGAAAAAACGCACAGCATGGTGGGCGAGCGAAGCGGTGTTCGATATCGTTTGTCTGATCGCGTTCAGGTGCAATTGATCCGCGTGGATATGGAAGCGAGCAAAATTGATTTTCGTTTGGCATTACCTGCCGCAGGGGCCAGGGTTTCTGCGGAACCTGGTGGCGGCGCGAGTCCAAAAGTCACGCCAAAAACAGCCGGCGTGGCTGGAAAAGCACCCCTGAAAGCACTTTTGCCAACCACGGTCAAGGGTAAAAAGCCACCCCAGCCAGACAGTTCGAAATCCGTCGCTAAGCGCGCTGCGGGTAAAACCAAAGCGAAGCATCAAGCTTCGCCCAAAACCAAACCCGAAGCCCGATCCAAGGCACGCGCAAAGTCGAAAACAAAAGCCAAGACAAAGTCAGTGTGAGGCCAGGTGCGCTGGGTTTTGTTGGCTTCAGGTTTTCGGCGGTGATGCGGTTGGCGGCGTAAAGGTCGATGGACTCGGACGGTCTAGCCAGACGGCATGAGATGGATGCCTTTAACGCCAAACAGTATTGTGAAACACTTTAATCTGCGCGCCACTTCAATTGCCGAGCGTAGCGAGCAAGGTGCCCACCTTCCCCGAGGGGGAGGACGGGCGGGGGCGGGCCTTTATGCCGCTTTTCCCGTGTTTCATTATCGGTGGGTGGTAGCCCAAGGCCATGGGCGTTAGGTTATGCCGCCGTTAAGCCATACCCTACCTTAACTTAAGGCCGCGTATTGAGCGAGGTTAAGAGTCGTGCCAACAAATCAGTTTCGGCTTTGCGTGTGAGTTCACTGAGTAATTGGTCGGCCAGGCGGTCAGTGACGTTCAGGATGGTGTCTGGCAACTCCTGCTCAAGCCACTGGGCGAGTTCTTTTTGTATGGCGTCGCGTTGTGCTGTTTCTATATCGCTACCATGGCCCGGTGGTTCGTTGCTAGGAGCTGGGCTAGATTGAGTTGCATCCACTTGTTCAGTGAGCACAGGCAAGTCGCTGTCGTCGATCGGGATGCTGTCTGGGAGAATGGGGGCTTGTTCCGCAGGCGGCGCGGCTGGAGCTGCCGGGTGAGGCTTGATTTCTTCTGCCAGGCCAGTCAACGCGCTGTCGGTGCTCGCCTGGGATGCCACAAATACTCGGCGGCGGTGCATGAGCCGGTCTGCATGCGCTAAAAGCTCGGCAGTCTTCTGATCGGAATTTTTTTCAGCCATTGGCGTTAAATGTTCGTATTTTTGTCTGCCTGTTTTATTTGGCGGATGTAGGCTATTTAAGCGGGATGGCTAGTCTCTTTTGCAAGATCATGGCTTTCGATTGTGCAGCCGTTGTCGCGGTAAAAGCGAAAGCGTTCTCGTCCTGGGTTGCGAACTGCATCCTGCAGGCTGATGATTTCGACAATTTTTGCATAGTCTGCAAATCCGTCAGGAAGCGTGTTCGTTAAATTAACCAGGACGCGATCCTTGGTTGTCAAGCTGATTTGCTTTTCCTGTCTTGCTGCCTGCATTTTTTCAAGCTGTGTAGCTATCCATACGGGTGTTTCGCCAGCCATTTTTGCGTCAGCACGACAGTGCGGTGTAAAGCTCAGCGGAGTTTGCGTCCACAGCAAACGATCCATCGTGATGGCATGTTCTTCTTCCGGGACGTAGATCAATACAGGCGTGCCTTGGAGGTGGGCGGCGGCAACCCAGCGTGCCGCTGCCTGGAGCCGATCCGTCGCGCCATGAAAAAAGCTTACTTGGGTCATTTTGGAGGCATTATTTTTTCTTGGAACTGGACTTCGGAGCAGTACTGGCCCGGAGCTTATTTGCTGAAATATCTTTTTTGGCAGGAGCCTGTTGTGTGCGATTGAGTAAAAACTGCGTGAGCAAAGGTACAGGCCTGCCCGTTGCGCCTTTTTCTTTGCCCGACCGCCAGGCTGTGCCGGCGATATCCAGGTGCGCCCAAGGGTATTTTTTGGTGAAGCGCGATAAAAAGCAGGCTGCTGTGATTGAGCCAGCCGGTCGGCCGCCGATGTTGGCCATGTCGGCAAAATTACTCTTGAGCTGGTCTTGATAATCATCCCACAGGGGCAGTTGCCAGGCGCGGTCGCTGGTTGTTTGGCCTGCGTCCAGGAGTTCCTTGGCCAGATCTTCCTGGTTTGCCAACAGGCCGGAGGCCACATGGCCGAGTGAAATGACACAGGCACCCGTGAGGGTGGCGATGTCAATCACGCAGTCCGGATTGAAGCGCTCAACATAAGTGAGCGCATCGCATAAAACCAGTCGGCCTTCTGCGTCAGTATTCAGGATTTCGATGGTTTGGCCTGACATGGAGGTCACAATGTCGCCGGGTTTGGAGGCTGCGCCATCGGGCAGATTTTCACTGGCAGGAATGACGCCGATGATATTTAACGGTAGCTTCAAGAGCGCGGCGGTTTTAAGCGTTCCCAGAACGCTCGCCGCGCCGCACATGTCATATTTCATTTCGTCCATCTCATGGCCAGGCTTGAGCGAGATGCCGCCGCTGTCAAAGGTAATTCCCTTGCCTACCAAGACAATGGGCGGTGTTTTTTTCGTGCTGCCTTCGTGGCGCAAGATAATAAGCTTGGGCGCTTCACGCGAGCCGCGTGCAACTGAGAGCAGGGTGTTCATGCCTAGCTTTTCCATGGCATTCTTTTCCAGCACTTCCACGGATAGGTTGTGTGTTTTTGCGAGCTTTTTAGCCTCGTTGGCAAGGTAAGTAGGAGTGCAGATATTGCCGGGCAGATTGCCTAAATTCCTAGTGAGCGTCATGCCTTCGGCAATGGCTACGCCTTCAGCGAGTGCGATTTTTGCTTGGGTGAGTGTTGTGCCCGCCTTGCCTGGCTCTGCTGATATGGCGTAGCTGATTTTTCGTAAATTTTGCGCCGTGCTTTCCGGCTTTGATTTGAGTTGATCAAAGCGGTACAGGGATTCTTGAATGGCTATCGTGGCTTGGCGAATTTTTTTTGCTGTGTCACTTTGTCCGGCTGCTTGGGTAACGGTTAATTCAGCAAGAAACAGGGTCGCCTCTGTTGCGCCAGTGTTAATCAAATGCTTGACCGCAGCGATGACCGTGGCAAGGTAATTTTTTTCATTAAAAGCTTCTTCTTCTCCGCAGCCCGCCAGCAGGATCCGGTCAGCTTGGGCACCCGGTGTTTTTTGCAACAAGAGCGTTGTGCCAAGCTTACCGGTCATGTCACCGTGTTTAATTTGCGCGCTGATGGCGTTTTTGACGGCTTGGTCTAGAGTTTTGGCGCTAGCTGAGAGCTTTCCCGATTGGAATACACCCACAACAACACACCCGCTTTGGGTTTTTTCCGGGCTGTCAATTTTTATGCTAAATTCCAAAACAGATTCTCCTCAAGGGTTGTTGAAGGCACTTGTTTGAAGGCGCATCAGCAGGCAAGTCTGACAAGAATTGAAACAAGCCAAGTGCAAGCGTCGATTCTCGCCAACTTTCCCTAAGAAGTCCATACCCATCAACGATGAAGATTTACCAACGCGCTGCTATTCGGGAATTTTCTCAATCTGCAGTAGCTACCTTTACTGCGCTTCTTGTCATTCTCATGACGGTCCAGCTGATCCGTCTTTTGGGTCAGGTTGCAGGCGGAAAGCTCGCTGCAGATGCGGTCATGGTCTTGATGGTCTTTGGTGTGATTGGTTATCTTCCAGTTTTGCTGTCAATCGCTACCTTCATTGCAGTTTTACTCACTTTGTCACGCTGGTATCGCGATTCGGAGATGGTGATTTGGCAAGCGGCGGGCATGCCCTTGTCGGCTTGGATTTCGCCCGTATTGAGGTTTTCCTTGCCCGTGGTCATGGTCATCGCGGCACTCTCATTGGTATTGGCCCCTTGGGCAACGCAAAAGGGGCTGATGTATCGCCAGAAAATCGACGACAGAGGGGATGTCGCACGCGTCTCGCCAGGGGAGTTCAATGAGTCGAGCTCGGGAGATCGGGTGTTTTTTGTTGAGAGTGTGGGTGGCCAAGCCAGTGTTGTGAAAAATGTATTCATTAGCTCCGTGCAGCAGGGGCAAACCGGTGTGATGGCAACTGCTTTGGGCCATACTGAGACTGCTGAGAATGGCGATAGGTTTCTCGTGTTAGAAAAAGGTCGGCGTTATGAGGGGGCTGCAGGAACGCCCGCTTATCGGGTGATGGCGTTTGAGCGCTATGCAGTCAGGATAGAAACCAAAGAGTCGCAAAAGCTGGAGGCTTCGCCAAGGACCAAGCCTCTGGTCGATTTGCTGAAATCACCCATGTTGGCTGAGCGTGGTGAGTTGCTTTGGCGTCTTGGTTTGCCTTTGGCGGCTCTTAATCTGGCTTTATTGGCGATACCTTTTTCTTATGTGAATGCACGGGCAGGTAGAACAAATAACCTGTTTTTTGCTTTACTTGCATACATGTTGTACAACAACCTGCTCAGTGTCAGTCAAGCTTGGGTCGCGCAGGGGAAGTTGCAGTTTGGTATTGGTGTCTGGTTGATTCACGCATTGATCTTTCTGTTGCTGTTCGTGCTTTTCTGCTATCGGCAAAACCCATTTTTCCTGGCTGGAAGAAAATGGCATTAAAGATCTATGAGCGCCATTTGGCGAGAGAAATTTATGTCGCAGTGGCATTTATTTTGCTCGCTTTCCTCATGTTGTTTGCCTTTTTTGACTTGATTCACGAGCTCGAAAGTGTCGGCAGAGGCGGCTATAAACTTCAGCATGCGCTCGGTTTTGTGGCGATCACCCTGCCTGGCCGGGTGTATGAGTTATTCCCGATTGGCATTTTGATCGGTACCCTCTACGCCCTGGTTACTTTGGCGCGGCATTCGGAAATTGCCGTACTCAGGGCTTCTGGCTTATCGACGCGTGACTTTATCGGCTCATTCATGCGCCTAGGCTCAGTATTTGCCGTGCTCATTTTCCTGGTGGGTGAGTTTGTTGTGCCATTTTCTGAGCAATATGCCCAACATTGGAAATTAAAGGCTCAAGGAAATGTCGTCGCCAGCGAGTTTCGCTCAGGCGCTTGGGTTAAGGATGACAGAACGTTTATCAATGTAGCTGAGGTTGGTTCAGATTCATCGCTTAACTCGCTGCGGATTTTTGAGTTTGATCACCAGTTTCATTTGAGCTCGATGAGCGAAGCGAAAAAGGGGCACTTTGTTGCGGATGGCGAGTGGTTGCTGGACGATGTGGTGCGGACTGTTTTTTCAGGCGAAACGGCGCGCGTGGAGCGTTATGCCAGCCAAAGGTGGAAGTCTGCTTTGAATCCGGAGTTGTTTGTTGTTTTGATGATCTCGCCTGATCGCATGTCAATATTCAATCTGGTTCGCTATATCACCCATTTAAGTGCGAATCAGCAAAAAACCAACAGATACGAGATTGCCTTCTGGAAGAAGCTTACCTACCCGCTAACGCCCTTGGTAATGATGGTATTGGCATTGCCGTTTGCATATTTGCAGGACCGTATGGGCGTGACCAGCACACGTGTTTTCATGGGCGTGATGCTGGGGGTGGCGTTTCACATGCTGAATGGATTATTTTCCAATCTTGGCACGATCAATAGCTGGCCACCATTTCTTTCTGCCATTACGCCCAGCTTGCTGTTTTTATTGGTGGCCATGAGCCTGTTGTGGTGGGTGGAGCGGCGTTAAGGCATGGGTTTGGGTTTGAAAACAATGCCCGTTTTAGCTAAGCGATCATGCAGGAACTGGCGATCACGATCAAACGGCGCCCATAACAGCCCTGCCCCAAGGCAAGCGATGCTGGGCCAGGCGAGAAGGTAGCGGGCTATTAGCCTGGGAATCGATGGTTTGCCGCCATCCTGAGAAACAATCATCAATTGCCATGTTTGCATGGGGAGTGTTTGGCCAACGAAGTGCCAATAGGCAACAAAATAGACGCCTGCTGCGACAATCAGATGAAGCAGTACCGCCCAGCCTGGCAGCAGAATGGATGTTGTCATGGCGAGCACTAAGTGTGGAACAAAGAATGTGACAGAAAGCACGCCGAACAATAGAACTCCCTCATAAAGTAAGCTGGAAAGCCGGCGTCGGATGCTGGGTAACCCAGGGTGTTGGTAATCTAATTTGCGAATGGTCATGGTTTGGGCAATTAGCAGGGTATGGCGATTAATGGTGCGGCGGGATGTGTCAGAATTAGCGCAATGCCTGATGAATCCGATTTATTTCTAATACTTATGTGGCAAGGGATAGCGTATCTTTTAAATGTTTTTTATGGGGGTGATCCATTAAAATCTTGACCATTCGTTATCAAAACAGTATGGTTACGCGTTTACTTCAAAAAATATGATGACAGGTGTAATCAATGCAGCTAACGGGCGCTGAAATTGTAGTTAAGTGTCTGCAAGAAGAAAAGGTTGAGTACGTTTTCGGTTACCCCGGCGGGTCCGTTCTCTACATATACGACGAATTTTTCAAGCAAGACAAATTTAAGCATGTCTTGGTAAGACACGAGCAGGCGGCAGTGCATGCTGCAGATGCTTACTCGCGTTCGTCTAACAAGGTCGGTGTGTGTATTGTCACCTCCGGTCCGGGGGTGACGAATGCGGTGACTGGCATTGCCACCGCAAATATGGATTCAATTCCATTGGTGATTATCAGCGGCCAAGTCCCGACTCACTACATTGGGCAAGACGCGTTTCAAGAGTGCGATACTGTGGGGATTACTCGCCCGTGTGTTAAGCATAATTTTCTTGTTAAGGATGTCAAGGATCTCGCTACAACGCTTAAAAAAGCGTTTTATATCGCCCAGTCAGGTCGGCCAGGGCCTGTGCTAGTCGATATTCCTAAAGATGTAACGACTCATGTGTGTGAGTTTGAGTATCCAAAGACCATTTCGATGCGCTCCTATACGCCTAACGTAAAGTGCCATAGTGGCCAGGTTAAAAAAGCGCTTCAGCTCTTGCTGGATGCAAAGCGTCCAATGATTTATACCGGTGGCGGCGTTATCCTGTCCGATACTTCGCGTCAGCTGAAGAAATTGGCGCATTCGCTCGGTTTCCCGGTAACCAATACGCTGATGGGTTTGGGGGGCTATCCGGCAACAGACAAGCAGTTTGTTGGCATGTTGGGTATGCACGGCACTTATGAGGCCAATATGGCAATGCATCATTGCGATGTGTTGCTTGCGATTGGGGCTCGATTTGATGATCGCGTGATTGGGAATCCCGCTGACTTTGGTTCAGTTCCGCGCAAAATCATTCATGTCGATATTGATCCTTCTTCGATTGCCAAGCGGGTGGACGTTGATGTGCCTATTGTGGGTCATTTGCCGGATGTTTTGGGTGAGTTGCAGGCCCTGCTGGATGAGCAAAAAACGAAGCCGGACGTTAAGGCTATCGCGGCTTGGTGGAAGCAGATTGATGCTTGGCGTGGCAGGAACTCGCTTAAATACAAGCAAGGCAAAGACGTTATCATGCCGCAGTATGTCATCGAGAAACTCTATGAGGTCACTGGTGGCGAGGCCTTTGTGACATCTGATGTTGGCCAGCATCAGATGTGGGCAGCGCAATACTATAAGTTTGATAAGCCAAGGCGCTGGATTAATTCCGGCGGCTTGGGCACGATGGGTGTTGGTTTGCCTTATGCCATGGGCGTTCGTTTTGCCAACCCTGATGCCGTGGTGGCTTGCGTGACTGGCGAAGCGTCCATACAAATGAACATCCAGGAGCTATCCACTGCCAAGCAGTTCCGCTTGCCGATCAAGGTGGTCAACCTGAATAACCGCTATCTTGGCATGGTTCGGCAGTGGCAAGAGATGTTCCATGGCAATCGCCATGCGGAATCCTATGTCAATGCGCTGCCCGATTTTGTGAAGCTAGCAGAGGCTTATGGCCATGTTGGAATGAAGATTGAACGGCCAGCAGATGTTGAGCCAGCTTTGCGCGAAGCTTTCGGCAAGCATAAAAATGACTTCGTGTTTATGGACTTTATTACTGATCAAACGGCGAATGTGTACCCTATGGTTGCAGCAGGAAAAGGTTTGTCAGAGATGATTTTGGCAGAGGACCTTTAATCATGAGACACATTATTTCCATTCTCTTGGAAAATGAAGCAGGTGCATTATCCAGAGTGTCTGGCCTATTTTCTGCGCGCGCTTTTAATATTGAATCGCTCACGGTGGCGGCAACGGAAGACCCGTCTCTGTCGCGCATGACTATTGTGAGTAGCGGTTCGGACAGTGTGATTGAACAAATTACCAAACAGCTCAACAAGTTGATTGATGTTGTCAAAGTGGTTGATTTGTCGGAAGCGCCGCATATCGAGCGCGAGCTGATGCTGGTGAAGGTTCGCGCGACGGGAAAAGATCGCGAAGAAATGAAGCGCGTTGCGGATATTTTCCGTGGGCGTATCGTCGATGTTACAGACTCATCATATGTAATAGAGCTGACGGGCGATTGTTCTAAGCTGGATGCCTTTCTTGAGGTGATCGAGAAGTCGCTGGTGTTGGAAACAGTCCGCACGGGGGTGTGTGGCATTGGTCGTGGCGACCGTATTCTGAAGGTTTAATTTTTTGAAACGAAGGAAACATAAATAATGAAGGTTTATTACGATAAAGACGCTGACATTTCTCTGATCAAAGGCAAAAAAGTTGCCATTATTGGTTATGGTTCGCAAGGACATGCCCATGCGCAAAACCTGAATGACTCGGGTGTTAAAGTCACAGTGGGTTTGCGTAAGGGGGGCGCTTCTTGGGAAAAGGCTAAGAATGCCGGTCTTAATGTTGAGGAAATCGCAAAAGCGACCAACGAAGCCGACGTTGTCATGATTTTGTTGCCGGATGAGAACATTCCGAGCGTGTATTACAACGATGTTGAGCCCAACCTGAAAAAAGGCGCAACCTTGGCTTTTGCCCATGGCTTCAATGTGCATTACAACCAAGTGGTGCCGCGTGCTGATTTGGATGTCATCATGGTGGCTCCTAAAGGCCCAGGCCACACGGTTCGCTCCGAATACTTGCGTGGGGGTGGCGTGCCTTCCTTGATCGCGGTGTATCAAGACAATTCAGGCAAGGCTAAGGATGTTGCTTTATCTTACGCGGCAGCCAATGGCGGTACTAAGGGGGGCGTGATTGAAACCAACTTCCGCGAAGAAACAGAAACTGATTTGTTTGGTGAGCAGGCTGTATTGTGCGGTGGTCTGGTTGAGTTGATCAAAGCCGGTTACGAGACCTTGACCGAGGCTGGTTACGCGCCTGAAATGGCATACTTTGAGTGCTTGCATGAAGTCAAACTGATTGTTGATTTGATCTTTGAAGGCGGTATTGCCAACATGAACTACTCCATTTCCAATAATGCGGAGTATGGCGAATACGTTACGGGCCATAAAGTGATTGGTGCTGAAGCGCGCGCTGCCATGAAAGAGGCGCTCAAGTCCATCCAGCAAGGTGAATATGCCAAGAAATTTATCCTTGAAGGCCGTACCAACTATCCGGAAATGACGGCTCGTCGCCGCTTGACTGCGGATCATCCCATTGAGGTCGTTGGTGAGCAATTGCGTGCGATGATGCCGTGGATCAAGAAGAATAAATTGGTGGATCAGTCCAAAAACTAATCTGCATGCAAGTGCTATAAAAAAAGGCACAGCAGCGCTGTGCCTTTTTTCTTCTGTATGCATGGCATGAAGCGGTTTAAGATAACGACTCAACTTGCCGCGCATTTATTCCTTTACTCTAACTTGACGACTTCTGACTTTTTTATGAACGATTATCCACATCCCATACTTGCGCGCGAAGGCTGGCCTTTTATTGCTGCTTCGTTGCTTGCGTCTCTGGCTGTGTTGTATTTTTTCGGCTGGGTGTGGAGTCTGCCTGTATGGGTTTTCTTTGCGTTTTGCATTCAGTTTTTTCGTGATCCTGCGCGGCCCATTCCTCAGGGTGAGAAATCTGTACTCTCGCCAGCGGATGGCCGTATCGTGGCGATTGAGCCTGCGCGTGACCCTTGGCTTGAACGGGATTGCCTGAAAGTCAGCGTCTTCATGAATGTTTTTAATGTGCATTCAAACCGCAGTCCGGTTGATGGTCTGATCGTTCAGCGCTGGTATCATCCAGGCAAGTTTTTTAACGCCGTGCTGGACAAGGCTTCGCTGGAGAACGAGCGCAATGCCTTGCATATTCGAACGCGCGATGGCTTGGACATTACGTGTGTGCAGGTTGCGGGCCTGATTGCGCGGCGCATACTTTGTTATGTGGATCAAGGGCAAACATTGGCCCGTGGTCAGCGCTATGGGTTTATTCGCTTCGGCTCGCGTGTGGATCTTTACCTTCCCCCTGACACCCGTGTAAAAGTCGGCGTTGGCGAGACGGTGAAGGCATCGGCAACAGTTCTGGCAGAGTTGCCGTAGACTTGAATCACATTATCCATGTAATGCAATGACGCACTCAATGACACATGACCCTCATTCCGCCCAATCCCCCAGCGCGCACCGATAAGCCGCTCGTTAGCAACGATCTTCGGCGACGGGGTATTTATCTTGTCCCTAATGCCTTAACGACAGCTGCCTTATTCGCGGGCTTTTATGCCATTGTTCAGGCCATGAATCAACGCTTTGAATACGCAGCGATTGCGATTTTTATTGCCATGGTGCTGGATGGCCTGGATGGCCGCGTGGCGCGACTGACCAATACGCAAAGTGCGTTTGGCGCCGAGTATGACTCACTCTCCGATATGGTCTCGTTCGGCGTAGCGCCAGCGCTCGTCGTGTATGAATGGTCATTGCGCGGGCTGGGCAAGGTCGGCTGGATTGCGGCTTTTATTTACTGTGTTGGCGCTGCCTTACGGCTTGCGCGCTTCAATACCAACATGGGGGTGACGGATAAGCGTTATTTTCAGGGGTTGCCAAGCCCTGCGGCGGCGGCTCTCATTGGGGGGTTCGTTTGGGTGTTGCTGGATCTTGAAGTTCCTGGTGAAGATGCCCGTTGGGTTGCCTGTGGATTGACTATTTTTGCAGGGATGACGATGATCAGCAATATTCCCTATTGGTCAGGCAAAGCAATTAATCTCAAAAAAAGTGTGCCTTTTGTTGGCGTCGCAGCCATAGCGCTCGGTTTTGCGTTTGTTTCGTTTTACCCTCCAGGGGTCTTGTTTGCGCTATTTTTTGGCTATGCTTTGTCTGGCTATCTGGTGTTTTTATGGCGGTGGCGCAATAAACCAAAGTGATTCGGGCCAGTGCATGCAGGAAAATGGTTTTCTGCGATGTAGCCGTGTTGCAACAAAGGAATAAAGCATTTATAGTCATTCCATGAATCTGACCTTGACATTTTTGCCAGTTGCATTTCTTGCTTTGTTCTTCGCTTTATTTGGCGCGCTTACTGTGCGCCCTGCGTTGCGCGCCAAAGCTTCGCCACTGCTGCGCGTTGCGCATACTAAATAAACCCTCCCTCTGTTTTGGTTAGTTAGAAGCAACTCCTTGATGGAGTGGCTTTTTTACGTTTGCTTATTGGAATTCTCTCAGGAGATGATGATGTCTAAAGACCCATTGATTATTTTTGATACCACCTTGCGTGATGGCGAGCAAAGCCCTGGCGCATCAATGACCAAGGAAGAGAAATTACGCATTGCCAGGCAGCTTGAAAAAATGCACGTGAATGTGATCGAAGCTGGGTTTCCTGCGGCATCCAACGGTGACTTTGCCGCAGTCAAGGCTGTGGCTGAGGTGATTAAGGATTCCACGGTAGCTGCCCTTAGCCGCGCTTTTGATAAGGATATTGCGCGGGCATTGGAAGCTATTCAACCCGCTGCATCGGGACGCATCCACACGTTTTTGGCGACCAGTCCGATTCACATGGAAAAGAAGTTGCGCATGTCGCCAGATGAAGTGCTGATCGCTGCCAAAAGTGCTGTTCGTTTTGCACGGAATGGGATTGATGATGTTGAGTTTTCATGTGAAGATGCGGGACGCTCTGAACTTGATTTTCTTTGCCGGGTCATTGAAGCTGTGATCAAAGAAGGCGCAACGACAATCAATATCCCGGATACGGTGGGCTATAACCTTCCCGAGCAGTTCGCTGAACGGATCAAGCAATTGCGGGAGCGCGTGCCCAATTCCGACAAGGTGATTTGGTCAGTCCATTGCCACAATGATCTTGGACTGGCGGTCGCCAACAGTCTTGCCGCTGTCATGGCGGGAGCTCGCCAGGTTGAGTGCACCATCAATGGGTTGGGTGAGCGGGCTGGCAACGCAGCACTCGAAGAAATTGTGATGGCCGTCCGTACACGGCAGGACTTTTTCCCGTGTGAGACGCGTATTGACGCGACACAGATCGTACCTGCATCAAAGATGGTTTCAAGTATTACAGGTTTTCCCGTACAGCCTAATAAGGCTATTGTCGGTGCAAATGCGTTTGCGCATGAATCAGGCATTCATCAAGATGGCGTATTAAAACATCGTGAAACCTATGAAATCATGCGCGCAGAAGATGTTGGCTGGAACGCAAACAAACTCGTCTTGGGTAAGCTTTCAGGGCGGACAGCATTTAGAGCAAGACTCAAAGAGCTTGGCATCGAGGTGGATAGTGAGGCTGTTCTCAATACTGCCTTTATGCGGTTTAAAGAGCTTGCAGATAAAAAACATGAAATCTTCGATGAAGACCTGCATGCCATCATGAGCGATGAGGCGATTACCCCGGAACAGGAAAGGTATCGAATTGTCTCTTCCATGTTCCATTCTGAAACAGGTGAGGCGCCAATTGCTCGACTTGTGATTTCGATTGATGGAATAGAAACACAAACAGAGTCCAGCGGAAGCGGTCCTGTAGATGCTACTTTCAAAGCGATTGAAAATGTTGTGTCTAGCGGTGCCGAGCTCCTTTTGTATTCGGTGACAGCCATTACAACCGGCACCGACGCTCAGGGTGAAGTGACTGTCCGTTTGGCGAGAAATGGGCGTATGGTAAATGGACAGGGTGCAGACACCGATATTGTTGTGGCTTCTGCTAAAGCCTATGTTCATGCTTTGAATACATTGAGTTCAAAGCATGAGAAGCTTAATCCGCAGGTTTAGCGAGCATTGAAGGTGCAGTCACTCTCGCGTAAGTAACGCAGCTGATAAAGAGCAGGACAGCCAGGATCGTCTCTGTTACCGCCAAGACTTGGCTGTTTCCTGTTTCTACGGTTGCCCGCACAAGGCCTTCCGTCAAGTACGCTAGCGTCAGCATGGATGTCCATTGGTGGGTATAGCGTTTGCCATGGAGAATGCCAAAAAAAGGAAACAGCAGGGGAATTGCCTTGATAAAGAGAGTAGAACCCCCAGGGTGGAGGGGGGAAAGCCATAGTTCCCAGGCAAGGCACAGAAAAAGCAGGCTGGTTAAGCTAAAAAGAGCGGTGCGGTTTGACCACGTAGATATTGCCATGAGTGTCTTTTTTAGAGATTGTGCAGGAAAAGTAAAGTTTAAAAGCCAGACACTTAAAACTTGGTAGTGACTGCTGGCTAAGGTGTGCCGATGCATGGTGCGCTGCTTGCTGTGCACTTCATTATCTTACCAAACTCAGTTCCTGCCCATTGTTGCGTGTTTTGTACTAAGGTGTTTTCGATTTGGTTTCGATGCGCGATCAAGATTATTAGTCATTAAATTGAACAAAAAATGTGGATTACCTTGCCTTTTCGTCTCGTTGTGTCAGTTGCCAAAAGTTTTCAACGCGAACGCGGTACGCAAATTGCGGCAGCACTGTCGTTTGTCAGCTTGCTAGGCATGGTGCCCATGATCGCGGTTGGCTTTTCAGTCCTTTCTGTGCTGCCACCTGGCGTGGGGTTGGGGCATGCCATTGAAAAATTCTTATTGGCAAACCTGTTGCCTGATAAGGCGGGGATTGTCATTGCGCAGTATGTAGGTCAGTTTGCTAGTCGAGTAGGGCAAGTGACATTTTTTGGGCTTCTGGCACTGGGTGTGACTGCGGTGATGCAGATGATGACGATTGAGAGAATGTTCAATCAGTTATGGCATGTAAAAAAATCACGACCAGTTTTTCGTCAGCTTGCCATGCATGGTTTAGTGATGACGGTCGGCCCCCTGGTTTTTGGCGTCAGTCTTATCGTGATTGCCATGACTGTCAGGGCATCATTTGGTGTGATGGGTGGGGACTCAGGGGTCAGGTTGTTTGTCAATCGCGACCTTTTGCCCTTTTTTTTGATGGCAACATTGTTTTCCCTGCTTTACTGGGCAGTACCCAATAAGCCAGTAGCGTGGGTGCATGCCTTGTCTGGCGGGGTTGTGGCCGCGTCAGGGTTAGTTGGCATGCAAAAATTATTTACGCTTTTTATTACCGGAATGGCCGCCAACACGGCAATTTATGGCGTTTTTTCTGTTGTGCCAGTATTTTTGGTTTGGCTCTACAGTTCATGGCTCATCGTTTTGGTCTCGGCATTGGTGGTGGCTGAATTGCCGAAATGTCTAGGCCGGTGAGAAATTACGATTAAGACTAACTTGTAATTCAGTAAAATATCCAGCGCCATTCATTTCGTCGGTTAATTCGCATGCAAAATTTTCTCTCTACCAAAACGATTGATCCTAAGGATCGGTTAATTGTTGCTCTTGATTTTTCTACTGTAGAAGCTGCTCGCGCGTTAGTGGAGACGCTGGGAGGCACTGTCAGTTTTTACAAAATTGGCCTTGAGTTGTTCATGTCGAAGGGTTATTTCGATTTCCTGAACTGGCTGGTTGCGAATGGCAAAAAAGTATTTGTTGATCTTAAGTTTTTTGATGTGCCAGAGACCGTTCGCTCTGCTGTGAGGGCATTGGCGGATAGCGGCGCAACCCTTGCCACAATCCATGGCAATCAGTCCATCATGGAGGCTGCAGTCAAAGACAAGGGGGCGTTAAAGATTTTGGCTGTCACTGCGCTTACCAGCCTTGACCGGGGCGACCTGGATGATCTTGGCTTTAACTGCGATGTCGAGCGTTTGGTCCTGTCACGTGCTCGTCGTGCGCTTGAGGCGGGCGTTGATGGCATTGTTTCATCGGGTCTAGAGGTGCCTGCCATCCGCGCCGAGCTGGGGGATAGATTGCTTGTCGTAACGCCGGGCATTCGGCCAGTCGATAATCGATCCAGTGATGATCAAAAGCGAACGGTAGATGTTGTACAGGCTTTTAAGAATGGCGCGGACTACATCGTGGTTGGCCGACCGATACGGCAGGCAGTTGATCCTCGTCAAGCAGCAAGTGACATTCAAAAAACGATAGGTATGCTTTTTAGCGAATAGTGCCCAAGGCAAAAACAGTCAAAGTACAGTACATTGGCAATGCGCTTGTTTTGGCAGGTTGTTTGAACTATAATTTTGCGCTTTACCGTATCTTTTAAGAGAACACTATGGTAGTTATCCGTTTAGCCCGAGGTGGCGCAAAAAACCGTCCTTTTTTCAATATGGTGGTTACTGATTCACGCAATCGTCGTGATGGTCGTTTTATTGAGCGGATTGGCTACTACAATCCATCCGCTGCAGTAACTGAACAAGGTTTGGTAATCAACGCTGAACGCTTGGCGTATTGGCAGCAGCATGGTGCGCAGTTGTCCTCGACTGCCGCTCGTCTGGTCAAGCAGTCTGGTGTGCAAAAAACCGCTTAATAAGAATGATTGTATTGGGGCGATTTTTTTCCCCTTTTGGTGTGCAAGGCTGGTTGCGCGTTCATGCTTTTGGTGATGATCCGTTATCTTGGGCGAAAATGCCCAACTGGTTTTTGTCTCCTGATGCGGAGGCGCCAGATTCAAGCTGGAAGCCTTATGTTCCGAAGGCGATCAGGATGCATGCCGATGGTTTGATTGCCAAGCTTTCTGGTGTCGATGATCGTAATGCCGCTGAAGCCTTGGAGGGCTTTTATTTCGGGGTAACCCGCGACCTTTTGCCTCCTGTCAAATTGGATGAGTATTACTGGGAAGATTTGATTGGGTTGCATGTGGTTAACTTGCAAGGTCAACGCCTTGGTCGCGTGAAGTCACTGCTTGAGACTGGGGCGCATGATGTCTTGGTGGTGGCAAGGGGTGATGGCATAGTGGCAGGCGACGTTGCAAGCAGCCGTGAGGATTCATCAGATCGTTTGCTGCCCTTTGTTTCACACGTAGTTAAGTCGGTTGATCTATCCACTAAGTCGATCCAAGTGGATTGGGATGTGAATTGGTAACAATTGAAACAATTGGCGCTGGGTTTTGCTTGCGTGCTGCCTTGGCTATTCTTCGGGTGCTAAAAGCTGATGCTGCGGTTTGACGTCATCACCTTGTTTCCCGAGATGTTTTCGGCCATTACTGCGTCGGGCATTACTCGGCGAGCGATGGATCGCAAGCTCTGGCAACTGGCTTGCTGGAACCCGCGGGAGTGGGCAAGCGATGTTCATCGCACGGTCGATGATCGCCCCTATGGCGGCGGTCCTGGCATGGTAATGATGGCAGAGCCGCTGGCGTGCGCGATTAATGCAGCGAAAGCGACATTCGCAGAAAAAGTCGGCAGCCCAGGGGCGCTTCCTTCGGGGCGCGCTGGTGGGACGGCGAAAGTGATTTACCTCTCGCCACAAGGCGCGCCGATTAATCAGCGGCGAGTCGTTGAACTGGCTGCGGATTCAGGTGCGGTTTTGCTGTGTGGTCGTTATGAAGGTGTTGATGAGCGGTTGATTTGTCGTTATGTGGATGAGGAGTTATCTCTTGGGGATTTCGTTCTCTCTGGCGGTGAAATTGCTGCAATGGCGCTGATGGATGCGTGTGTTCGTCTCCTGCCAGGGGCACTCAATGATGAAGCGTCGGCTGTTGAGGATTCTTTTTCAGCTGGGTTGCTGGATTGGCCGCATTACACGCGCCCAGAGCAGTATGAAGGATGTGGTGTGCCTGAGGTGTTGCTATCAGGTAACCATGAAAAAATCCGGCGCTGGCGCCTGAAACAGGCGTTAGGGCGGACATGGCAAAGACGCCCTGACCTGTTGCAGGGAAGGGTGTTAAGCCGAGAAGAAGCTATTTTGTTGAGTGAGTTTCAGCAGGGTAGTTAAAATAAAACTGTACATCAGGGCTTGCCCTGCGCTGTGCAAACGGTTAGCAGATTTACTCTGCAACCACTAGAAATGGAAATGGAGTAATTTATGAATCTGATTGAACAGTTGGAAAAAGAAGAAATCGAGCGTTTGGGTAGGGTTATCCCTGATTTTGCGCCAGGTGATACCTTGGTCGTGAATGTTAACGTGTTCGAAGGTGATCGTAAGCGTACCCAGGCATTTGAAGGTGTGGTCGTTGCCAAGCGTAATCGTGGCTTGAATTCAAACTTTATCGTCCGCAAGATTTCTTCAGGTGAAGGCGTCGAGCGTACATTTCAAACTTACTCACCTGTCATTGCCAGTATCGAAGTGAAACGTCGTGGCGATGTTCGTCGCGCTAAGCTGTATTACTTGCGTGACCGTTCAGGTAAGTCTGCACGCATTAAAGAAAAGCTGACGAGCAAGGCTGCGCGAAGCGCAACCTAACAAAGCTTCGCTCGGGCCCCAGCGGCTTTGGCCCATAAGCCTTTCTGTTTTTTTGAAGCGAGTAAATATCTATATCAATCAAGCGGGCTTGGCTTATTAGTCCGCAAATAAAAAAGCCGGAGTCGACTCCGGCTTTTTTATTGAAGTATTGCCACTTACGCCTTCTTTTTATCGTGTTCTATCATGGCATAGGCCGAGTGATTGTGAATTGACTCAAAGTTCTCACTCTCAACGCTGTAAGCATCAATTCGGTCATCAGCATTCAGTACGCTGGCAACGTCGCGGACGAGGTCTTCAACGAACTTCGGATTGTCGTATGCGCGCTCAGTGACAAACTTCTCATCAGGGCGCTTAAGTAAGCCATAGAGCTCGCAAGATGCTTGAGTTTCGGCGACGGAGATTAAGTCTTCAATCCAGATAAGCGCATTGGTGGTTGCGGTAATGGTGACGTGGGAGCGCTGGTTGTGCGCACCACGATCAGAGATTTCTTTGGAGCAGGGACAAAGACTGGTGACTGGTACCAGTACTTTGATGGTCTGGCGATAATCACCATTCGATAAAATTTCACCAATAAAGGTGACGTCGTAATCCATCAGGCTTTTCACGCCAGAAACAGGTGCAGTTTTGTTGATGAAATAAGGGAAGCTCATTTCAAGATAGCCCATTTCTGCTTCAAGACGAACAACCATCTCGCGTAACATGGTTTCAAAGCTTTCGACCGAAATTTCATCATCATGTGAATTGAGAATTTCAACAAAGCGCGACATGTGGGTGCCTTTGAAGTTATGTGGCAAACCAACAAACATGCTGAAATCCGCAATAGTGTGTCTTACGCCACCACTTTTATCCATTACTTTGAATGGATGGCGAATTGACTTGATACCGACGCGATTGATCGGCAAGCGACGCAAGTCCTCGCTTGACTGAACATCGGGAATAATGGCGTTGTCAGTAGTTTTTTGCTCGGACAAGGGAATTCTGGAATTCATGATTTTTTTCAAAATAAAAGCACACCTTGGAAATGTATATTATCCGACAAAATTAGTCAACTATTGGTTCGGATGGCTTGCTGGCTAGTTTTGTCGTGGTTGATTTTTGGTTAATTTTGTTTCGATGCTTTTTACGATGCCATCCGCATCCAAACCGAGTTCCCTTAAAAGAACGGTGCTGTCACCGTGGTCAATGAACAGGTCAGGCAGCCCTAGTCTCAAGAGGGGGGTGGTGTGATTCGCTTCTTCAAGTATTCGCGAAACTTCTGCGCCAGCGCCACCTATCAAGCTGTTTTCCTCGATGGACACCAGAAGTTTATGGGTTTGAGACAGGGTGCAGATGAGCTCGCGGTCCATCGGTTTGATAAAGCGCATATCCACGATGGTGGCATCAAGGACATCCCCCGCAGATAAAGCCGGTGTTAGCATTGATCCAAAGGCAAGAATGGCTATGCTGTGTCCTTGCCGCTTAATTTTGGCTTTGCCGATTGGCAGGGTAGATAAACCATCCTGCACTGTCACCCCAGTGCCACCGCCACGCGGATAGCGCACGGCAGCTGGGCCGTGGATTGAGTAAGCGGTGGAAAGCATTTTTCGGCATTCGTCTTCATCACTTGGCGCCATTACCACCATATTAGGGATACAGGTGAGGTAGGACAGGTCGAATGCGCCATTATGCGTGGCGCCATCTGCACCGACTAATCCGCCCCGGTCAATGGCAAACATGACAGGTAGATTTTGGAGCGCAATATCGTGGATCAATTGATCATAAGCGCGTTGTAAAAAGGTCGAGTAAATGGCGACAACAGGTTTCATGCCTTCGCATGCAAGGCCTGCCGCAAAGGTCAGGGCATGTTGTTCGGCAATGCCAACATCAAAATAACGCGTTGGATATTCTTGTGAAAATTTGAGTAAGCCTGAGCCTTCGCGCATGGCAGGGGTGATGCCGATAAGTTTGGCGTCGTTAGCCGCTTGATCACACAGCCATTCACTGAACACCTGGGTGTAAGTGACGTGGTTACTTTTTTTTGCCGGTGCAATGCCACAGCGCGTGTCAAACTTCCCGACGCCGTGATAGAGCACCGGATCGCTTTCAGCGAGCTTGTACCCTTGGCCTTTACGCGTGACAACATGTAAAAACTGCGGCCCGGTGAGTTCGCGCAAGTTTTGCAGCGTGGGCAGGAGCGCTTCCAGGTCGTGCCCGTCAATGGGGCCGATGTAGTTGAATCCCAGTTCTTCAAATAGGGTACCCGGCGAGATCATGCCTTTGACATGTTCTTCGATGCGGTTGGCGAATTCACGCACGCTGGGTATGGCTGATAGAACTTTTCCTCCGGCCCTGCGAGCTGCGTTAAAGGTTTTTCCGGACAGGAGCCGAGCCAGGTATTTGTTGAGGGCGCCTACAGGCGGAGAAATCGACATGTCATTATCATTGAGAATGACAAGCAGGTTGGCGTCCAGCGCCCCGCCATTATTCAATGCTTCAAAGGCTTGGCCGGCAGACATCGCGCCATCACCAATAATCGCAACAACGCGTCGATCTTCGCCTTTGTTCATGGCCGCAACGGCCATGCCTAGCGCTGCCGAAATGGAGGTTGAGGAATGGCCTACGCCAAAGGTGTCGTAAGGGCTTTCGCTGCGGCGTGGAAAGCCGGAAATGCCATGTTGCATGCGTAGGGACGCCATGCCTTCCCGCCGCCCGGTGAGTATTTTATGCGCATAGGTTTGATGCCCGACATCCCAAACCAGCCGGTCTTCTGGCGTGTTAAAAACGTAGTGCAAGGCGAGGGTGAGTTCGACCGTGCCCAGATTCGATGAAAGATGCCCGCCGGTTTTGGCCACCGATTCCAGCAGGAAATGGCGTAATTCATCCGCTAGCTGCGGAAGCTGCGGAGGTGTGAGCAAGCGAAGATCTGCTGGAGATCGAATCGTATCAAGTAAGGGCGTCATCAGAATCAGAAATGTCTAGAAATTCCGTTTGGCAATGAGGTCTGCAAGTTCGTGTAACCGACTTGCGCGATTGCCAAATGAAGTTAAGGCTTGATGTGATTCGGTTAGCAGGTTGTGCGCAAGTGCTTTCGCCTGGCTGAGCCCAAGCAGGCTCACGTAGGTTGATTTATGTTGCATAGCATCTTTTCCGGCTGTTTTGCCCAGTGTTGCCGTATCGCTTTCAGTATCGAGAATATCGTCTATAACCTGAAACAGGAGCCCAAGTCGAGTTGCAAAGTGGCTAAGCTTTTCTGTGTCGGCTGAACTGGCTTGGCCGCAATGGGCACCCAACAAGACTGATGCGCGAATGAGCGCTCCAGTTTTGTGGATATGCATGAGTTCCAATTCAGCCAACGTGAGTTGTTGGTTGGTTGCGGCAAGGTCAATTGCTTGGCCACCAGCCATGCCGCGCGAGCCGGAAGCTGTCGCCAGGAGGTTGAGCATCGCTACTTGGTGGCGTGGCAAGATGTCCAGTGAATCTGCGGATAACACTTGAAAGGCCAGTGTTTGAAGTGCGTCTCCTGCCAGGAGGGCCGTGGCTTCATCGAAAGCCACATGGCAGGTTGGTTTCCCGCGTCTTAGTACATCGTCATCCATGCAAGGAAGGTCATCGTGCACTAGAGAGTAGGCATGGATCAACTCAACAGCGATTGAGGCAGTATCCAAAGTATTCAGGTTTGCATGAAAAAGATCGCCTGTGGCGTGGCAAAGCAAAGGCCTGATGCGTTTGCCGCCACCTAAAGCGGCATAGCGCATGGCCTCATGAAGGCGTGTGGGTACGATCTGTTCAGAAGGAAGAGCTGACATGAGCGCTTGCTCTGTCCGTTGTTGGATATCAGAGACCCAACCAGCAAAATTAATCATCCGTTATTTTCCCGCTCCCCTGCTGGATCTGCCGTGAAGGGGCGCAGGGTGTTTGCTTCAAGAATGCGTATCTGTTGCTCAGCGCTGCTAAGGGTGTCCTGGCACTGGTGCAGCAGGGATATGCCGCGCTTATAAGTGTCAAGCGCTTCTTGAAGCGGCATTTGACCAACTTCCATCGCGCTGATAATGGTTTCGAGCTCTCTGAGTGATTCTTCAAAAGAGGGGGATTCTATCAGTGCGCTGGATTCTTTCGGGGGTGTTTTCATCGGCGGTTATTTTTAGGGATGGGGTGATTCCTTTGGGAAAATAACCGAACTGCAACTTTCGGTCAATTTCTTTACAGGCTACAATAGCGGGTCTGGCTGTGCGCCGGTTTCTATCAGTTTTAATGGCAATTAAAATGGCAATTAAGATGATTAAGCTGGCTATTTTGAGATCGATTTCAAGTGATATTTTGCCATTTTTTCAGCGACAAACTTTGCTGAGTAGGAGATTATGTCTAAGGTTCTTTCGCATCCCCTTTTGCTACCAAGCGCTCCGCAGCTCCCAGTGTCTTGGTATTTCGACGACAGGATTTTTGAATTAGAGAAGAAACTGATTTTTGAATCTGACGCCGGATATGTGGGGCATGAGTTGATGGTGCCTGCAGAGAACGACTACCATTCACAGGCAGGATGTGATGGTGCACGGATACTCATGCGCCAGCCGGATGGAATTTATGACATGTCGAATGTGTGTCGCCACCGTCAAGCCATTATGCTGGAGGGGGCGGGCAATGCAAAAAATATCGTCTGCCCGATTCATCGATGGACATATGATTGCAGAGGCGAGTTGGTCGGTGCGCCACACTTTGAGCAGAATCCGCAGTTGAATCTTGAGAAACAGTTGCTGGAAAACTGGCAAGGCCTGTTATTCAAGGGGCCACGATCTGCAGCGGCAGACCTTGCAGGGATGCGGTATGCAGATGCTTTTGATTTCACTGGTTATAAGTTGGATCGCATTGAGCGGCATGTTTGCCATTACAACTGGAAAACATTCATTGAGGTGTATTTGGAAGACTACCATGTCGCGCCCTATCACCCAGGCTTAGGCGGGTTTGTCACATGTGATGATCTAAGCTGGCAATTTGGCAGCTGGTATTCAGTGCAGCAAGTGGGTATCCAATCGCTGGCAAAACCAGGTTCGGCGACATATCAGCGCTGGCATAAGGTGGTTCTGGATTATCACAATGGTGTGTTGCCAAAGCATGGCGCCATTTGGCTCACTTATTATCCTAATGTCATGGTGGAGAGGTATCCGCAGGTATTGGTTGTGTCAACGCTTATTCCGCAAGCCGTTGACAAGACACTGAATGTCGTGGAGTTCTATTATCCTGAGGACATTGCCCTGTTCGAGCCTGAGTTTATTGCGGCGGAGCAAGCCGCGTATATGGAAACGGCACGGGAAGACGATGATATCGCTGAGCGCATGGATCGCGGGCGTTATGCATTGATGAGGCAAGGCCGCAGTGAGGTGGGGCCTTACCAGTCCCCGATGGAGGACGGCATGCAGCATTTCCATGAGCACTACAGGCGCGTCATGCAGGAAAGTATTAGTCAGTTGTGCCCTGGGAGGGGGTAAGGAATTTTGTGAAAACGGTCATTTGGCAGGAAACTGCCGTAACTTTGCCAAGAGAGGAAATGGCCGTAAGCAACGAACTGATCGACAGTCGGCTGTTGAACTATAAAAGCCTGAAGACCTGATCGGCGAGGATGGGCTGCTCGAGCAACTCACCAAGATTACCTGGCGCCGCCGAGCATCAGCCAAAAATAGACCATGCCACGGCAAAACTGGAAAGGCGCGTTTAATCGGGTTGGCATCATGTGCGAGGAGCGGATGTTCATCCGCTAACCAAACGCCGTTTACACAAAATTCGGGACACCCTCCAGAGCCGTCGTGCGTTGACGTTCACCCAGAATTGACCCACCTGACGGGGTAATTTGCATCTGGAATTGCCCCACCTTTGACGATTAACCTGATCAATGTTTGATCGGGAAAAAGAAGGGGGGCAAAATGGGAATGTTGGCCAAGATAAGGTGTCTGCATTGACGGGAAGGTCAGTCAATCAGACAAATTGCCCGGGATACCGGGCTATCGAGAAACACCGTTAAGAGCTGGCTGGCGCAAGATGTAGCCGCGCCGGTATTTCACAAACGCAAGGCAACCAGTGTTTTTGATCCGTGGGCCGATCAACTGCGGCAGTGGCTCCAGGCGGACAGTCATCGCGTCAAGCGCGGGCGGAACGGAGGCAGGAAGAAACGCGGCGACGTTATGCTGATGCCGGAGCCTCCCACGGTAACGGAAGCGCTGCGCCATCCGCAGTTTTAACCCGGACTGGAGCCATGCCAAGGGCGGCAACCAATCTCATTTCTTCGTCGGAGGTGTTCACGATTTGATGCACGACATCAGGTTCCAGGACCAAGGTTGAGTTCGAACCGAAGGTGAAGACCTCACCTCTTACTGTGCATGTCCCCGCACCGGAAAGGACCAGAATGACTTCTTCGCATGCGTGGCAATGCACGGGTGTCGCCGCTCCCGGAGCTATCGTCTGCAACCAGACTTCCATCGTCTTCACACCTTGTTTATGGCCACCGATGGTCTGATGCCGCAGTCCAGGCAGTTCCAATGTTTCCAGCTCATCATTATTGACTATTGGCATAGCCTTTCCCTTTCAAAAGTTGCAGCGATTCAAAGGCATTGCGAGAGCCCAACGACGCTGTAAAAAACCTTGTTCATAGGCGCATTGTGCTGTGCACCCAATGGAATAACAAGACCCGAAGCGGAAGTTCTTCTGGAGAGTTCTTCATGGCGCGTTACAAACAGATTGGCACCAGCCCGTGATTTTTAGCCGTTGGTCTGGAACGGCAGTTGCTGCCCAGCACCTTCGAGCACGCCCTGAGCTAGCTCATCGACCACGAAATCGACCTCTCCGGTTTCGACACCCGCTACAAGAACGACCTCACAGGCGCCAGCGCTTATCCCCATGCGGCCGCATAACTGCTTCCTCGAACACCTCGGGCCCGCGCATTTCGATGGCGCCCGCAGACAACGTAGAAGTGAGCGGCCTGCGCGGCTTTTTGCGTAGCGTCCGGTTGAGCCCCGAGTTGGGCCTTGTTTCAATCAGCGGCCGCGACCCCCGCCGGGCCCCATGCCGCTCCCGCCAGGCCCCATACCACTACCCGGCCCCATGCCGCCACCGCGAGCGGGCGGATCGTCGGGCAGTGCCACCCCACGGGACTTGGCCCGCTCTTTCATCTGCTCGTGATGTTCCTTGCGGATTTGCTCTCGCTCTTCGGCGGTTTTCGCGGTGCGCATTTTGGCGCGATATTCGGTGCGCTCTTGTTGCGTCATGATTTGGCGACCGTAGATTTGTTCTTGCTTCTGTGTTTGTACCTTTTCCTTAGCAGGTTCCGGGTCAGCCGCCGATGCGAACCCAGCAGATAAAGACAGGACAACACCTAATGCGGATACCATCAGTTTGTGTTTCATCACCATGAACTCCTTGTCAATTTGGGTTGTTTCAATTTGCGACCGCGACCACTGCAACCCGTTCAATGGTCAGGTTCAACGTGGAAGTCACCGGCGCGCCGCTTTGCGCATCCGGTGGAATGATGTGTCATGCTAACACTTTGTGAAAATTGAGATGCGGCGCGATTGCTATTTCCAACCGTTGGATAGATTTATCGGATAAAGAATAGGCGTCCTGGTCGAAGTGGCGCTGCGAAGTGGCATTGGTGACCTACTTCCAATACGCCCAGTAGCCAGGGCGCCGCCTGTGATGTGCGACGGCAAGGATTCGAAGCTCCCCTGTGGCGACCTGATAGATGATGCTGTATGGGAACCGACGCAGGATATATCGTCGGCGAGTGCCGCGCTATACAACACCGAGTAGAGGATTGGTCAAAACGAAATTGGCCGTTCGTTCAAACTCAGCCACAAACGCGAGATCAAGCCCAACCTCCGCCACAACAAGCGGCTGAACCGCTTCACGCTACGCGGACAAAAGAAGGTGGATGGGCAGTGGAAGCTTTACTGTCTGGTGCACAATTTGAATCCCCAGATACGGGTTCAAACGTTTCTGGATATCGAGAAGCTGGCGCATCATGCGATTTTTGCCAAGCGATATGCACCACGGGAGTTTTTCATACTGCTGGCCTTGCGTTGAGCGATGGTGTGGCGGATGAATGCTTGCGGCTGCGCGTGCAGCAAAGACGCGCTGGCGATGCCAGGACATCGCCAGCGTCCAGAGAAATGCGAGGAGCGGGCAGGTGATGACAAAGTCATCGGATGCAGTGATCCGAATATGTGCGCTAGCCCTAATGGATTACATGGCCCGGTTTATTCCCATCAAGGTATGTAACAAACTTTAAGCACACTGATCATGGTGCGGGAAAGGGTGTGTCGCCGTGTAAACCTGCTGGTTATAGTCAACCTGTTCTGGTAAGACGCTGGAAGGTTCCAGTTTTCTTTTTGATCTGATAAGGAGTGTTTCATGAAGCATGCTTTGAAATTGAAATCCCTGAATATCGTCCCGCTGCTGCCTTTCATCGCAACCGGCCCCGCCCTGGCCAAAGAGCTTCCCGTTCTGCACGTCGGCGGCCAAAAGTCCTGGCTGATCTCTGCCCAGGGCAACTTGCGTGACAATACCGGCCAAGGCATTTCCTTTTACGGTGGCATCGACCGCCTGGCCACGCTCAAAGGCCTGACAGCCGGGCAGTTCGTTCCAGCGCGCGATTTCATTCTCCAATAAACCCGCAAAAATGGGGCAGCGCCCACACGCTGCGCCGTATGCGACTAATTATTTTTTAACGAAAAGAAAATATCATGATGCTCAAACAAACGCTTATTGCCGCAGCACTGGGTCTGATGATCGCCGCCCCGGCTGCGCAAGCTGCCGTCAAGGCTTATAACTTCAACGGCAGCTTTGATTCCGGCCATTTCAATGGCGAAAGCTTCATCGGCACGTTTCAGTTCGACGACGCCCCGCTCACCGGCATTGGCGAAGAATGGCTCAGCGTCGACAGCCTGCTGATGAGTTTGCTGGGCAACCCGTTTTCGCTGGCGAATGCTGACGCTCCGACCGAAGTCACATTCTCCAACGGCCAGTTTCTCGGCTTGTCGTATTCCGCCACCACCACCAACATCGGTTTCAGCGTCCTGCCCGGGTACGCCAGCCTTGGTGAATCCTTCATTGCCTACGACACGAACCTGGGCTCATCCGGTGCGGGCGATATTATTTACGCTCCTGTCCCCGAACCCAGCGACTGGATGCTGATGCTCGCAGGTCTCGGCCTGGTCGGCTGCATGGCCGCGCGCTATCGCAAGGCCTGACTGCATTCCGCCAGCAGTACCCTGCTGCGGCTCCCTCGGGAGCCGTTTTTTTATCTCAAGCTTATTCCATAGGCATATTGGATAGCTTCGCTGGGCGTGGCCGGGCTTTTGGAATGGCGCGCACAAAACGCAGCAAGGCGTAGGCCGAACAGGTCAGTCAATGCCATTTGCTGCGACATGGAGGCTTCACACAGCGTTACTAGACTTGTCCAACTATTTTTTTAAACAGGATACCTCTCATGCGCTGCCATCAAATCAAGCCTATCGTCCTTGCTTGCGCCCTTGCCTTTGCCACCACCGCGCACGCCGACACCACGCCGCAAACCTTGCCGTTTGCCCAGGACTGGTCGAACACCGCACTGATCACAACAAGCAACGACTGGAGCGGGGTGCCGGGCATCATGGGTTATCGCGGTGATGGCTTGACCAGCGCCACGGGGACAAACCCTCAAACCATTCTGGGCGATGGTACTGCTGTGGTGAATGTGATCGCCAATCAGGCCAATCCCAACACCCTCAGCACGGGAGGAGTGGCCGAATTCCATCTGCAAGACCCGACGATTGCCCTGAACGGTTCAGGTACTGCGAATGCACCTTTCATCCTGCTGTATCTCGATACCCTAGGCTGGCAGTCGATTCAGGTCGACTATCTGCTGCGCGATCTGGATGGCTCGGCTGACAATGCGATCCAGCCGGTGGCGCTGCAATACCGCATTGGCAACAGCGGCAACTTCACCGATGTGCCGGCGGCATATGTGGCCGACGCGACCAGCGGCCCCAGCCTGGCAACGCTGGTTACGCCAGTGAGCGTGACCTTGCCTGCGGTGGCCGACAACCAGCCTTTGCTGCAACTTCGCATCATCACCAGCAATGCCGTTGGCAACGACGAGTGGGTGGGCATCGATAACATCAGCGTGAGCGGAACGTCGAGTGGCGGCGCGGTCAATCAGCCTATCGTTACGAGCTGTCCGGAAGGATTGTCGGTGGCGGCGGGCGCATCGGGCAGCGCCAGTCTTGGCGCGACGGATGTCGATAGTGTAGTCAATAGCGCAATCATCGATTCGGGCGCACTGGCAGGCATTTCGCTCGGGAATTTCAGCCCCGCCACGGCGGATGGCGAATCGGCAAGCGTATCGCTCAACGTATCCGGCCTGGCTGCCGGCAGCTATCCGGTCGTTATCCGCTTTGGCAACAATGAAGCGCAAACTGCGACCTGCACGGTGACTGTGTCGGTTTCCGGCATCACCCCGATCCCGGCGATTCAAGGCGCGGGCAGAGCCAGTCCGCTGGTTGGCCAGAGCGTGACGACCGAAGGCGTGGTTACCTGGCTCAACAACAACGGTTTTTATTTGCAGGATGAAACTGGCGACGGCGACGTCGCCACGTCGGATGGCATTTTTGTATTCACCAGCAGTGCCCCTGCGGTGCGTATGGGTGACCGCGTGCGCCTGTCCGCCACCGTGGTGGAATTCAATACCGGCGCCGCCAGCAATTCCCTGACTCTGGCCAATCCGGTCACGCAGCTCAGCAGTGTGAGCGCGCTGACAGTGCTGGGCAGCGGTTTATCCATCGCGCCAACGGTTATTCCCTTCCCCGAAACCTTCGAGGGCGAACTCGAACGCTATGAGGGCATGCTGGTGGAAATCGCCGTGCCGCTGACCGCGTCGCAGAATTTCTTTCAGGGCCGCTATGGACAGGTCACGCTGAGTGCAGACGGGCGGTTGGCCAAACCGACCAACCTTTACCCGGCCGACTCGCCCGAAGCGCTGGCGCTAGCCGCCGACAATGCGCGCCGCCGCATCATCCTCGACGACGGCACCAGCTTGCAGAGCCCTAACCCGATTCCTTATATCGGCGATGACAACACGCTGCGCGCGGGCGATACGATTCCCGGCATCA
>DILC01000004.1 GCA_002424865.1 Rhodocyclaceae bacterium UBA5602 | reverse complement strand
GATGCCTGGCTACTCACAGATGATGATGCTGCCGCACGCCTGGCCGCCAAAGCGTTGAATATTAGGGCGCACGGTAGTTTGGGTTTGCTCATTCGTGCCATTCGTCGCCAGCAACTAAGCAAAAATCAGGTGATCAATTTGCTGCAACAGATTCCTACGCAGTCGAGTCTGCCTATTCGCCCTAGTTTGTTAGCAAAGGTTATTGCACAAGTGACTGCAGCACCGGATGTTCAGTAGTGATCTACGATCAATGTTGGATGGCAACACCTGCCCCTGATTTTGTGCAGAAAATTTGCTCTCGGGTTGACGAAGATTGAAAAATTTTGACTAGACTCCGTAAGCTTCCAATTTTGACTTATATATACCGTTGTTGCGGAGCCGAATTTTCCTTGCCCCTCAGGTTTGGGATTTGCATTTTTATATACCACAGCGTAATCAACTGAAGAGGTAAGTCGCTCTATTATTATCTTTTCATTTTTTCCAACTTCCGCGTTAAGAGGCCAGTCAATTCCGATTGGGTTAATAGTACCCGTCAACATATGTGCAAGCGGTATATTAGGTAAAACAACGTAAGGACGACTCTCTATCCGGCCGAGAATCTTGATTAATTCACGGTATAGTTCAAATTGTTCAATAGGTGCTTTAATGAATCTTAACGAAGGGCTTATTTCACCCATGTCAGCACTGATCGATGTACGTCGAACAGTTCCCTCAAGGGAGTAGGAGAACCAATTACCCATAAAAAATATAAGCAGAGCCGCGGGGAGGGTCGCAACACACAGTGCTCGTACGGCGAGAAATTTGTCAACTGCAGGTCGAAGAATTACCGCTAATGTTATTACTGAAGGTGCTGCATATAAAATAGTTGTCAAGTAACCCCATGAAATTGAAGCCGCCCAACCTACGACATGCATTGAAGAAATAATTAACCAACTTTCTTGGCGTGTTTTAAAAACCATTACTCCACTGTAGAGAAAAGTGATGAGATAAACAGAATCAAAGACAGAGAGAGGTTGCGCCCAACCTGTAGCAGTAAAGTAGAATTGGGCGATGATAAGCAGCAGGAGCCAAATTGAAGCCAAAAGATAATAAGGCAGAAAAATAATATTATTTTGAGATCGAATTACATAAATAGTCAATGCTGCCATCAATGGCCAAGTTGCAATGATAGAACGAAGGTGAAAAAAATCTCTAATATAATTTATCACTCCTACTGAAAGCAAGTCGCGCAAATTAGTTTGAGACGATATCTCTTGCCAAATCACTTCATCAGATCCGAACTGCCTTAATACAATTAAAAACAGAATACTCGCACCAATAAACGATGCAAGCGCTAGAGCCAATTTTGGCATTCGCTTGCCATTCGACATTGAAAGCAAAAGAATCAAAATTGGAACAATATAAAAAGGCTGTTTTGAGCCTGCAGCAAGGATTGCGGAGCATGCGGAAAAAAATAATAATATTTGATTTTTATTTTTGCCCCAAACCACGAGACACAAGGCAATAACTGAAAAGAAAATGCCATCGATTGTATGCCATGCCATTGGCGGAAATGAGTGTGCCGAAAATACAAAAATCAGCGCAGTAACTACTGCGGTATATCCAGTTTCCCATTGAAATAGTCGCTTTGCTAGTAGCGCTGATAACGTGCTGTAAATGGCAATTTGAAAATAAACAAAAATCCTGTCTGAAAATATTGGCGCTAATGAAAAAGGAGGATAAAAAATAAAACTATGCAAGATAGGTGAGATTGGTGGTCTTACATAGATGATCTGGTCATATAAACTGCCGCCATTAAAAACTTGGTAGGCAAGCCCGAGGATAAAGCCGCCGTCGTTATTTTCCAAGCCGTAGGGTGCATAAATCCAACAGTAGACTCCCACGAGCATGACGAAAAGCAGCCAAGACAGAAGTCCTATGAGTTTCTTGTTATGCATACTCAGAGCCTCAACTTCTTAAACACCCGCTCCGGAATCCCCCGGATCACCGCCATGATCCCGATCCAGAACCACGGCGCATAAACCACATCCCGCCGCTTCTCAATGCCGCTGACGATGCTTCGTGCAATGGCTTCGGGGCTGGCCCAGAGCAGCCCCTTCTTGTCGATGCCCGCCGTCATCGGCGTATCCACAAAGCCCGGCTTGATGGTCAGCACCTGCACCCCCGACTTGTGCAACCGGTTGCGCAGCCCCTGTGTGAAGAGGGTCACTGCACCCTTGGCTGTGCCATAGACATAGTTGGATTGCCTGCCCCGGTCGCCCGCCACCGAGCTGATGACGGCAATCGACCCATGCTTGTGCGCCTCGAAGTGGTTGGCCAGGTGCGTCAGCAGCGAGATCACGCTGATCGCGTTGGTGTTGAGTTCCTGCAGGGTGACGCTGAAGTCCTGTTCGCTGGCCTTCTGGTCGCCCAGCGTGCCATGGGCAATCAGCACGATGTCGAGCCCGCCCAGCGCCTGTGTTGCGGCGTCCAGCGCGGCGGCGTGTTTGGCGAAGTCGTTCAGGTCCGATGCGGCGTATGACACGGATTCGGCGCCACGAATCTTCAGGTCGGCGGCCATGTTTTGCAGGTGCTCCGCGTTGCGTCCCAGCAGGTACAGCTGGTGCCCTTGCGCCGCCCACAGGCGAGCGGTGGCCTCGGCAATGGCCGATGTGGCGCCGATTATCAGGATCTTCTTCATTGGAGTCCAAGTCGAATGGATTGGCTTGATGCAAATTTGCCATGGGCGTGCCAACGGGCACGCACGTCTTCAAACGCCTGCCATGTGGGATAACTGGCCTTGAAGGTGGCCGCACTCATGCGCGCATCTTTGGCCATGTACAGGCGCCCACCGTGGTGCAACACGATGGCATCCAATTCATCAAGCAGTGTAAACACGGCGGGCTCGGCTTTGAAGTCCAGCGCCAGCGTGAAGCCCGCTTGCGGAAAGCTCAAAAAATTGGCGTTGGCCGGGCCAAAGACCTTGAGCACTGCCAAAAACGAGCCCCGGCCAGATGCGGCAATAGCCGCCAGCACCTCGCGCAAACCAGCCACGCCCGCAGCCTGGGGCAGCACAAACTGGTACTGCACAAAGCCGGGTTTGCCATACAGCCGGTTCCATTGGCCAACGGCATCCAGCGGATAAAAGAAGGGCTCAAACGGCAGGCGTTGTTGGCTGACCGGCGGGCGGATGCGACCGTAATACAGGGCGTTAAAGGCTTGCACGCTGGCGTGGTTGAGCAGCACGGCGGGCAGGTCGAACGGCACCGGGGTGGGTGGCCTGGTTTGCACTTGCAGTGGACCATCGGTGGCGTGCTCACCCAGCATCAAGAGTGATCGCCCCAGGCTTGCGCCTTTGGCCAGACAGTCGATCCAGGCCACCGAATAGGTGCTGTCGGCGTGCTCGGCAAACGCATCCAGCGCGGCTTGCAGGTTGGGCGCCTTGACGGTGGTTTGCAGGATGTCGCTGCTGGCAATGCGTTTGAGCGCCAGGCTTGCTTGCAAAATAATGCCGGTCAACCCCATGCCGCCACAGGTGGCCGCAAACAGGTCGGCATGTTCGGTGGGTGATGCGCGCACCACCGCACCATTGCCCAGCAGCAGTTCTAGGTGCTGCACGTGGGCGCCAAAAGTGCCCGCAGCATGGTGGTTTTTGCCATGCACGTCGCTGGCAATAGCGCCGCCTACCGTCACAAAGCGGGTGCCGGGCGTGACCGGCAAAAACCACCCGCGCGGCACAAAGGTGCGCAAAATGGCATCCAGCGAGACGCCCGCCTGGCAAGTCAGCGCGCCTGTGCTGTCATCAAAAGCCACAAAATGATCCAGATAAGGTGTGCCCAGCACAGTCGCGGCCAAGGCGCTGTCACCATAGCTGCGGCCCAGCCCGTGGGCGATCAGCGGGGCGCTGGCAGCCAGCGTGGTCGCGCATTGCGTGTTTGACAAGGGCAGCGCCAGCGTCGCTTGCTGGCGTGGGTAGCGGCCCCAGCCGTGCAGTTCCATCAGGCTGCCCCCACCGCGCTGCTTTTGACGAACACAAAGCGTTTGTCCAGGTGGTATTTGATGACGTAGCCCAGCGTCAAGCCAATGACGCCGCCCAGGTAGCGCATGGCATCGGTGCCAAAGGCCACGTGAAACGCCCATTCCATACCCCAAAACAAGGCGGTGGTTAATACGCCCATGGCGCTGTAAAGCACAAACATGCGCCCATCGTGGGCCAGGTTATCGGCCTCAAAGCTGAAGATATGGCGCTTTTCCAGCACATATTTCACCGGCAATCCGGCCGCCGTGCCCACCAGAACGGACAGTGGCACAGCATAAGCCCCGTGATACAGCCAGATCACCAGCGCCTGGCTACCGATGTTGACAGCCGTGGCCAGCACGGCAAACACGGCGTAAAGGACGGCGATGCGGGCGACGCTTTTCA
>DILC01000019.1:13145-19057 GCA_002424865.1 Rhodocyclaceae bacterium UBA5602 | reverse complement strand
GTTCGGGATATTTGCCGAAAAAGTGCTTCCTCACATAGGCGCTATCCTTGGCCTTGAAGGTCTGGTAGTCGCCATCCACGCACTCCATCATGCGCTGGTGCAACAAGCCGGTCTTGTCCTGCGCGAGCAGCGCGTCCCAATAGCGGCCCCACACCACCTTGATCACATTCCAGCCGGAGCCACGGAAGTCCGACTCCAGTTCCTGGATGATCTTGCCGTTGCCGCGCACCGGACCATCCAGCCGCTGCAAATTGCAATTGACCACGAAAATCAGGTTGTCCAGCCGCTCGCGGCNNGCCACGCCAATGGCGCCCATGGATTCCGGTTCGTCCATTTCGCCATCGCCCATGAAGGCCCACACCTTGCGCCCGGCAGTGTCCGCCAGATTGCGGTCCTGCATGTATTTCATGAAACGTGCGTGATAAATCGCCTGCAAGGGACCAAGGCCCATGGACACGGTGGGGAATTGCCAGAAGTCGGGCATGAGCCATGGGTGCGGATAGCTTGGCAAGCCCTTGCCGCCGACTTCGCGGCGGAAGTTGTCCATCTGCTCTTCGGTAAACCGGTTGAGCAAAAATGCGCGGGCGTAAATGCCCGGCGATGAATGCCCCTGGATGAGCACCAAGTCGCCGTCCTTGTTCCCGGTCGGCGAACGCCAGAAATGGTTGAAGCCAACGTCATACAGGGTCGCGGCCGAAGCGTAACTGGCGATATGCCCGCCGAGGCCGGAGCCGTCGCGGTTGGCGCGCAGCACCATGACCATCGCATTCCAGCGCGCATAGGCGCGGATGGTGTGCTCCATATCCGGGTCGCCGGGCATCAGTGGTTGCTGGTCGACGGGGATGGTGTTGATGTAGTCGGTCGTGGCGCTGTAGGGGATGTTGATGCCGGCGCGGTGGCCTTCGGCGATCAGTTGTTCGAGCAGGAAATGGGCGCGCTGTGGTCCCGCGTGCTCGATGACGCCAGCCAGTGCATCAAGCCATTCGCGGGTTTCCTGCGCGTCGTTATCGGTGGGAATCAGGGGGGGAATCAGGAACGGCAGACATGCTTTCTTTTCCTTGTGAGAATCATTAGCCTCTGCACGCCGGTTGCGGCAGATTTGCGTCACCACAAACACCGGTAGATGTATTGGTGAGCGACGACGGGGCTGATTGTAAATCACCCGCCGGAAACTGTACGGAATGCTGCCCGGTTGACTCGTTGCCTATTTGACAAGTCCCCCACACCCCGCGAGCGGAGGCAACTATAATTGGCCAATTTTTGAATGGAGCGGTATGAAGAGTGCAGTGATCACCGGCATTACCGGCCAGGATGGCGCCTATTTGGCGCAATTGCTGCTGGACAAGGGCTACAAAGTATTTGGCACTTACCGGCGGACGAGCTCGGTCAACTTCTGGCGTATCGAAGAGTTGGGCATTCAAGATCATCCCAACCTGAATCTGCTGGAATATGACCTGACCGACTTAGGCACCAATATCCGTTTGATCGAGCGTTCGGAAGCCAGCGAGGTGTACAACCTGGCGGCGCAAAGTTTTGTCGGCGTGTCGTTTGACCAGCCGATTACCACGGCGGAAATCACCGGTGTGGGCGCGGCCAATTTGCTTGAAGGCATTCGCATTGCCAACCCAAAAATCCGCTTTTACCAGGCCAGCACGTCGGAGATGTTCGGCAAGGTGCAGGCCATCCCGCAAGTGGAAACCACGCCGTTTTACCCGCGCAGCCCGTATGGCGTGGCCAAGCTGTATGCGCACTGGATGACCATCAATTACCGCGAGAGCTACGGCATTTTTGGTTGCAGTGGCATCTTGTTCAACCACGAATCGCCCCTGCGCGGGCGCGAGTTCGTCACGCGCAAGATTACCGACAGCGTGGCCAAGATCGTCCAAGGCAAGCTGGATGTGCTGGAACTCGGCAACATGGACGCCAAGCGCGACTGGGGCTATGCCAAAGAGTATGTAGAAGGCATGTGGCGCATGCTGCAGGCGGATGAGCCGGATACTTATGTACTGGCCACAAACCGGACAGAGTCGGTGCGCGATTTTGTGACCATGGCCTTCAAGGCGGTGGGCATTGCGATTGAATTCAAGGGCAGGGCGGGGGATGAGGTGGGGGTTATTGCGGGAATTGGCGAAGATGCCCCTACCCCAACCCTCTCCCAAGGAGAGGGGGTGCTGAAAGTGGGGCAGACTGTGGTGCGGGTCAATCCTAAGTTCTACCGCCCGGCGGAAGTGGAGCTCTTGATCGGCAACCCGGAAAAAGCGCTGCAAAAGCTGGGCTGGGCGCCCAGGACGACGCTGGAGGAACTATGCGCGATGATGGTTGGGGCTGATTTGCGCAGGAATATGGCAGGGTTCAGCTTTTAACCCCTAAGGAAACGCAGGTTTGTCCATCAAATTTGCCCCCTGCCGCAAGGGGCAACAACCGTTATAAACTGGCCACCAATCCCCCTCCCCAGGATGAACACCAAAGCGCCGATCCAAACCAGTTTTGCCCTTGCCGAATGCGCCTGAAAAAATGGCTGCGGTTGTCAGGAAACTCGCAAACTTTGGTGCAGCGTGAATAAAATGTGCGCTACGCCAACGCCACGTCAAAACTTGGATTGATCCGCGTTTCCTAAGGTATTTAGAAAGTATGAAAAGAGTTCTTATTACGGGTATGGAAGGCTTTACTGGCCGCTATTTGCGCGACGAATTTGCCGCGCATGGCTGGGCGGTGTTTGGTTTTGGCGCGCGTGCGCAGGCAGGCGTTGCCAATTACCGGCAGGTGGATTTGCAAGATTTGCCCGGGCTGCAAGATTATGTCCGCCAGGTGCAGCCGCAGGCCGTGGCACATTTGGCGGGCATTGCCTTTGTGGGGCACAATACGCCCTTTGATTTTTACCAGACGCATGTGCTGGGCACACTAAACCTGCTGAGCGCGCTGGAGTTGTGCGCGCCAAACTTGCAAAAAGTGTTGTTGGCGAGCAGTGCCAATGTGTATGGCAACTCGGTGCCCGGTGTTTATTCCGAAACCACCCCGCTACGCCCGGCAAATGATTATGCGGTCAGCAAGCTGGCGATGGAGTACATGGCCTGGCTGTGGCGGGACAAGCTGCCGATCGTGATCGCCCGCCCGTTTAACTATACCGGTGTGGGGCAGTCGCGGGACTTTCTCTTGCCCAAGATTGTGGGGCATTTTCAGCAGGGGCTGCGGCAAATTGAATTAGGAAATCTGAACGTGGAGCGGGATTTTTCGGATGTTCGCAATGTGGCCAATGCCTACCGCAGGCTGATTGAATGTCCTGAGTCAAAGGGGGCGGTGAATGTATGCTCAGGACAGGTACATTCGATTCAGGACGTCTTGGCGATCATGAAAGAACTGTCCGGTTATGAAATGGAGGTCAAGGTAAATCCGGCCTTTGTCCGCGCCGATGAGGTTAAGACTTTGTACGGCAGCTGTGATCGCCTGAAAGGATTTATTGGTGACTACCAGCCCATTGAGCTAAAAGAAACCTTGCGCTGGATGCTGGGGCAGCATGCGTAATGCGTGTTGGGGTTGATGCACGCTTGCTCTCCTTGCCGTTGACCGGCATTGGGCGTTATACAGCAGAGCTTTCCCGTGCGCTTTTGGCGCAGGCGGATACGCTGGACGATGAATTCTTTTTGTATATGCCTTCCCCTCCCCCTGGGGAAGGCGGGGCGCTGCCCCATGCCCATGCGCGCGCGGGCCACGTGCGGAGCCGCCTCGGGCGCATGCTGTGGTCGCAAACGGTTTTGCCTTATGCCGCAGCGCACGATGGGGTGGATGTTTTCTGGGGCGCAACGCACCGCTTGCCACGTTTTTTACCAGCGCACATTGCGCGCGTGGTGACGATCCACGATCTGGTCTGGAAGCACGCGGGCGAGACCATGCGCCCTTTGAGCCGCTGGATGGAAAAACGCCTGATGCCCGAGGCGGTGCGCCTGGCGGACAGGATTCTGGCCGATTCGCAAAATACGGCGGACGACCTTGCCGCCGAGTTTCCCGATGCGCGGGACAAGATGCGTGTCGTACACCTTGGTGTCACACCCTTGGTCAAGCCGGATTCGCGGGCCTCTCTCGCGCCTTGCGGGATTGATCGGCCGTATTTTCTGTTTGTTGGCACGCTGGAACCCAGAAAAAACCTGCGTCGGCTACTGGGTGCGTTTGCGCAGTTGCCGATAGCGGTTCGCCAGCGTCACCTGCTAGTGATTGCCGGGGGCAAGGGTTGGGGCGGGCTGGATGTGCATACCTTGGTTGCATCCCTGGGTTTGACAAGCAGCGTGGTGCTGGTCGGCTATGTCAGTGATGCGCAATTGGCTACCTTGTACGCGCATGCGCAGTTTCTGGCCATGCCCTCGATCTATGAAGGTTTTGGCCTGCCTTTGCTGGAAGCCATGTCGCTGGGCGTACCGGTATTGACGTCGAATTGTTCTTCGCTACCCGAAGTGACAGGAAATGCTGGCGTGCTGGTTGATCCGCTGGATGAAAATGCCATCGCGCAGGGGTTGCATGACTTGCTGATGGATGATGTATTGCGCGCGGCATTGGCCGCACGGACACAGGCAAACGCCGCACGGTTTTCCTGGCAAAAAGCCGCAACACAGACACGGGAAGTATTTGCAGAGGCGATCGCCGTGCGGCGCACCCGCAACCAGCGGATGCGCTAGCAACTTCCATCACGGGGACTGACAATGCGCGTACTGCATTTTTACAAGACAGCTTTCCCGGACACAATGGGCGGCATAGAGCAGTTGATCCATCAGATTGCCGTGGGCTGCAATAAACAGGGCATTCAAACGGATGTACTGTCGCTAACGGCTGACCGCGCCGCACGCACCATTGAAATGGATGGTTACCTGGCGCACCGTGCGCCCCTGGATTTTCAAATTGCATCAACGGGATTTTCGCTGTCTGCTTTTGCGAAGTTTACGCAACTGGCCAAACAGGCTGATGTGATTCACTACCAGTTTCCCTGGCCCTTCATGGATATCGTGCATTTCGCCACGCGCATGCACAAGCCTACGCTGGTGACCTACCAGTCCGACATCATCCGCCAGAAGCACCTGCTCAAGCTCTACCGCCCGCTGATGAACAAATTCCTGGGCAGCGTGGACCGCATCGTCGCCACCTCGCCAAATTACCTGGCGACAAGCGATACGCTGCACAGGTTCGCCGACAAGGTCAGTGTTATTCCCATTGGCTTGGACAGAGCGACTTATCCGCAGCCACAGCCAGAACGCCTGCGGTATTGGCGCGAAAAGCTGGCCCCCCGGTTTTTCCTGTTTATTGGCGTATTGCGTTACTACAAGGGGCTGCATATTTTGCTGCAAGCCGCGCTAGACACGGATTACCCGATTGTCATCGTGGGTGCAGGGCCGATCGAGGGTGAATTGAAAGCGCAAGCCCGAAAGCTGGGTTTGCACAACATTCATTTTTTAGGCCAGGTTTCTGATGCAGACAAAGTGGCCTTGCTCACCCTGTGCTATGGCATTGTTTTTCCTTCGCACTTGCGCTCCGAGGCGTTTGGCATCTCGCTGCTCGAAGGCGCGATGTTCGGCAAGCCGATGATCTCCAGCGAAATCGGCACAGGCACGACGTTCATCAATATCGGCGGTGAAACTGGCCTGGTTGTGCCGCCGAGTGACCCGGTCGCACTGCGGCAAGCCATGCGATATTTATGGGATCACCCGGAACAAGCCGCCCTCATGGGACAGCGCGCCGCAGTGCGCTATGCGCAACACTTCACGGCAGGCCAGATGGTGCAGTCCTATGTGGCGCTGTACCGGGAATTGGCTGGGCGATAAGCGCGGCGTCCTGGGCGCAACCCTGCCTGGCGCAGCGCCGTATCGCCAACGCCGACTTTTTACGGTTTATGTGCCAGTCTTGGCGGTTGGCTTGGGCGCAGCCAGCTC
>DILC01000019.1:0-13117 GCA_002424865.1 Rhodocyclaceae bacterium UBA5602 | reverse complement strand
CACAGTCCCTTTTTTTTCCAGCACATTGAGGCGGATCAAGGTATGCAGGGCACGCGAAACCGTTTCCCGGCTGGTGTTCACCATGATCGCCACCTCATGCTGCTTGGGCAGATCGATGATCTGGCCTTGCGGCGTTTCGCGCACCAGCGCCTGTAATTGCGCAAACACCCGGTGAAACGCATTCGGGATGCTCAAAAGCGTGCATTGATGCGTCAGGGCGCGCTGTGCTTTGGAAAAATGGATCAACATGCGCTCGGCCACCAAGGGTCGGTTAAAAATCAAGGCGCGTGCCTGGGCGTTTGGCAAAAATGCCACCTCGGAATCCTTGAGGGCCACGACTGAGGCTGAGCGCGGCAAGCCATCTAGTACCGCCAGCTCGCCAAAAAAAGAACCCGGGCGTATCATATTGACACCCGCTTCCCGGCCATCTTCGCTGGTGTCGATGACTTGCAAGACGCCGCGCAATAAAAATCCCAGATTACTGGTGGTGCTGCCCTTGCGCATGACAATATCATTCGTTAAGTACAAGCGCGACGCCATGATGGCGGACAGCTTGCCTAAAGTGTCACCATCCAGGCCCTTCAGCAAGGGAATGTTGGCGATAGTTTCTAATGGGATAGGCATTGAGCGCAGCAGGTTCTCAGGCAATAAATGTCAAATGGATTGCCAGCAAGGCGGGGTTGGATAGCGGCGGGCTCAAAACTTCAGATAATCGTCGGCGAGTATGCTGAAATTGATGTTGGAAGGAATCACCGGTTCGCGCTCACGCGCCATTTTTTCCAGTGCGGGAATGGCCGTCAGTGAAAAAATGTGCGCATAAATAAGGGGCAGGGCGCCGCTGGCGTGTAAATTAGCCAGCGTTTCCGGTGCGAGTGCATCGAGCCTGGCGGGGTCAATTTTGAACAAGCCGGCGATTTTTTGGGGCTGGCCATCGGGCCGGGTAAAGGCCAGTTCCCACGGCTCGAGCAGCTCGCTTGCGGCAAGCGCTGCCAGTGCCTTGGCGGTCATTTCTTCGTTCTGCTTGTAAGCCTGCAGAAAACCAATCATGTTCCTGAGAAATTCAGTCGCTTGGCCTGTCTCATCAAATAGCGGCGTGCCATTGCTGGTAGCAAAATGGCCACCGTCATCCTGGATAACCACGGTCTGCCCTGTGCCATCGGCATTCGGCATCAAGCCAAACGGAACCGCACGCAGCGCTGCTGGAATATATCCGCCCTGCCATTGCCCTTCGGTAGTGACAAACAGGTTTTCATTTTCAGCCAGCCCCATTAACGCAACCAGGGCCGCTTTGCCTTCATGCAAGGTAAAGCCAATCGGCATGTGCCGCAGGGCATGCGATACCTCAGAGCTCACCAAGCCGGCGAGCAGTTTGTCTTGGGCGAAAGCATAGGGTCTTGCCAGGTTTTGAAATTTAAGCTGGCGATGCGTTACATGGGATAAGGCCTGCAAAGGCATATAAAAGCTCCGGCGATTGGGTGGCGAATGGACACTGGCTGCAATGATAGGCAAAAACAGCGATTCAGCATCAATTTATCTGCGTGAAGTAACCTGCAATGTCGATCAAGTCCTGAGCGCCTAGCGTGCCAGCGGCATTGCGCAAGCGTAAATAAGCCAACAAGTAATTGTAGCGGGCCTGCGCCAGGTCGCGCCGTGAGGCATACAGCTGCTGTTGCGCATTCAATAGGTCAAGATTGATGCGCACGCCACCCTTGATGCTTTGTTTGGTCGCCTCGATCAGCAAACTGGCGGACTCGACCGATTTCATTAACGCCTCAATCTTCTGTGCCCCGCTTAACACCAGACTGAACTGCTTTTGCACTTCGACTGAAATCTGGCTGATTTTGGCATCGAGATCCGTCCGTGTTTTCTCGTAACCGGCGACCGCCTGGCGGGTTGCCGCGCTCGTGTAGCCACCGGAAAAAATCGGGATGTTGAGCTCTACACCCACCGCGCGCACGGTTGAATCCTGGTTATAAGTGCTGGTCGTCGTCGCGTTCTGCTGGCCATAGCTGGCCACCAGGTCAAGTGTCGGTGCATGCCCCGAGCGCTGGCGGTTGGCTTCCTGGCGCGAGACTTCAATTGCAGCATTGAGCGCCACGATTTCCGCGTTTTTGGTCAGGGCAATGGCGCGCCATGCCTCAGCGCTTGGAGGCTCGATTGGCAGCGCCTTGAAATCCCTGCTCAACGGCACGAGCTCGGTTATCTCCATGCCCACAATGCCAGCCAGGGTATGCCGCGCGGTGGTGAGGTTATCCTGGGCTTCGAGCACCTGTGCTTCGGCAAGGGATGCGCGCGACTGGGTTTCCAGCATATCGGTCTTGGTGCCTTCGCCTTGCTTGAACATGCGCACATTGACGTGCATCTGTTCCAGATAAGCGTCGCGCTGGGCGGTTGCCAAAGCCAGCTGGTCCTCGGCATATTGCGCTTCGGCATACGCGCCTACCAGGCGCAGCACCAGATCCTGTGCGCGGGAAGCAAACTGCGCATCGCTGTACTCTGCCTTGGCAATGCCTTGCTTATAGCCCGCTAAAGCCCCCAAATTAAACAGCGGCTGGCGAATCTGGATGGTTGCATTCAGACTGTCGTAGCTTGGGTGAGTGGTGTTCTGATATTCCTTGCCCAAATACGTCTGAGTCGTCGTGATGTCCGCCCTGTTTTTACTTGGCACATAAACAGCCTGTACCTTGGGCAGCAGGCCAGCGCGGCCAAGCGCGATATTTTCCTGTCCGGCCTGGTTGTCATAAATCGCCCCGCGGTAGGTGGGATCATTGAGCAATGCGGCATGGTAGGCCTCGACCAGCCCCAGCGCTTGTGCCAGTGCGCCACTCATCTCAAAACAGAGAGCCACGCCCAGTGCCACGCCAGCGATAGTGCGCAAGCGAGGTTTGCGAGCCTTGGATAAATTCATGTTCATTCCTCGCTGAGCGACGTCTTGGCGCGGTCAAGAATCGGTTTCATGAGGTAACTGACCAGCGAGCGCTCGCCCGTCTTGACGAAAATTTCCACCGGCATACCGGGGCGTATCGCCAGATCGGCAATTTTCTTCACCCCTTCAGGCGCGACTTTTGCTTTCAGCTTGTAGTAGGGCATACCGGTCTTTTCATCCACCAGCCGGTCAGCCGACACTTGCGTCACAATGCCCGGGATATGCGGCGCCTTGTTTTGGTTGAACGCGGAAAAAATCATCTCGACAGGCAGGTTGACATGCACCTTGTCGATCAAGTTGACCGGCACCTGGCCTTCAACGATCAGCGAATCTTCGCTCGGCACGATATCCATCATCTTGAAACCCGGCTGCACAACCCCGCCGTGCGTGAATACCGCCATCCCGACCACGGTGCCATCCACCGGCGCCGTCACCAAGGCATTCGCCAAATCGTAATCCTGACTTAATAAGCGATTCTGCAGCGCTTCGATTTCCTTCTGGATATCCGTTAGCTGCGTTCTGACTTCTTTTTGATACTCCTGTTGCCGTTGCGCGCGGCGCAAGCCAATTTCCAGAATCTGGCTCCTGGCGCGGCCAATATTGCCAATATCCTCCGCAATAGCGCCGTTCAGCTGCGCATAAGTACGCTCCAACTCCAGCAGCCGGTTGCGTGCCACATAGCCATCCTTGGCCAAGTCACGCATGCCCGCCAGCTGCTCCTTCAAAAATACCAGCTGTTCCTGCTTGCTCTCCATGGAATGCTGCAAGCCCTCAGTTTGCAGCTTCAAGCCGGCGATGCTCTGATCCATGCCCGCCAGTTCATTTTTCAAGGCCGACTGGCGCGAACTGAACAGCTGTTCCTGCAGGCTGATGTTGCCAGCAACAGAAAAATCCGTTTTAGCCTCAGCCTTTAATTCGTCAGGAAAGCTCACCGCCGGTTTGCCATCACGCTCCGCGACCAAGCGCGCTTCCACGGCCCGGTCGTTGAAGTATTGCGCCCGGCTGATGCCCGCCGCCGCACGCACCGCCACGTCATTCATCTTGACCAGCACCTGTCCGGCCTTGACCACATCGCCCTCCTTGACCAGAATGTCATCAACCTTGCCTCCCGTCGGGTGTTGAATGGCTTTCCGGTTGGTCGATACCATCACTGTGCCATTTACCGGCACGCCCTGATCCAGCGGCGCAAAAAACGCCCAGATCAGAAATCCGCCAACACCCAGCAACACAACCATCCAGCCGATACGTGAAAAATGCGCCGGATCTGTCTTGAGCGCCATGGGGAGCGCATCATCATGCACCGGCAAAACCGGCGTGTTGGCATGGGCATGCGCCGGGGTATCTGTTTTTTTGATCAAGTTTTTCATGAGCTTCATTCTGGGTTTTAACTATTGACAGCGGCCAGACGCGCCTGTGCGCCTGCCTGGGCTTGTTCCTGGCGCTTTTGCAGCTCCGCCAGAACTTGCGCTGTCGGGCCGAATAGCTCGGCCAAGCCATCGCGCAACAGCAGCAGCTTGTTGGTGATGCTGATGGCGCTGGTGCGGTGCGTGATCAGCACGATGGTTTTGCCGTGCTCGCGCAAATCCTTGATCGCATTGACCAGCGCCGCCTCGCCCGCATCATCCAGATTCGAGTTGGGTTCATCGAAAACCAGCACCGCCGGGTCGCCATACATGGCGCGCGCCAGCCCCAAGCGTTGCTTTTGCCCGCCCGACAAGCCCGCACCCCCATCGCCCAGCAGCGTGTCGTAACCCTTGGGGAAATGCAAAATCATCTCATGCACCCCGGCGCGTTTTGCCGCCGTGATGACCTTTTCCGCATCCACCTCGCCAAAGCGGGCGATATTCTCGCTGATCGTGCCGCCAAAGAGCTCAATATCCTGCGGCAGATAACCGATATTCGGTCCTAACTCATCCTTGTTCCACTGATAGATATCCGCATTGTCCAGGCGCACCTTGCCGTGCGAAGCCGGCCACACGCCGACCAATAAGCGCGCCAGTGTCGACTTGCCCGCACCACTGGGCCCGATGATGCCCAGCACATCCCCCGCGTTGATGGCGAAAGTCAAGCCACGCAGCACCGGCACCGTCGCGCCAGGTGGCGCCGCAACAACCCCTTCGACCGACACATGTCCCTGTGGCACAGGCAATTTCATCCCCGCCTGGCGGGGTGGGTTGTCTTGCAGCAGTTTGCTCAAGCGCTCATAGGCGCTACGCGTGCTGGCGAAGGACTTCCACACTCCAATCAACTGTTCTATCGGGCTGAGGGCTTTCCCCATCAGGATGGAACCCGCGATCATCATGCCCGGCGTGATATGCCCGTCAATCGCCAGCCAAGCCCCCAGACCCAGCACCAGCGATTGCAATGACAATCGCGCGAATTTTGTGGCGGCGCCCACGATGCCCGCTTTTTCACTCGCTTCCGCCTGCAAGTGCAGGAATTTGGTATGCAGTTTCAACCAGCGTGCCTGTAAATTGGGCAGCATGCCCATCGCCTCGATCACCTCGGCATTGCGCAAATTATTGGTCGCCAGGTTGGACGAAGCGATAGCCATTGAATTTGCCTCCGCCAAAGGCTTGTGGGACACCCGTTCATTGAAGACCGCCAAAATCACCAGCACGGCTGAACCACACGTTGCGAACAAGCCCAGCCAGGGGTTGAACAGAAAAATCACCAGCAGGTAAATCGGAAACCACGGCGCATCAAAAAACGCAAATAGCGCATTGCCCGTCATGAACTGGCGGATATTGGTCAAATCCTGCAATGCCTGCCCCGCATTCGTTCCGCCCCGCTTGAGGTTCTGTTCAAACGCCGCGGTATAAACGCGCTTGTTCATGTTCATATCCATATGCGCCGCCATGCGCACCAGAATCAGGCTGCGCACAAACTCCAGCGCGCTAATGAAAAGATAAGCGCCCAGCATCATCAAAGTCAGCATCAGCAACGTGATTTCGTTGCGGCCTGTCAGCACCCGGTCATATACCTGCAGCATATACAAGGACGGCACCAGCATCAGCAGGTTGATGACGGCGCTGAATACGCCTATCGTCCTGAATATCCGTTTAAAACCAAGCAACGCCTGAGTTAGTTCATTCTTGGGGAGTGCAAATTTTGGCATCATGCGTTTTTATTGAAACTTCCATAAGCTGTAAGGGGTGATTTTTTCACTATGTGAGGCATAAAAAACATCAGACACGAAATGACCGCCCAAGATGTGACAAATATCACAAAAGAAGCTTACTCTTGTTTGTGATATTTGTCACTATTGGTCCGGCCAGAATATGTTTGATGCCCGTTCGTCCTGCACGGGATCAAAGGGGCTCCAACTGCTTATCGCCCGATGAATCGGGCTCCTACACATCATCGTTCCACCCTCCCTTGCAGGAGCGCGATTCATCGCGCGATACCCGCGTCTTGAAAACACGGCGAGCCGGTATTTGATCCGGCAATTTGCATGCTTGCGCGATAAATTGCGCCTTTACAAGACCAAGACGAATGGGGTCACCTTGCCAACAGATTGGATTCGGCTACGGTAAAAACCTCAATCGTGGTTTGCGTACCGCGCAAGGTGATTTCCCCAAGCGAAAGCGTTTGGTGCCGCACCAGGCGGGCATTGGCCGCTGAGCCAATCACCAAACGGGTTGGCAGGTCGCGGGCAGCGGCCTCCAGCCGGGACGCAAAATTGATGCAGTCGCCCACAGCGGTATAAGTGCTGCGGAAAGGAGTCCCCAGATCCCCCACCAACGCGCGGCCACTCTCAATCCCAATCCGCACGCGTACCGGCGCAAACCCGAGCGCCTGACGGCGGGTATTGAACGCATCCACTTCCGCCAGGATATCCAGCGCCGCACCCACCGCACGGTCTGCCTGATCTGCGCAATCCAGTGGCGCGCCCCAAAAGGCTACCAGCCCGTCACCTGTGTACTTGTCCAACGTACCATGGCAAGCCAGTACCGGGCGCGTCAGGCAGTCCAGAAAACCCTTGGTCAATGTGGCCGCATCCACCAGGGACAGTGACGAGGTTGCATGGGTATATCTCTCCATGTCGGCAATCAGCACGGTAACTTCACGCAGCGTCGGTTCGAGACTGTGCTGAAGATCCAGCCGCACAATCTCGTCAAGTACCGGCTGCGCCACATAGTGCGCAAGCGTATCCAGCAGGCGGCGGCTTTTGCGTTGGGCTTGCCACCACTCGTTTGGTATGGCCACCAACAGCAGGAAAAAATATGCCCACAGCGGCCCCGTTATCGACCATTCAACCTGGTGCGCAACCCCAGCAAAAGCCAGAACCAGCCAACAAATGACAAAACCAACCAATAACAGGAGCCCTTCCCATGCCGCAAGCCGGGCGATGAATATCACCGCCAAGGTGACGCTCAGCGCACACCAGGCCAGCAGCCAGCCACGCCCGGACCGGGGCGGGTTAAGCCGCCCCTCGGCCAGGTCCAGCAAACCGGAAAGGCTGGCCGCGTGTACCATGACGCCGCTACTCAGCGGCGTCAACGGCGTACTCACCCGGTCGCCCAGCCCAAGCGCAGATGAACCCACCAACACAAAGCGCCCGGCGATCAGCGGACGTGGTGCGTTGGCCTGCAGGATGTCGGCTACCCCAATCACCGTATAAGCCGACAAGGCATGGGTATAGGGCACACGCCAAAGCCCCTGGATGCCCTCAGGAAGTGCGGTAGGGCCGGTCGCACAAGACAGCAATGCACTGGCGAAGTGGGGATAATCCCGCCCTGCATAGCGCGTGCGCAATGGCGTGTGGCGCAAAATGCCATCGGCATCCGGCGCATAGCCTATGTTGCCAACGCAGCGCGCATCCGCAAGCCCGGCATGGTTGGCTATAAACCCGTAGGCAGGCACCCCGTCAAGCCCCGGCTGCTGCTCTTCGCCGCCCGCTAACCTGCCCTGCAAAATGGCCTGGCTACGCGGCGTGTAGTCAAATACCTGCGCCAGGCTCAACGGTGCATGGCGCGCCAGCGAAGCCAGCCGGGCGTCTCCCTGCGCATTGCCGGGCTCAGTGAATACAATATCCAGGCCCACGGCCCGGGCGGCATAATGGCCAAGCAGGATTTCCACCAGGTCAGCCACCCGTTGGCGCGGCCAGGGCCAAGGGCCGATCTCGCGCAACGCGGCCTCGTTGATATCGACCACGACTAGCCGGTCCTCCGGACGTTGATCCGCTGTCAGCCGCACAAAACTGTCGCGCAGACCCTCATCCAGCCGCACGATGAAAGCCGGACGCTGCCATTCCACAAGCAGCGCCAGCGCACAAGCCAATAAGCCGATGCCGATGCGGATGGTCAATAGGACCGGGAAACGGACTACCACACCATCGCCTTCCGCAACCCGCCGCCCTTCATTTGCCGCCTTCCCAGACCCACGACACCACGACATAATTGCTTTTGTAGCGGTAAATAGGGACTGTATCCGCGTTGTCAGAACGCTGCAGCTCAACCCTGAGCAAGCTGTTCCCGGTCAGCCGCCTATCGGCAGCAACAGAAGTGAATTGCTGGCGTTGTTCCCTGACCATCGCGAGCAATGGCGGGGCATATGGCTCCTCGCCCTTGAGCCGCTTGCCTACCCACCCGGCATGAAAATTCCATACACCGGAATACTGGTAGAAAAACTCAGCGCCAAAAACCTCCCCCGTGCGGTTTCCGCCGGGCCGGCTGCCCAGGGCCTTGTCGATCATCCAGCCTGCTGAAAAACGTGCGTTCAGCTTGTCCGAAATTTGCCGACGGTAGGGGATCAGGAAAGTCGCCTCCAGGTTATCGAGTCCCACGCGGGTAGGGTAATGGGCATACACCACACGCATGTCAAAGCCGAAGGGGCGGTCTGCCTGATGGGTGGCGGGAGTTACCTGGAAGCTTCCCGACAATGCCTCATAATACAAGGCATTGCCTAAAGTTCTCATGGTCGCGTTCGTGTCGGTGGATACCAACCAGTCCCGGCCTGGAAAGACGCGCATGTGGCCGGCGGAAAACCCGGCCAGGTCAAAACTGGATGCCGCCGGATATTGCTGGGCCAGCAAAGCGCCATAGACCAGATTATTGTTATCCAGCACGTGGCTGACATATGCGCTCAAGCTGAAAAACGGGCTGGATTTTGGCAGGAAATCGTCAGTCAGTTCCAGATTCAAACCTGAACTCAGCGGGAATGATTTGACCAGGCTGCCCTGGTTAACATTGGAATCGCGCCCTAGCGCCACGGCCACTCCCCATTTGGTCCTGCGCTGGCTGACAGAACAATCCCGCTGATGGAGTTCGCGGATCAAGTCCATGATCCGTGGCGGTGGCGAAAACTCCGCCTCCAGCGTCAACAATAGTTCATCAACCCGGGGTTTTTGTCCTGCGCGGCAATACAGATAAGCCAGGTCAAGCAGCGCGCCCGCATGATTTTTATCACGCAGGCGCAATGCCTCCAATTGCTCGATGGCCAGCGGAAAATCATCCTTGCGCAGCGACTCCTGCGCTTGTTCATAAGCGGCATCGCTGGCCACTGGCTGCTGCGCCCGAACCAGTGGGCTGTTCAATATCCAAAATAGACTGAAACCCGCAATACTTATTTTGGCCCAACGCGCTTCTTCTTTCGTCATCGCACCCAATGGGTTGCGCCATACGCCGTGATGCCTGGCGTGACCGGCTGATGAAACAGAAAGCCAGCCTCGCTGGCATTGGTTCCAGCCAGTACGCCGCTAACCGACGCATTCGACGAAATGATGCTGGAAATGAAGCGGCCATCCGGCAACAGGCCGCCATTGGCCTGGATATAAGTGCTCAGCTTACTGTTTTGCATGGTAAAGGCGGTGGCAAAAGTTTGCGCCACAAAATCCACTGAAAGTTTTGCATTGCTGATGCTTGCAGGCGTTGCCTGGCGGGAAGCCGCATCGTAAAAAAAGCTCTCCTGGTTATCGAGGCGAAAAGAAGCCGTTCCCTCATGCGGCATCACAAACGCCGGCGCATTGTCGCGGAACAACGCAAACTTCGCATTCACAGCCACCATGCTGCGGTCGACGGGAATGTCGCTCGGATGGCTAGGGTCAAGCAAGGCTTCCCAACGGCCCCACTTGATTCGCGTTGGTGCGGGTGCGGGAGAGGCCGCACCCACCAGCAGGGCCTCCAGCGCCGTGGGATCCAGGTAGCCGGGATACAGCAGCGACGCATCCTTGCCTGACGGGGCGGCAGGTGACCCTGCCGGAGTAGGCGGCGCAGCCTTTTCGGAATGCATATCCAGATGGCGCCCATCGATGATTTCCGCCTTGGCGCCGCCAGCCCTGGCCTGCAGCACAAGGAACTGGTTGCCCGCAAAAAGCTCCGCTGACAACGCACCCTCACACGGCTCCACGCCGCTTGCGGAACAGGCGCCCCCCAGCGGAGTCATCACAATCCCGCCTGAGGCCACCGCAGCGCGGGTGACATCCGCCGTGGTGAACACGGTGAAATCGGTGCCGCGCACACCCAGCGCCGCCACCGGTGTGTTCAAGCGAAAATTTTTTGGCGCCGCCTTGCCCCAGGCGCCGGTGACGCTGCGCACCGCGCCGCGCGCCACATCAATCCGCATCCGCGACTGCGCCGGATTATCCGCATCGCGGGCATAGGCAGAAACAACCACACTGGAATTGGGCCGCAGGATCAGCAAGCCGTTGTCCACCAGCTTGATATGCAAATAGCCATCAGCCCCGGTTGTCAGCGCGTCCCCCTCGTTGACCTGGGTACCCGCACTGACAGCGGCGCCGGTCAGCTTGCCAACATGCACCTCGCCGCTGCTGAGCGTCACCTCGCCTGCAATGCCGGCCCAAGCCAGCGGATGGATCAGGCTGAAACCAATAAAGACCAGGGACATCAGTAGTCGCATGATGCAATCTCCTTCACCGTGAAAACGCACCGGCCAACAAAACAAATGCTGAAATCTGGCAAGGCCTGACTCCTTTGGCAATCATATCAAGCAGGAAAGCGGAAACATATCCGGCATGACATTCACCGCACTATTATGGCCGGTTCTCACCCGCGATGCAATGTCAGGCATATCGGGCATATCGCCCGATGAATCGGGCTCCTACACATCGTCCCACCTCCCCTTGCTTCGGCGGCAATGCGATCATGGTCAAGGGCGATACCAAGGTGATGGGACACCTGATGTTCGGCGTCCTTGCCCTGTCCGCCGATCAACTGATGCGATTGCGACAATGACACGCTCCGCCTTTCCGACCATGCCTGTGCATTCGACGATGCAGGATGGCCCCGTACTCCATCATCAAGATCATGCCTTCAGGATAGAAGGCCGCCACGACTGACCCCGGTTACATTGGAAGATCGCTCCACGAGGGCGAATGGTACTGTGCCGGATTGGCCTATGCGGGAGTTTTGCAAGAGGCTCAGATATAATTGCGCCCATGTTACAACTGCACACAGACGGCCTGGATGTCGATCTGCTCAAAAAACGCCTCGGCTCGTTACTTGACCAAGGCATAAAGCACACACCGGAAAGCCAATACTCAGCCGTTGTTCCCCCATCGTCCGCCATGCGCAAGCGCATCGGGCGTTGGCCATGGCTGCGCCGCTTGCGCAACCTTGCCTCGGCGTGGAGATTATCCGGCTGGTCCATGCGCTGGCTGGTGCGGCGCACCCCGGTGCTTGGTCCGCTTGTCTGGCATGCCTGGGGCAAGCTCACCCTGCGTGCATTCCGCCAGCACACCCTGGCCGAGCTGCAAACCCTGCGCGTTGCCAACCAGCAGCTGCAGGCCGAAGCCCAACGCATGGCAACAACCCTCATGCAATCCCAGGCGCGCCTCCAGCAACAGGAAGCCGCCCTCGCGCGGGAAGGGCGCCAGCGCCAGGACGCACAGCGGCAAATAGCGCAAACCCTCAGTCGCCTGCAACAACAGGCCGCTGCCCAGATGCAACCTGAATCAGACCTCTTTCCGGACTGGTATCTCGCGTTGGAAAACCAGTATCGTGGCGACCAAGCCGACATCGAAGCACGCCTCGGCCATTATCTGCCGCACCTTGCTTGCGCCCAGGTCGGCCAGGCGGAATGGCCGGTGCTGGACCTCGGCTGCGGGCGCGGTGAATGGCTGCGGCTGCTGGCGCGCCATCAGATGGCTGCGCTCGGCGTCGACAACAACGCGGCAATGCTTGACGAAGCCCGCCAGCAGGGTCTGCAAGTCGTCGAAGCTGACCTGATCACCTTCCTGCGCACCACGGATGCCGAGAGCATCGGCGCCGTCACCGCCTTCCAGGTCGTCGAACACCTGCCCCAAAACATCCTGCTCGAACTCTTCCAGCAGGCCTGGCGCGTGCTCCGTCCGGGCGGCGTGCTGCTGCTCGAAACCCCGAACCCCGAAAACCTGCAAGTCGCCGCCTACAGCTTCTGGCTCGACCCGACGCATGTGCGGCCGATACCCGCGCCGCTGCTGGCGCATAGCGCGGCCTATTTCGGCTTCATTGATATCTCTATCGAACGCAGCAACCCGTGGAGCGATACCCAGCGCCTGAATGACCCCAGTGACGCCGCCCGCCATCTCGAAAAACTTTTATTCAGCGCCCAGGACTACGCCCTGGTCGCCCGCAAACCCTATGCCCAACAAGCTGCGCCTGAATTGGCCGGAAACTGAACCCGGCAGCGAACTATCGCGCTATGCCCAAGCGCTGGAACAACGCCTGGATGAACTCGGCGTCAGCCTCGCCCCGGCAACCGATGCGGACGCCATCGACGGCGCCGCCCGCCAGCCGCCGCAAGCCTTCGCTGGCGAAAGCCTGTTCCGCAACGCCGGCAGCGCGCTCGACTGCCGGCCCGACCCGTCGGGCCTCACCTTTTTCGCCTTCGCTGCGGCGCTCGACGCCGATGAAACAAGCTGCCTGATCGCGCTGCACACGCATCTGGCGGCGCTTGCGCCCTATCGCGTGCAACTGGTTGTCGTCGCCCCCGGCCTTGCCGCGCTGGAAACCTGCCGTCCCGTGCTGGCGGAGGCCGGCATTGCCTGCTGCTCCGCGCTCGACACCCGCTTCGCCCGCCAGTTGCTGGCCGCCGATGCCGCCCTCGTATCCGGCCTGTGGCCGCAGCAAAATTTGCTCGCCGCCGTTTTTGCGGGCGTTCCGGCGCTGGTGCAACTGCCCGCTACCTGCGACGCCCCATCGCCCGATGAATCGGGCTCCTACAATGCGCCCGACACCCCATCGCCTGATG
>DILC01000020.1:961-6845 GCA_002424865.1 Rhodocyclaceae bacterium UBA5602 | reverse complement strand
ACGTCACGGCGCGGTTCCTTGCCGAAGAATTCCTTGACCTTCTCTTGCACCTTGGGCATGCGGGTCATGCCGCCGACGAGGATCACGTCGGTGATGTCGTTCAGGCTGACGCCAGCGTCTTTGACGGCCAGGCGGCAGGGGGCGATGCTGCGCTCGATCAGGTCTTCGACCAGCGATTCAAACTTGGCGCGGGTGATCTTGATCGCCAGATGTTTGGGGCCGGAAGCGTCCGCTGTGATATAGGGCAGGTTGATTTCGGTTTGCTGGCTGGATGAGAGCTCGATCTTGGCTTTTTCGGCCGCATCTTTCAAGCGCTGCAAGGCCAGTACGTCGTTTTTCAGGTCAACGCCTTGTTCTTTCTTGAACTCGGTGACGACATAATCAATCAGGCGCTGGTCAAAGTCTTCGCCGCCCAGGAAGGTGTCGCCGTTGGTCGACAACACTTCAAACTGATGCTCGCCATCGAGCGCTGCGATTTCGATAATGGAAATGTCGAACGTGCCACCGCCCAGGTCATACACCGCAATCTTGCGGTCGCCTTCTTGCTTGTCCATGCCGAAGGCCAGCGCAGCGGCGGTCGGTTCATTGATGATGCGCTTGACATCCAGCCCGGCGATGCGGCCGGCGTCCTTGGTGGCCTGGCGCTGGCTGTCGTTGAAATAGGCGGGCACGGTGATGACTGCCTCGGTGACTTCTTCGCCCAGGTAATCCTCGGCGGTTTTCTTCATCTTGCGCAGCACTTCGGCGGACACCTGTTGCGCCGCCATCTTGTTGCCGCGCACTTCAACCCAGGCGTCGCCGTTGTCCGCTTTGACAATTTTGAAAGGCATCAAGTCGATGTCTTTTTGCACTTCTTTTTCGTCAAAACGACGGCCAATCAGGCGCTTGACGGCATACAAGGTGTTTTTGGCGTTGGTTACGGCCTGGCGTTTCGCTGATGCGCCGACCAGGATTTCGCCATCGTCCGCATAAGCGACGATAGACGGCGTGGTACGCGCGCCTTCGGCGTTTTCGATGACTTTAGGCTTGCCGCCTTCCATGATGGAGACGCAGGAGTTGGTGGTGCCTAAGTCGATGCCGATAATTTTTCCCATGATTTTTCCTTTTATTAAAGTTTGAATAAGTTTTGAACTGGTTTATTTATGGGGTTGCCAGGCGCAAATTCAAGCCGGGGCCGCCTGCTTTTTTACTTGGCTTTGGAGACGACCACCAAGGCCGGACGAATAATCCGGTCATGCAGCGCGTAGCCTTTTTGCAAGACTGAAACCACCTGGTTGGGCTCGCCTTCCGCTTCAATCTGGCTGATGGCCTGATGCTTGTGCGGGTCAAACTTGTCACCCAGCGGGTTGATGTCCAGCAGGCTGGATTTTTCAAATGCGCTAGTGAGCTGTTTCAAGGTGAGTTCAACGCCCGCTTTCAGGTTTTCCGCGCTTTGGTTTTCATTGGTCAGCGCCGCTTCCAGGCTGTCTTTGACGGCGACTAATTCGGTGGCGAACTTTTCCACCGCGAATTTGCTGGCGCGGGCAACATCTTCCAACGCGCGGCGACGCACATTCTCGGTTTCTGCCTTGGCGCGCAGCCAGGCATCGTGATGCTCTGCAGCGGTGAGCTCCGCTTGGCGCAGCAGCTCTTCGGGGCTGGGCAGCGTATCCACATTGTGGGTGGCATTGCGCTCGGCGCTGGCGTCAGATTCGGCAGAAAAAGTCGGCTCTGGCGGGACGGCGTTATTGCAATCGTCTGGGTTCTTGGGGGTGTCTTGCATGATGTCTCCTGACTTTCTTGAACATAGGTTTGCACCTACATGGGGTTGCATGATGGCATTTCAAGCCCGGATGATGATTTTTTACTGCGCTTGTTGCTCTGCGTTGGTCGGTTGATGACGGGAACGCCGCATTGGGCTGATAAGCAAAGACATGCATTTTAGCTGCTTGGCGATTGCTTATGGGTGAGGCGAAGAAAGCGCTGACCGTTCTTTTAGCCAAAGGCTTGTCAAAAAACCGGTAGGGTTTTGAGCCGAAAGGTCATTAAATTAAAAGCAAGCCAAATTAAAGGGAGGGGATCATGAATGATCGTCATGTTTTAGGCCGTTCTACGGCATTGTCTTTGCAAGCGAAAGCAGGCGGCTTAGGCTTATTTGTTTTTCTCTTCAAACTCATCTACTTGCCATTTGGCTTGATGATCCAACGCCAGGATGTCGGCGAGGTAGGGCAGGGTGTCGTTCAGCGTAGCGGCCAGCGTCCACGGCGGGTTGACGACAAACATGCCGCTGCCATGCATGCCGCGCCCTTGGGTGGATGGCGCATTCACGCTGAGCGTGGCATGCAGCCAATGTGCCGCTCCAGCTTTTTTGAGTTTTTCTGGCAACTGATTTGCCTCCAGTTGCGGGATCAGCGGATGCCACACCAGCAGGGTTCCCGTGGCGAAGCGCTTTAAGCTGTCTTTGATGGCGGCGACCACTTTCACGTAGTCACTCTTGATTTCATAGGATGGGTCAATCAGTACCAGCGCACGGCGCGAAGGGGGGGGGAGGCTGGCTTTGAGCACTTCAAAACCATCATCCTGATACACCGCAACCCGACGGCCTGCGTCTTTGTATTGGCGGCGCAGCAAGGCAAAATCAGTGGAGTGCAGCTCGCAAAAGCGCAGCCTGTCGATGGGGCGGGCGAGGTGATCGATCAACCAGGGTGAACCAGGGTAGCGGAGTAGCTGGCCAGTTTGGTTGGCCTGTTTAATCAAGGCCATCAACCCGGCCAAAGGCGCTGGCCAATCATTGCGCTGCCAGAGCTTGCCAATGCCATTGATGGATTCTCCTGTGCGCCTGGCTTGTTCGGTATCCAGCAAATACAGCCCCGCCCCCGCGTGGGTGTCTACCACGGTGTAGGGTTTGTCTTTGCTGTTCATATGCTGCAAGCAGAGCATGAGTACCAGATGTTTTAAAACATCGGCATGACTGCCGGCGTGAAAGGCGTGGCGATAACTGAGCATGGCAGCAGGATAGAATGAATAGCTATGAATGATACGCAAGGTAGCCGCATTTCCAAACTCATGGCCGAACGCGGCCTGTGCTCGCGCCGGGAGGCAGATGCTTATATTGAGCGGGGTTTAGTGTTCGTGAATGGCGAACGCGTGACGCAACTGGGCACGCGCGCCATGCCGGATGCGGTGATCACGCTCGCCGCAAAAGCCCGCGCCACGCAAGCGCAGCAAGCCACCATTTTGCTGCACAAGCCCGTGGGCTATGTCTCAGGCCAGGCCGAAGACGGGCATCTGCCAGCGGTCACGCTGATCAACGCCAAAACCCAGGCCGCCAACGACAGGCAGCGGTTCTCACCCGCGCACTTGAAAGGACTGGCGCCGGCCGGGCGCCTGGATATTGATTCCACGGGCTTGCTGGTGCTCACGCAAGATGGCCGCGTGGCACGGCAATTGATTGGCGACGATTCAAGCGTGGAAAAAGAATACCTCGTGCGGGTGGATGGCATGCTCGACAGCCAGCATCTTGCGCTGCTGAATCACGGCTTGTCGCTGGATGGCAAAGAATTGCGCCCGGCACAGGTGGGTTGGGCGAATCACGAACAGCTGCGCTTTATTCTTAAAGAGGGCCGCAAACGGCAGATCCGCCGCATGTGCGAGCTGGTTGGCCTGCGCGTGACGGGCTTGAAGCGCGTGCGCATCGGTCGCGTGATGCTGGGCGATCTGCCCGTCGGGCAGTGGCGCTTTTTGCGTGCGAATGAAAAGTTTTAAACCACAGGGCGCCTGGCTTCGTCAAAAAGCCGACATCCCAAGGGGACTTTCCAGGGATGGGCCCAAGCCTTCGGAGCGCGCTGGCCAGACGGCAGTAGATTCTGCCTCTGCAGATGAATTGCGCCAGCGTTAAATGCGGGCTTTGCAAACCCTTTGCAAACCCATAGTCATTCATTGGTTAAAGTAATTTCTCAGGAGTTGTCACGATTTCGTAATAACCGTGTCTTACTATCCGAGGATTTTGCACAATCGGAGTCCCCTCGAACACTATGAGCATTCGGCATTTTCTGGCGGTTTTGGTTTGCGTTGCGGCAGCAGCGTTGTTGGCGTTAGGTGGTGTTTCTTTCTTTCAGTTCCATCAGATCAAGGGCTTGACCCGCAATCTGACCGAACGCGCCATTCCCAGCTTTCTTGCTACTGCGGAGATTGATTCGGATCTCAAAGCCTTGCAGCTATCTGGCGTCAATATGGTTAACGCGCCGGACCCCGGCATAGCGCAGCAAATGGCGGAGAAGCTGAAAACACAACGGGCTGTTCTGCAGCAACGCCTGGGCGAGCAGCTGAAAATGGCCGGAAGCGAGACGCAAATCAAGCTCGTCAAGCAGGCGCAAGACGGCCTGAAAGATTACTATGAGGCGCTTGACCAGGTCACGGCGCTCAGTCTGGCCGATCAGCGGCTGCTTGCCGATGCCACCCTGTCGGGCAATGCCGGTCCTTATCTGCAGGAATTGGAGCAGATTCTGGAAACGCTGCGGGTTGAGAAGCGGCGCTCAAAAGACAGCGCGGTCGCCTCAATCGATTCGGGCATGCAAAGAACCATGCTGGTGCTGGGTGTCAGTACCGCAATAGCTGTGCTTGTCTTGGTTGTGCTGGGCTTTAACCTGTACCGCAAAATTTCCCGTCCGTTACGCGAAATGGAAACCACGATGGCGGAGATTGCCCATCGTCTGGATTTCACTCGTCGCGTCGATGTCTCGGGCAAGGACGAAATTAGCCGTTCGATCCAGGCTTTCAACGCGCTGATTGATACCCTCCAAGCCAGTTTTTCCGAGATGGTCCGTGTCATTCGCAGCAATGAAGCGGCTGCGATCGACATGCATCAATCGGCGGTGGCGCTGGCGCAGGTGGCGTCACAGGGAAGCGCGTCATCGTCGGAAATTCACCAGGCGATCCGCAAGATTCAGATGCAAATCGACGATATTCACCAAGGAACACTGGAGGCGGGCAGCCTGACCGAAGCCTCCGGCCAGCAAGCCATTAGTAATGGGCGGGTGATCCGCGAAACGGTTGCCCGCATTCATGTGCTTTCCGGTAATGTCGAATCAGTGGCGCAAAGGGTTTATGCCCTGGCCGAGGCAGGGGAGCGCATCGGCGGGCTGGTGAATGAAGTCAGCGGCATTGCCGAGCAGACCAATCTCCTGGCGCTCAATGCCGCGATTGAAGCAGCTCGTGCAGGGGAGGCCGGGCGTGGCTTTGCGGTGGTCGCCGATGAAGTGCGCAAACTGGCTGAACGTGTGGCGACGACAACGCGGTCCATTGCGCAGCATGTGGATGAGATCAATACCACCTCCAAGACATCGGCTGAACTCATGCACCAGGTGATTCTCGACATGAAGCGCGATATTGATATGGCGAGCACTGCGGGCGATGCGATGGCGGGAATAGAACTGTCGTCGCGGCAGGTGGTTGCCAAGGTTGAGCAGATAGGGCAGCAGGTCAGTGTCGGCCACGCTTCGAGCAAGGCGGTTGTAACGCAGATGGATCAGGTCGAAGCCATGCTAGGGCGCGCCAGCCTATCGGCGGGCCAGACGAGAGAACAGGCCGATTCGATTCGGGATATTTCCCGGCAGATGGCCGACATTGTCAATCGCTTTCAGATCGGTACGAATCTTTCCCTGAATGGGGTCGTTCCAGAAAAAATGGAAGCAATCGTACGTTAAGATGCTGGCAAGGCTGAGAAGGCGCCGCCTGGCGCCGGTGTGGCCGAGGCGTTCTCGAACACTGTTCTCGCTCGGAAACGCGCAGAACGGCGAGTTTCGTGAAGGTCAAGCGGTTCTGGCTTCGCTTAACAGGCCGGGGTGAGTCGCCCGTCACGGCTGGAATGGCGGTGCTTTCGCCTTGTTCGGGATGACTGAACGGG
>DILC01000020.1:0-845 GCA_002424865.1 Rhodocyclaceae bacterium UBA5602 | reverse complement strand
CGCTGGCCGCCTCAGCGGTTTGCCGTGCGCTGGCCGAGAGTTCTTCCGTGCCATGCGAGATATGTTCGACCCGGCTGGCGATTTCGCGGGTGGCGGTCGCCTGCTCTTTCAAGGTGAAGCCGATGCTATCGACCGCCGCCGTCACCTCCTGCGTGGACGCGCGGATCAGGCTGATGGACTCGCCCGCTGCCGATGCCAGCTGCACGCCCTCATTGACCCGGGCGACGCTGGTATCCATGCTGGCGCCGGCCGCGCGGGAGCCTTCCTGGATTTGGGCAATCATGGTGGCGATTTCATTGGTTGAAGAAGCGGTGCGCTCGGCCAGCTTGCGCACCTCATCGGCCACCACGGCAAAGCCCCGGCCATGCTCGCCGGCGCGCGCGGCCTCAATCGCGGCATTGAGCGCCAGGAGATTGGTCTGGTCGGCTACCTCGCGGATCACATTGACGATGCTGGAGATATTGCCCGAGACGGACTCCAGGCCGCGAACGCTCTCTGCGGTGCGGGTGACGGCCTCGGCAATGCGGCTCATCTCCTGAGCGGTGTCCTGAATGACGCTGCCGCTGTTGGCCGAGTTTTCGGCTGAAGCCTGCGTCACGCGGCGGGCATCGGCGGAATGGGCTTCCACCTGGTCGATCGAGACGGAGAGCTCTTCGACGGCGGCGGCCATGCTGGAAGTGGCTTCCGATTGCTGAGCGGCGGCCGATGAGGCGCCATGCGCGGCGGCAGCGAGTTCTTTTGATCGGGTATTGAGATGCGTGATTGCCAGCCGCAGCTCGGCCACCAACTCGTGCAGGTTGTTGCGCATGATGGACACTTGGGCGAGCAACTGGCCGATTTCGTCC
>DILC01000087.1 GCA_002424865.1 Rhodocyclaceae bacterium UBA5602 | reverse complement strand
CAGCATCGTCTACAACAACTTCCCCTGGCCGGACATCCCCTCACCCCAACCCTCTCCCCGCGAGCGGGGAGAGGGAGCCGGACTCCCCTCGCCCGACCTCGTGGGGAGAGTGGCTGGGGGTGAGGGGCGAACGGGTGGCAAAGGGCGCATCCAGGCCATCGAAGCCGCCGCCCAAGGTGTGCTCGATGCCCGCGCCGCCCATCCCGGCGCGACGCTGGCCGACCTCTACGATCCGCTCACCATGCCGCCCGACCTGGTGAAAGCGCATCAGAAACTGGACGCCGCCGTCGACGCCGCCTATGGTTACAAGGGCGCAGCCACCGACGCCGCGCGCGTGGCCTTCCTCTTCGCCCGCTACCAGGCGCTGACCAGCCTGCTGCCCGCGCAAGCCACAAAAACCCGGCGTGGCGGCAAGGCAAAGACATGAGCCGCCATATCACCATCCGCTACGGCGAGGAGAGCGTTTTCTGCTCGACCGCCTTGTAGCGCAGTTGCTTCACCAGCGCCGACTTTCTGGATAGGGTTGGTTTGACCACTGTGTGATACGCAGCAGCGAGTCCAGTTTTTCTTTTGAGCTGCTGAATAAAGGTCTTGTTTATTCGTATCCCAAAATATACAATCTAAACCATGAAGGCCATTTACACCACGGAAGTTTTTGATACTTGGTTTGCCGGCCTGCGTGATACACAAGCGTTGGCGCGCATCAAGATGCGGATTCGTCGTGCGGAGGAAGGTAATTTCGGCGATTGCAAACCGGTGGGTGAGGGAGTGTCGGAAATGCGAATTCATCATGGGCCAGGCTATCGCGTGTATTTCGCGCAGCGCGGCATGGAAGTCGTGATTCTGCTGGCGGGTGGCGAGAAGTCATCGCAGGCGAAAGACATCAAAGCCGCGCTGAAACTGGCGCGCGAACTATAGAAAGGGCAGAGACATGGCACTCAAACTACGCAAATGGGACGTTGTAGAACACCTCAAGACCGATGAAGATATCGCGCTTTATCTGGACGCCTGCCTGGAAGAGGCGGGAGATGATGCGGCGTTCATCGCCAAGGCGCTGGGCGACATTGCCCGTGCCAAGGGCATGAGCCAGCTTGCCCGCGATACGGGGCTGGGGCGCGAAAGCCTTTACAAGGCATTGTCCGGCGAGGGAAATCCGAGCTTTGCCACCATCCTCAAAGTGATGGGCGCGCTGGGCGTTGAGTTGCACGTCAAACCGCATGCAACAGCGATGTGATGGAGATGTTTCGCCGTCTCACCAGCGCTGACTTTTTGGCGTGATCGCCACACTCGAACTGAGCTATGTCTGACCTCAGCCGTGCATGGACCATAGATAACTTACGCCGTGCATGGCAATGGATTCGGTCGAATCCTGACCGTGCCTACAAGGGATATTTCCGCCAACTCTACTCAGTCTATGCCAGCGCCGATGAGGCATTGCTGGACAATCTCCGAAACAGGCTAAATCGAAGAGTTTTTGTTCCCAGCAACGCAGGTAAGGTATTTTTCCCCAAGCCATCGGGAATCTTGCGACCTTACACGCTATTGGCCATTGAGGATCAAATCGTCTATCAGGCAATGGCCAATGTTGTTGCCGAACGGCTGCTTCCGCACGTTCGCTCACGCTACAACAAACAGGTTTTCGGACACCTTTACGCTGGCAGCAGTAGCGGTTGGTTTTATCGCAAATGGTCGGATGGATACAAGGTGTTTAATACTGCTGCCGAAGAAGCATTTAAGAACGGCTACACATGGACAGCTAGTTTCGATCTGACGGCGTTTTACGACAGTATTGACCACAATGTGTTGCGCCATATGCTCGGTGAGATTGGGTTAGATGAGGATTTCAAGATAAGGTTGACTGACTTTCTTGCGCAATGGACGGCGACATCCACACAGATTTATCACAATCATGGCATTCCCCAGGGGCCGCTTAGTTCTGGCCTCATCGCCGAGGTGGTCTTGAAGCACTTCGATTCTCAGCGACTGTCCGGGTTTGACGTAAAGTATTTTCGGTATGTGGATGACATTCGACTTTTCGCGAAAAAGGAAGAACACCTTCGGCACGCTTTGGTTGCATTGGACAGAATCAGCAAAGATGTCGGCCTATTTCCACAGTCAGGAAAAATCCACATCCATCTCGTGAAAGATATTGCGGACGAGTTGAAGTCTGTTAGTAATCCCATAGAACCAGTTCTTTCAACGCCGGCCACCGATCAGAATGCTCTGCGCAAGCGAATCGTTGAACTTACAAAACGCGATTTCAAGGTCACCAATCCAACGCGCTTCAAGTTTCTTCTGGCCAAGGCTAGTCCTTCGACGACACTGATGGATCGTTTGTGGCGCATTTATGAACATGCCCCGCATTACTACCTGCAAGTAGCTGGACATCTATCCAAATTCGACGAAATTCCTGTGCGACATGCGAATCGACTTATCGTTGAAATTGAAAAGCAGGAACTCTATCCGGCGATCCGGGCAGCATTCATTCAGGCCTGTGTCGGACGGCTGCCAAGCGGTGCCATACCCAAAGCGAAAACAGTATTGAAAAAGTTGTGGCAGCCTAAGGTTGCGCAGGCCGATATGTCTGATGCACTTTGGCGATGGTTATGCTATGAGAAGCATCTAACCAATCGACAAATGAGCTACGGATTTAAGAGCCAGCTATCACCATGGTTGCAAATGCGGCTGCACTTTGGCATGCAATGGGATGACATCAGCACCCATCAACGCAGTACTTGGCTCAACCACACAATGCGATCTCAGCATGCGGATGTTGCCCTCAGTGCGGCTTGGCTGTGCGGTATGTATGAGATCACGCCAGAAAAACCGACAAAAGACATCAATCCGCTAGCCAAGCTAATGTTGAAAGAGTTTGGCCTGATGCGACGTGGAGATAGCAGCGTTTGCGGTATTCGGCTGGCCATATTGGAAATGACTGATCACGATATTCCCATTCGATGGAAAAAATTCTTCGGTAAGTCATACAAGCGTGCAGAGGCGCAAATCACAACCTGCAAGGGATACTTCAAGACTAACCCAACTTCGTGGGTGAATGCCATCGACGTGTTCAATGATCTATGGCTGGACGCACTTTATCGCCACGACACGACCCTCGGCGCCTACACGCTTGGCAATATCGGTGGCGTCCTAAAAAGTACACGCTTGAAAACCGACTATCCGGCAATATCGAAACTGGCCAACCAGCTTCACGAGAAACGACTTGAAAGTGATCTATCACACGCTGAAGTGAAGGCGACCAAAACGCCGACTAAACCAATCAAGTTCGACTGGCTGAAGATAGGGGCACGGATACTTCTAAAAGGTGCGCAGGAACTACACGGGAAAAAATATTGAGACATATGCATACATCTCTACTGATGCCTCTCACAGGAGCTTTAGTAACATGGGGTTCCTTGACTAAAACTTTCGACTCTATAGGTCTGTCCACCGTCAATATGGTGGCAGAAGAATATCTAGCCGAAAAGTGGTTGGAAAAGCCCTCGCGCAAGAAGTCGGCGCTGGTGGTACGGCGCGACGAAGCTTTTGGGGCGCAGCGCGATGCATAGCGTCCCACGCGTTTTAGGTATGATCTGGCGCATGTTGCGCCGCGACTGGCGGACGGGCGAGCTCACGGTGGTGGGCCTGGCGATTGTGCTGGCCGTGGCGGCTTTAACTGGTGTGGGATTTTTGACTGACCGCGTGGAGCAGGGCTTGAAGCTCGAGGCGCATCAGTTGCTGGGGGGCGATTTGCTGCTCACGGCGGACCATCCTTGGGCGGCAGATTATTCGGTTGAGGCCGCGGCGCGCGGGTTGCGGGTGGCGCAGAGTGCGACGTTTCCGAGCATGGTGCAGATTGACAACGCGGACGGTTTGGCAACGCAGCTGGCGGAGATCAAGGCGGTGTCGGAAAACTATCCGCTGCGGGGGGCTTTGCGCATTGCGCCAGGCTTGAATACGCCGGATGAGAAAACGCAAGCCGTGCCGCGAGTGGGCGAGGCCTGGCCGGATGAGCGGCTGGCGACTGCCTTGAATTTATCCCAGGGCAGCCGTCTGGCATTGGGCAATGCCCGCATGAATATTGACGCGATCCTGACGCTGGAGCCGGATCGCGGCACGAATTTGCTGGCTTTGGCACCGCGCTTGATGATCAATCTGGCGGACTTGCCTGCCACGGGCTTGATTCAACCCGGCAGCCGCGTGAGTTATCGGCTGCATCTGGCGGGCGAGCCGCGTGCGGTGGCGGGTTTTAGTGAATGGGCAAAGACGCGGCTGGGCCGTGGCGAGAAGCTGGAAAGTCTGGATAACGCGCGGCCCGAGATTCGCAATATTACCGAGCGGGCGCAGCGCTTTTTGCGCTTGGCGGCGCTGCTGGCGGTAATTCTGGCAGCAGTGGCGGTGGCCTTGGCGGCGGAGCGTTACATGCGGCGGCATCTGGATGGGTGCGCGGTGATGCGTTGCCTGGGGGCGTCTAGCGCGCAAATTTTGCTGATTCATGGGGGCGAGTTTTTGCTGTTCGGCTTCTTGGCGACATTGGTGGGTTGCGGGCTGGGTTATGCGGTGCAGGCCGTGTTGCAGCAGTTGCTGGGCGGTTTCTTGGTGACGGCTTTGCCCGCGCCCTCTTTATTGCCCTGGCTGCATGGTTTGCTGGTCGGGCTGATTCTGGTGGGCGGCTTTGCCTTGCCGCCGCTGCTAAGGCTGCGCCGTGCATCCACTTTGCGCGTGTTGCGGCGTGAAATGGCATTTGAATCGGCGTCGGTCATGGCCTATTTGTTGGGCGGCGTGTTGCTGGCGGCATTGATGCTGTGGATGGCGGGCGGCTTGAAACTGGGCTTGATCGTGCTGGCCGGATTTCTTGCTGCATTGGTGGCATTCGCTCTCGTGTTGCATGGCTGGGTGGGCTTGCTTGGGTGGATGCGGCCAACGGGTACGGGTTATGGCTGGCGGCATGGCCTGGTGAATTTGCGGCGGCGCTTGAAGGCCACACTGGTGCAGGCGGTGGCGCTCGCCCTGGGGCTGACGGCCTTGCTGCTATTCACTGTCGCGCGGGGTGACTTGTTGGCGAGCTGGCAAAAGAATCTGCCGCCGGATGCGCCCAACCGGTTTGTCATCAATATCCAGCCCGATCAGCGTCTCGCCATCGCCGACTTTTTCACTGCGCACGGTTTGCCCGCGCCAGCGCTAGCCCCCATGGTGCGCGGGCGCTTGGTGGCGATCAATGGCGTGGCGATTGATCCCAAGAAATACGAGGATGAGCAAGCGCAGCGCTTGCTTGACCGCGAGTTCAATTTATCCTGGACGGCTGCTTTGCCCGCAGGCAATCGCGTGACTGGCGGGCGTTGGCATGGTAATAGTCAAGCAGCGGAGTTTTCGGTCGAGCAGGACATTGCCAGAACGCTGAATCTGCACCTGGGTGACCATCTGGCTTACGACATTGCCGGGCAGCGCATTGAAGCGAGCATTACGTCATTGCGCGGGCTGAATTGGGATTCGATGCGCGTAAACTTTTTTGTCATTGCGCCGCCGGGTTTGCTGGATGCCGCACCGGCAAGCTATATCACCAGTTTTTATCTGCCGGACAATCGCGGGGCGGTAATTCCTGAATTGGTCAAAGCGTATCCAAATCTCACCGTCATTGATATTGCCTCGTTGGTCAAGCAGCTCAATGCCACGCTCGATCAAGTGGTGCGTGCGGTCGAGTTGGTCTTCGGTTTTGCTGTGCTGGCCGGGCTCGCCGTCTTGTATGCCGCGCTGCAAGCCAGCAGCGATGAGCGGCAGCATGAACTGGCGGTGCTGCGGGCGCTGGGTGCTAGGCGGCGGCAGCTTATTTATGCGCTGCTGGCGGAGTTTTTGACGCTGGGTGCGATGGCCGGTTTGCTGGCGGGCATTGCCGCAAGCCTGATTGGTTGGGGCTTGGCGCGCTTTGTGTTTCAGCTGGATTATTTGCCGCAGCCGCAACTTTGGTTCATTGGCACGGTGATAGGCAGTGTCATCGTGGCGACGGTGGGGTGGTTGAGTTCAGCCAAATTATTGCGTCAGTCGGCGATGGTGGCGCTGCGGGCTTGATGCAGGGAATAAGGGAAGAGACGGTGCGAGGTAGCGCGGTGCTGGCTACAATGGCGTGATAAAATCAGATTCGTTTGATGCAGCGGCCACACGAAGTTTCTGTGGCCGCTTTTGCTCTTATTTTCCTGGAGTTTCCTGGAGTTTCCAAGTATGTCGATAGTCGTCACCCTGCCCGATAGTTCAAAACGAGAATATCCACAGCCTGTCACGGTAGCTGAAGTTGCCGCATCCATTGGGGCAGGCTTGGCCAAGGCCGCGCTGGCCGGACGGGTGGATGGCCGATTGGTGGATATGTCTTGCCTGATCGAACAGGATGCGCAATTAGCCATTGTCACGGATAAGGATGCCGATGGCCTGGAGGTGATCCGGCATTCCACGGCGCATTTGCTGGCTTATGCGGTGAAGGATTTGTTCCCCGACGCGCAGGTGACGATAGGCCCGGTGATCGACAACGGTTTTTATTACGACTTTGCCTATTCCCGGCCCTTCACGCCGGAAGACCTGGCTGCGCTTGAAAAGCGCATGGCCGAGCTGGCGAAAAAGGATTTCCCGGTGACGCGCGAAGTGGTGCCGCGCGATGAGGCGGTCAAGTTTTTCAGCGGTTTGGGTGAGCACTACAAGGCCGAGCTGATTGCGGCCATTCCACAAGATGAAGATGTATCGCTTTATCGCGAAGGCGATTTCGTCGATCTTTGCCGTGGCCCGCATGTGCCTTCAATCGGCAAACTCAAGGTTTTCAAGCTGATGAAAGTGGCGGGTGCCTATTGGCGAGGCGACTCCAAAAATGCCATGTTGCAGCGGATTTATGGCACCGCATGGGCAAAGAAAGAAGATCTCGACGCCTATTTGCATATGCTCGAAGAGGCTGAAAAGCGCGATCATCGCAAGCTGGGCCGTCAGCTCGATTTATTTCATCTGCAGGAAGAAGCCCCCGGCATGGTGTTCTGGCATCCGCATGGCTGGACGGTGTGGCAGGAAATCGAGCAATACATGCGTCAGGTATATCGCGATAATGGCTATCAAGAGGTGCGCTGCCCGCAGATTCTGGAACGCACGCTGTGGGAAAAGTCCGGCCACTGGGAACATTACCATGAGCACATGTTTACCACCGAATCGGAAAAGCGCGACTACGCGGTAAAGCCCATGAACTGCCCGGGGCATGTGCAGATTTTCAATATGGGTATCCGTTCCTATCGCGATTTGCCGTTGCGTTATGGCGAGTTTGGTTCCTGCCATCGCAATGAGCCTTCGGGCGCGCTGCACGGCGTGATGCGCGTGCGCGGCTTTACGCAGGACGATGGGCATATCTTCTGCACCGAAGATCAGATTCAGCCGGAAGTGACGGCTTTTAACGCCCTGGTGCGCAAGGTGTATGCCGATTTTGGCTTTACCGAGGTGGCCGTCAAGCTGGCCTTGCGCCCGGAAAGCCGAGTGGGTGAAGATGCATCGTGGGACAAGGCTGAAAATGCCTTGCGCGCATCGCTGTCAGCTAGCGGCCTGGCTTGGGAAGAACTGCCTGGCGAAGGGGCGTTTTACGGCCCGAAGATTGAGTTTCACATCAAGGACGCGATTGGCCGTTCCTGGCAGTGCGGTACGGTGCAGGTCGATTTCTCCATGCCACAGCGGCTGGGCGCTGAATTTGTCGGCGAGGATAATGCGCGCCATACGCCGGTCATGTTGCATCGCGCGATCCTCGGCTCGCTGGAGCGCTTTATCGGCATTCTGATCGAAAACCATGCCGGTGCTCTGCCCTTATGGCTGGCACCCGTGCAGATCGTGGTGGCCAATATTTCGGAAGCGCAGGAAGATTATGCTATTGAAGTGACTGAGTTGCTGAAAAAAGCAGGCATTCGTGCGGAAAGTGATTTGCGTGGCGAGAAAATAAGCTATAAAATACGCGAACATAGTTTGTTAAAGCGGCCTTACATTGTTGTGGTAGGTGACAATGAAAAGGCCGCCGGGTTGGTCGCTTTGCGTGCCCGTGGCAATCAGGATCTCGGGCAGGTGTCCCCTAAAGTCTTGATTGAACGCTTGCTGAATGAAAAAAACAGCAAGGGTAGCCCAGCTTTTGCGGCCTGATTTTTTTGTTTTTATGGAGATTTGAACCATCGCTCAAGATAAGTCGCAGCGCCTGAATGACGAAATTACCTCCCCTGAAGTCCGTTTGGTTGGGGAAGATGGCGAACAGTTAGGTATTGTTCCAATACGCCAAGCGTTGACGCTGGCCGAAGAGGCTGGTCTGGATTTGGTAGAAATCGCGCCGACCGCCGTGCCCCCCGTGTGCAAGATCATGGATATTGGCAAGTTCAAGTATCAGGAAGCCAAGCGTCAACACGAGGCGAAGCTGAAGCAAAAGCAGGTGTTGATCAAGGAGGTCAAGTTTCGTCCGGGTACGGATGAAAATGATTACCAGATCAAGCTGCGCAACGTCGTTAAATTTCTTGGCGAAGGCGATAAGGCAAAGATTACCTTGCGTTTTCGCGGGCGTGAAATGGCCCACCAGGATATTGGCATGCGGATGCTGGAACGTATCAAGGCGGATCTTGAGCAACATGCAATGGTGGAGCAGTTCCCTAAAATGGAAGGCCGTCAGCTCATCATGGTGTTGTCGCCATCCAAAAAGAAAGTGCATTGAGAATTTTCAGAAAATACATTAGGTTTATTATTCAACCTTTTGTATTTTAATGGTTTCTCTGTTGGGCTTAGGCCTGATGGGGTAAAAAGTGATGGCGGGTCATCAAGCATTCCCGAGGCGGGAAACACCTGGCTGTCATGTTATAGGGAGATCTTCGATGCCGAAGATGAAGACCAAGAGCGGCGCCAAAAAGCGTTTTATCGTGCGCGCTTCCGGTAGTATCAAACGCTCACAAGCGTTTAAGCGTCACATTTTGACCAAGAAAACCACCAAGACCAAGCGTCAGTTGCGTGGGATGTTGTCGGTGCATGCCTCCGATGTTAAATCCGTTCGCGCAATGATGCCGAACGCTTAAGGAGACTAGAACATGCCTAGAGTTAAACGTGGTGTAACGGCGCGCGCGCGCCATAAAAAAATTCTCGATAAGGCCAAGGGTTACCGCGGCCGCCGCAGTACGGTCTATCGCATCGCTAAAGAAGCGGTGATGAAGGCTGGGCAATATGCTTACCGTGACCGTCGTCAACGCAAGCGTCAGTTTCGCGTATTGTGGATTGCCCGTATTAACGCTGCTGCGCGTGAATTGGGTATGAAGTACAGCACCTTGATGAATGGCTTGAAAAAAGCATCCATCGAAGTGGATCGTAAAGTATTGGCTGATTTGGCTGTGTTTGACAAGCCTGCGTTTGCGGCGCTGGCCAATCAAGCCAAGGCTCAACTGTCCGCTTAATCGCGGCGTTCGCCAAGCAGGGAGGCCCAAGGCTGTTGGGGCCTCCTTTTTTTACTGGTGAATTGGTCGTGCAAGTTTTGGCAAGATTTGGATTTATTTTGGTGATGTATTTTTGTCGTATCTGTTAATTATCTTTGCAACTTCAATGATCAATGGATAACCTGGATCAGCATTTAGAGCAACTTGCCACCGCCGCCATCGCTGATTTTTCAGCGGCTGCCGAACCAGCCAGACTGGAAGACGCCAAAGCCGTCTATCTTGGCAAAGAAGGCTCGCTTACCATTTTGCTCAAAGGCCTGGGTAAATTGCCCGCCGAGGAGCGCAAGCTTGCCGGGGCAGCCATCAATGTCGCGAAAACACGCATAGAGTCGGCGCTGGCGGCACGGCGTGATGAGCTCAAAAACGCTCAGCTGGAAGCACAACTGGCTGCAGAGGCGCTGGATGTCACCTTGCCTGGACGCGGCATGCCGCAAGGCAGCTTGCATCCCGTGACCAAAAGCCTGGAGCGTATTGAACAGCTTTTTCGCTCGCTTGGTTTTGATGTCGCCGATGGCCCGGAGATTGAATCCGACTGGCACAATTTCACAGCATTGAATACGCCAGAAAATCATCCCGCGCGTTCAATGCACGATACTTTTTATCTCAAAGGGGTTGATGGCAAAGTGCAGGAAGATGTGTTGCTGCGCACGCATACTAGCCCTGTACAAGTGCGCGCGATGCTCGCGCACGTGGCGCGCTACAAGCACCTGGAAACATTGCCTGAGCTGCGTGTGATCTGCCCGGGGCGGGTTTATCGCGTGGATTCGGATGCCACGCATTCACCGATGTTCCATCAGGTCGAAGGCTTATGGATCGGTGAAAACGTGAGTTTTGCTGACCTCAAAGGCGTGGTGGCGGATTTTCTGCGCCGCTTTTTCGAGTCAGATGACATGACCGTGCGCTTTCGTCCATCCTTTTTCCCTTTCACCGAGCCATCGGCTGAAATTGATGTGGCTTTTACCAGCGGCGCTTTGCAGGGACGCTGGCTGGAGATTGCCGGTTGCGGCATGGTGCATCCGAATGTGTTGCGCTTTGGCGGCTTCGATGCGGAAAAGTACACCGGCTTTGCGTTTGGCATGGGGCCGGACCGGCTGGCCATGCTGCGCTATTCCATTCCCGACCTGCGCCTGTTCTTCGAAGGCGATTTGCGGTTTTTGTCACAATTCAATTAAACCTTGCAGTTAATTTTGGAATTAACCCCGGTTAATTTGCCCTCCATCCACGCTTAGGTTTATCACGCCATCATGCAATTTTCTGAATCCTGGCTACGCAGTCTGTGTAATCCACCTTTAACCACCGATGGGCTCTGCCATGTGCTAACCATGGCCGGGCTGGAAGTCGAAGAAGTCAAACCTGTCGCGCCTGTTTTTTCAGGTGTGGTGGTGGCACAAGTGCTCACGGTAGAGAAACATCCGAATGCCGACAAGCTCAATGTGTGTACGGTAGATGCAGGGCAGGGCGAAGCATTGCACATTGTGTGTGGCGCACCGAACGTCGCTGTGGGGATTAAAGTGCCCTGTGCCACGGTGGGTGCGAGCTTGCCGGGCATGGACATCAGGCAAGCCAAAGTGCGCGGTCTGGATAGCTTTGGCATGCTGTGTTCGGCGCGTGAATTGGGCATTGCGGAAGATCATGGGGGATTGCTGGTTTTGCCGGCCGAAATGAAGGTCGGCGAGAATATACGCACGGCGTTGAATCTTGATGATCATCTGATTACCTTGAAACTCACGCCCAATCGTGCCGATTGCTTCTCGCTGCTGGGCATTGCGCGTGAGCTCTCGGCTTTGACGGGTGCGCCGCTTACCTTGCCTGAGCTCTTGCCCGTAACGGTAACCCATAGCGATCGACGTACCCTTGTTTTGGATGCGCCCAGTGCTTGTCCGCGCTATTGCGGCCGCATTGTGCGTGGTGTCAATGCCTTGGCGCCCACGCCCGAGCGGATTAAGCAACGCATAGAGCGCAGTGGCATTCGTGCCATTTCTGCAGCGGTGGATATCACCAATTACGTCATGCTGGAGCTCGGTCAGCCCCTGCATGCGTTTGACAATGCAAAGTTATCGGGCGCCATCCATGTGCGCTACCCCAAGGCACAGGAGCGCCTGATACTGCTCAATGGCATGGATATCGAGCCGCAAGCCGATATGACGTTGATTGCGGACGAGCAGCAAGCCCTGGCTCTGGCGGGCGTGATGGGTGGCGAGGCTTCCAGCGTCACCGGTGCAACGGCGGATATCTTTTTGGAAAGCGCTTTTTTCGCCCCCGTGGCGATTGCAGGCAAGGCGCGAACCATGGGCTTTTCTTCCGACGCTTCGCATCGTTTTGAGCGCGGGGTTGATTTTAATTTGCCGCAACAAGCCATTGAACGTGCCACTGAGTTAATCATTGCCTGCTGTGGCGGGCAGGCAGGTGAGATTGTCGAGGCGGTATCGGCCGAGCATCTGCCAACGCGTTTGCCCGTCATTTTGCGCGTAGCGCGGGTCAGCAAAGTGCTCGGGATTGAGGTGTCTGCCGAGCGCGCAACCGCCCTGCTTTCCGGACTGGGCTTGCAGGTCGAGCCAGCGAATGGTCAGGAGGGTCATTTGCTTGTCACGCCCCCATCATTTCGGTTTGACATTGAAATTGAAGAAGATTTGATCGAAGAAATTGCCCGGCTGCATGGTTACGGCAATATCCCGTCAAATCCGCCCGTCGCCCGCGCAACCATGATGCCTGCCGCTGAATTTACGCGTAATCCCATGCAAGTGCGGCATGCCGTGGCTGCGCGGGACTACCATGAGATCGTCACTTACAGCTTTGTCGAAGCCGCTTGGGAGAAGGATTTCGCGAATAATGCCGATCCCATTGAATTGGCCAATCCTATTGCCAACCAAATGAGTGTGATGCGCTCAACCCTCATCGGTGGGCTGGTTGATACCTTGGTGACCAACCGCAAACGGCAAACCGAGCGCGTGCGTATTTTTGAGTTGGGGCGTTGTTTTTCAAAATCAGATGACACTGCCAAAGATGATCCCTCGGCGCAGTTTTCTCAACCCTTGCGCGTTGCCGGTTTGGCCGCAGGCCTGGCGGCGCCCGAACAATGGGGAATTCCGTCGCGGCGAGTGGATTTTTATGATGTTAAAGCCGATGTTGAAGCGCTGTTCTCACCCGAAGAATTGCGTTTTGTTCCCATGAATCATCCTGCATTACATCCAGGCCGCTGTGCCGAGATTTTTTTGGGCGATCAGTCCGTTGGCGTGCTGGGTGAGTTGCATCCGCGCTGGGTGCAAAAATACGCCTTGGGTCAGACGCCGATTGTTTTTGAATTGGCACTCGCGCAGCTGATGGCGCGTCCGTTCATTGATTACAAAGAGGTTTCACGCTTTCCCATGGTCGTTCGCGATTTGGCCTTGGTGCTGGAACAGTCCCAGCCCGCATTGAAAGTACGGGATGCCTTGCGCGCAGCGGCACCTGCTTTGGTGCGGGATATAGTCCTGTTTGATGTATACCAGGGGCAAGGTTTGCTTGAGTCGCAGAAAAGTCTTGCATTTCACATAGTTATGCAAGATACTCAACGAACTCTCGAGGATGTGGAAATTGAAGAGATTGTCTCGAACCTGTTGCAGATTGCGCAAAAAGACTTTGGTGCAGTGCTTCGTTAATTATTTGGGGTAGGAGTGTGTATGACGTTGACCAAATCAGAATTGGCTGATCTGTTGTTTGAAAAAGTAGGTTTGAACAAGCGTGAAGCGAAAGATATGGTGGAAGCTTTTTTTGACGAAGTAAAAGATGCGCTAGCCGAAGGCAAGGATGTTAAGTTGTCAGGTTTTTGTAATTTTCAATTGCGTGACAAGCCTCAGCGTCCAGGCCGTAATCCAAAAACCGGCGAGGAGATACCGATCACCGCGCGCCGTGTGGTGACTTTTCATGCCAGTCAAAAACTGAAAATAGCGGTAGAGGCATTCCAGCGTGGCAATCCCCAGCAATAGCCGCGAAGAGCTTCCGCCAATTCCCGCCAAGCGCTACTTCACGATTGGTGAAGTCAGCGAGCTGTGCGGCGTCAAACCGCATGTGTTGCGCTATTGGGAGCAGGAGTTCGCGCAGCTGCGCCCTGTGAAGCGGCGAGGTAACCGGCGCTATTATCAGCATCACGAGGTCTTGCTGGCGCGCCGCATTCGCGAGTTGTTATATCAAGAAGGCTTTACCATTAACGGCGCACGCTTACGTTTGGATGATGCGGCGCTTAAAAAAATCTATACACAAACTGAATCAACTGCCCCGCAAGAGGCGCAACATCAAGAAAGCTTGCCCTCGGCTTCTTCAGCTTCTATGCGCCAAGAAATTTCAGCAATTATTGATTTTTTGCGTTCAAACACCCACGATTAGGGCACGACGGGCGAATCTCTTGCTATAATCGCGGCTTGTCGGGGCGTGGCGCAGCCTGGTAGCGCACTTGCATGGGGTGCAAGGGGTCGAAGGTTCGAATCCTTTCGCCCCGACCAGTAATACCAAGGGTTTCAGTTAAGCGTAACTGAAACCCTTTTTTATGTGCGCGCCCACAATATAGTGCGTCAGATCTGTTGCATGTCGAGAAATGGATACCTGCTTGCATAATATGCCGCCGACATCCGATCCGTCTTGCGGCAAGCGCTTACAATAAGCACTTGGCGCGCCTTGGCGAGCGCTCTCTTGCAGGCTAGGCACTCTTTATAAGACTGATCATCCAATGAATATCAATCTCATGCGCAAAGTGGATTACTTTGCGGGCATCCCGCTATGTTTGGTGGCTACCGTGTGGACTCGCTTGGTGGGTTTGCTGGGCTTGCTGTTTGGCAAAACAACAGGTACGCCGAAAAGGGTTCTGTTTATTGAGCTATCGGAAATGGGCAGTGCCATTTTAGTGGATCCTGCCATGCGCAAAATGCAACAGCAGGGCGAGGCTGAAATTTTCTTTTTGATTTTCAAGTCCAATGCGGTGAGCTTGCGTTTGCTTGGCACGGTGCCAGAGAGTCACGTGTTCACGATTAACGAATCAGGCTTGTTCAATGTGGCGTGGGATAGCCTGCGGTTTTTGATCTGGGCGCGCAGTCGCCAGATCGATACGGTGATTGATCTGGAGCTGTTTTCACGCTATAGCGCCTTGCTGACAGGCTTGTCTGGTGCAGCCAATCGCGTGGGTTTTCATGCGTTCCATAATGAGGGGCTATATCGTGGCGCGATGCTCACGCATCGGGTGATGTACAACCCGCATCAGCACATTGCAAAAAATTTTATTGCGCTGGTCAATGCAGCCTTATCTGAAAAGGATCAGCATCCCTACTCAAAAACGCGGGTGGCTGACAGTGAAGTCATCCTGGCGCAGGCGACGGTGGACGAGGGCGCATTGGCCGCCATGCAGGCTTTGATTGGCAGGGAATATCCGGCTTACGATCCGGCGCGGCATCGTCTGGTGCTGATTAACCCGAATGCGAGTGACCTTTTGCCCCAACGACGCTGGATGCAGGCCAACTTTGTGACTGTGATGCGGGCGTTGTTGGCGGAATATGAAGAGGTGGTGGTTCTGATCACCGGCTCGCCCGCAGAGCGTGAGCGGGCGACGATGTTAAAAGAGCAAGTCAATAACGAGCGTTGCGTGAACTTTGCCGGTTGCAATAAGCTCGATGCACTGCCAGCACTGTATTGCTTAGCCGAGCTTATGCTCACCAACGACTCGGGCCCAGGGCACTTTTCTGCGGTGACGCCCTTGCGCACGTTTGTCTTGTTTGGGCCAGAAACGCCTGCCTTGTATGGCTCGCTGGGTAACAGCACGCCGATTTACGCCGGACTCGCTTGCTCGCCTTGTGTAAGTGCATCTAATCACCGCAAAACACCTTGTCACGATAATGTGTGCTTGCAAGTGATCGAGCCGGAAATGGTGCTGGCGTATTTGCGTCAAGCGTTGGCAGAGAATATCCTGGCAAAGAAAGTTAGCACCCCACGGGTACTTTCCAGAGACGGGCTCAAGCCTGCCGGGCACGCTGGCGGGACGGCGTAGTTTGTTGGCCGTTGTCCTTATTTAATTAACGTGAAAGGCCTGGACCAGTGCGCTGTGTAATCCCCGGACGCAGCGCGCCGGATAGCAGCCTCCCCGCGAGGGAAGGATGGGAGGGGCGGGCTCATTTGCCAGCCTTTAGTGCAACGAAATGGATGGATTTCATGATTCGGGGCGGCTCATCGGCGCTATGTGCGGTAGTCCAAGTTCCGCTAAGTTCATCTGCATCGACCAAAATAACTCACTGTTTCATATAACTTCATGAGAGAAAATTATTTATCCGACAAGGCACAGCTTTTCGCGATAGGCCGCGTGGCGCTGATCGCGCTGGCTATCCTGCTTTTGGATGTCGCCCTTTTTCGCCTGCTTTTCGCTCAGCCAAACTGGCTGCCATCAGCGCATCTGGCAGGGGCACAGATGGCAAGCTTCATGGCGGCTGCAGGCTGCGGCAGCCTGTTAGCTGTTTTTGGCAGAGGAAAAAAAATCAGCTTGTCGCCACTATGCCAAAAATCGTTAATTTCACGTTTTCTGTCTTGGCTCATCCTGGCCTTCCTGATCCTGTTTTTGCGCGGCGGCTTGTTGGCAAGCTTGATGCAGATGGCTTCTCTTCCGCCACTCACCGCGCAGATGCTGTCGGCGGGGTTTTCGGCTTTTGCCCTCAGCGGTGCGCTTTATGTCGCTTTTTACGCTCCGCGCACGGGGTTCCTCGCGCCGGAACGCTTGACGGATACGGCATTTTTACTCATGGCGGGCTATGCCGTACTGTTGCGTCTGTTTTATTTGGGCGCGCCCGAGTTGCTGTTTGAAGAAGCCTACTACTGGAATTACGCACAGCATCTGGATATTGGTTATCTTGACCATCCGCTTATGGTGGCTTGGCTTATCAAGGTGGCGACATTGTGGTTGGGGAATATCGAATTTGCTGTGCGGTTGGGCGCATTCATGTGCTGGTTTATTACCGCCTGCTTTATTTTCCGGCTGACGCGCGACGTATTCAACCGCGCCGTGGCTTACCGCGCGTTAGCCTTGATCGCCGTCTTGCCGGCTTACTTCTCATTCGGGTTTTTTATGAGCCCGGATGCACCCATGTCAGCCTGCTGGGCGGCAGGGGTGTATTTCTTTTATCAAATTGTGGTGCATGATAAAAAAAACGCCTGGCTAGGCTTGGGCATCGCACTGGGTTTAGGGCTGATTTCAAAATACACCATCAGCTTGTTGGGTGTTGCCATCGTTTTGTTTTTATTGATCGACAAACCTTCACGGCGCTGGTTCACGCGGCCTGAGCCTTACCTTGCCCTAGTGCTGGCCTTGCTGCTGTTTTCGCCCGTGGTGATCTGGAATTTCTTGCACGACTGGGCTTCATTCACGTTTCAAAGCCAGGGCAGATTGTCGAGTGAGTTTTCTTTTTCTCTGCCAAGGTTCATCGGTAATGTGATCATTTTCCTCACGCCCACTGGGCTGGTAACATGCTGTGCCATCCTTTTTTCGCACAAGCAGCTGTTGGCAGACATGTCCGCAATCAAACACGATGCCCATCAGGCGGCTCAGGTGGCCGGGCATGTGGCTGAAAGACAGCCATTGCGTGATTATTTCTTGCTCACCTGGCTTACTTTCTTTCCTGTGGCTGTGTTTGCCGGTTTGAGCCTGATCAGAGCCAGCAAGCTGAATTGGACGGGGCCTTGCTGGTTGGCGATTGTGCCGCTCATGGCTTTGTTGTTGATGCCCAAAAGTGAGGCAGGCAAACGTCCAGGCAACCCCCAAAGTAAACTATTGGCTTGGTGCCGCAGGGCTTGGATGCTGACGTTAATCATTTGCCTATTGTTCTATGGCGCCCTGTTTCAGTGGCTGAGCCTTGGGTTTCCAGGCGCGCATTATCCGCAAAATATGCACCTGATTGGCTGGCGCAGCTTGGGTGCGGAGCTGGAAAAACTTGTCACTGAACTGGCGCAAGCGCGGGGTGAAAAACTGCTGGTGGTTGGCATGGATAGAAACAAAATCGCCAGTGGTGCGGCGTTTTACCGGACTTATTCGATTGAGTCAGGCAAACTTGATAGGCGCCACCAGCCTTCGCAGGAGACCGCCAGTGAACATCTGTTTGCCGGCGTTGGCTTGATGTATGAGTTTTGGTTTCCTCTGGCCGCGCAGCATGGCAAGTCCATGCTGTTAATCAGCGACAAGCCAGAACATCTGCAAACCACCACTGTCAGCGAGCGCGTTAAAACAGCGGGGGACATCCACGAGCTGGTGGTGCAAAAAAATGGACAGGTCAGCGGGCGTTATTACTATCGCGTGGTGAGTGGCTATCAGGAAAAATCAACCCTGGGCGCTGGTCAATACGAGTGACAACACAACGGGCGCATAGCGTGGCACTATCGATTAAACCCGGCAACTGCAAATGCATCTCTACTTTGACTGCTTGATTTATCTCATCCCTTTTTATGTCTGCTGCCAAATCATTTTTGTCCATGCATGTTTTAAAAATCCTGCTGCGCACAGCGATCACACTCACCATTTTGGTGCTGATTGCGCGCACAATCAATTTGCAGCAAGCCTGGCAGGTAATGCTTCATGCCCGGCCTGAACTATTGTTCGTCGCCGTGCTCTCGCAGTTTTCGAGCACGGGGGTGTCAGCGTATCGCTGGCAGCTGATCATGCAGAACCTGAATTTTGGCCAGTCTTTTATTTTTTATTGGCGCAGTTGTTTTAAAGGCATGTTTTTTAATCAGGGCTTGCCCACCAGTATCGGTGGAGATGCGGTACGCGTGCTGGATGTCGCAGCGTGTGGTTTTCGCAAGCGGGATGCCTTATATGGTGTTGCGGTAGATCGTATCGCCGGTCTCAGCGCGCTTATTTTGCTTACCTTGGCAACGCATTTGTTTAACCCCTCCTTATTGCCCGTTCAGGTGTATCGTATCGTGGTGGTGTTGAGCGCTTTAGGCTGTGCGGGTCTGGTCAGTTTGTGGCTATTCAAACGTGTTTTCAAGCGTTTTCCGGCCTTGGGGTATTACCCGCAACTGGCTTTTATCAAGGCTATCTCAGAACGTCTGGCACAGGCTTTTGCCCATCATCGCTGGCTGTTGCTGGTTTTATCTATCCTGGTTCCAGTCTTTGCCATGCTGGGGTTTTATGCTACTGGCTGGGCGCTGGGTTTGCGCTATGGTTTGATGGCTTATTTTGCGATTGTGCCGCTGGCTCTGGTGTTATCCATCATTCCTGCTTCCATTGCCGGCTGGGGTGTGCGGGAGGGGGCGTTGGTCGGCTTGTTTTCATTGGTCGGTGCGGATAAAACCATCGTATTGATGATGTCGCTGCTCTATGGGATTACGCTTATCATCGTGAGCATTCCGGGGGTGTTTGTTTTTCTGCAAGGACGTCAGCATCAAGGCATTAAAAAGGATTGAGTATTGATTACTGCGCCGAAGCGCCAGTGATTTTCCTGTGTAGTTTTGAGTATAGGTTAGCGCCATGACAAAGCATGCCATGTTTTACTCTCCATCCCCAAACCTTTGTCGTTTGAATGGCAGCACGCTGATGCAAGGGACTTGGCAGTGGTTCAAGTTGTTTGTGTTTCATCTGATCGCTATTTTGTTGTTGGCTACCTGGCTGTGGCAGCCGACCCGAGTCCTTTGGGATCAGCTGGATGTGAAAATTTTTCATGCGTTAAATGCGCCTTTGGCAAGCCATCCGCTGTGGGCCTGCATTTGGGCATTTGGCAGCATGCGTGCGACAGATATTGCCGTGGGGGTGGTCATGCTGAGTTTTTTTCTCAAAGGTGACTGGCTGTTTGCCAAGCAAGACGTGCGCGCGGCCTTGTTTGCCTTTTTATCTGCGTTGTTTTTGCTGCTCGTTTTGCGTGCCGGGCCATTTTCCATGCTCGTGGACAAGTTGCACTGGCAGCATGCCAGTCCTTCGCTGGTGCTGGTCGGCGCCGTGCGCATAGGCGCACTGTTCCCGCACTGGGATCATGTGGTGCAGATCAAAGACAGTTCAGGAAACAGTTTTCCAGGGGATCATGCAACGGTGCTGTTGCTCTGGGCGTTTTTTATTACGCCATTTGCTTCGTTCAGGCAGCGTGTGCTGGTCTGGTTATTGCTCGCGCTTTTCCTGATGCCGCGTCTGGTGGCTGGCGCGCATTGGGGGACGGATATTTTTATCGGTGGCCTGTTTCTTGGCTTGGTGACTTTCGCCTGGAGTTTTTATACGCCTTTTGTCGTGGTTGGCGTGCGCCTGTTGGAGCATCTATTCGCGCCAGTGATCGGTTTGTTGCGTGCTGTTCCGCTGATCAATCGTTTAAGTATCATTGCTGGCGGATAGGCTTGCCTGACGGTAAAGCAGAAGAGAAGTTGGTCTTGAAACAAGGGACGGGCTTGAAACGCGACTAAGCTGCCCCACTTAGCTGTTTATATTTTTCTTCTAAAGGAATGGTCATGCGCTTGGATAAATTCACGACAAAATTTCAGCAGGGTCTGTCCGATGCACAGAGCTTGGCCGTGGGCAACGATCAGCAATTTATTGAGCCGCAGCATCTGTTGTTGGCTTTGCTCAATCAGGAAGAGGGTGGAACCGTCTCGTTGCTGGCGCGCGCTGGCGTGAATGCTAATGGATTAAAATCATCACTAATCAAGGCATTGGAGAGGCTACCTAAAGTAGAAGGTCATGGTGGTGAAGTGACCATCGGGCGCGATTTGACCAATCTGCTGAATGTGACCGACAAGGAAGCGCAAAAGGCAGGCGACCAGTTCATCGCCTCGGAGATGTTCCTGCTCGCACTGTGCGGCGATAAGGGCGAGACAGGGCGCTTGCTGAAAGAGGCCGGTTTACAGCGCAAGGCGCTGGAAGAAGCGATTCAAGCGGTGCGTGGCGGGCAGGCGGTGGATTCTCAGGAAGCCGAAGGCCAGCGCGAGGCGCTGAACAAATACACATTGGACCTTACCGAGCGCGCGCGCTCCGGCAAGCTCGACCCGGTGATCGGGCGCGATGACGAGATCCGCCGCGCGATGCAGATCCTGCAGCGGCGCACCAAAAATAATCCGGTGCTGATCGGCGAGCCGGGCGTGGGCAAGACGGCGATTGTTGAAGGCCTGGCGCAGCGCATCGTGAACGGCGAAGTGCCGGATACGCTCAAGGACAAGCGCGTGCTGGTGCTGGACATGGCGGGCCTGTTGGCGGGCGCGAAATATCGCGGTGAGTTTGAAGAGCGCTTGAAGGCTGTGTTGAAGGAAGTGGCGCAGGATGAAGGCCGCATCATTTTGTTCATCGACGAATTGCACACCATGGTCGGCGCGGGCAAGGCCGAAGGTGCGATGGATGCGGGCAACATGTTGAAGCCCGCGCTGGCGCGCGGCGAACTGCATTGCATTGGCGCCACCACCCTGGATGAATACCGCAAATACATCGAGAAGGATGCGGCGCTGGAGCGGCGCTTCCAGAAGGTGATGGTGGATGAACCCAGCGTCGAGGCGACCATCGCCATCCTGCGCGGCTTGCAGGAAAAATATGAATTGCACCACGGCGTGGATATCACCGATCCGGCGATTGTGGCGGCGGCGGAATTGTCGCATCGCTACATCACCGACCGCTTTTTGCCGGACAAGGCGATTGACCTGATCGACGAAGCGGCGGCGCGCATCAAGATTGAAATGGACTCGAAGCCCGAGGTCATGGATAAGCTGGAGCGCCGTTTGATTCAGTTGAAGATCGAACGCGAAGCCGTAAAGCGCGAAAAAGATGAGGCCTCGAAAAAACGCCTGGCCCTGATCGAGCAGGAAATTGCTTCGCTGGAGCGCGAATACAACGACCTGGAAGAAATCTGGAAGGCCGAGAAATCCCAGGTGCAGGGCTCGACGCATATCAAGGAAGAAATCGACCGCTTGCGCATAGAAATGGCTGATTTGCAGCGCAAGGGGCAGTTCGACAAGTTGGCTGAATTGCAATATGGCAAGCTGCCGCAACTGGAAGCGCAACTGAAGAGCGCGGACGCGGTAGCGCAAAAAGTTCCCGAAGGGACGCAAGGCGCTGGCGCTGGCGAGACGGCGGCGAAAAAGCTGTTGCGCACACAGGTCGGCGTCGAAGAAATCGCCGAGGTCGTGTCGCGCGCTACCGGCATCCCGGTCGCCAAAATGATGCAGGGCGAGCGTGAAAAATTGCTGGCGATGGAAGACTATTTGCACAAACGCGTGGTCGGCCAGGATGAGGCGGTGCGCCTGGTGTCGGATGCGATCCGTCGCTCGCGCGCCGGGTTGTCGGAAGAGAGCCGCCCGTATGGCTCCTTCCTCTTCCTTGGCCCCACGGGCGTGGGCAAGACGGAATTATGCAAAGCGCTGGCCGGGTTCCTGTTCGATGCCGAGGACCACTTGATCCGCATCGACATGAGCGAATTCATGGAGAAGCATTCCGTCGCCCGCCTGATCGGCGCGCCGCCGGGCTATGTGGGGTACGAGGAGGGCGGCTATCTCACCGAACAGGTGCGCAGGAAGCCCTATTCCGTGATCCTGTTCGATGAAGTCGAAAAAGCGCACCCGGATGTCTTCAACGTGCTGCTGCAGGTGCTCGATGACGGCCGCATGACCGATGGCCAGGGGCGCACGGTGGATTTCAAGAACACGGTGATCGTCATGACGTCGAACCTGGGCAGCCAGATGATCCAGCAGATGTCCGGCTCGGATTACGGCGTGGTCAAGCTCGCCGTGATGGGCGAAGTGAAGACGCATTTCCGCCCTGAATTCATCAACCGGATTGATGAAATCGTGGTCTTCCATGCGCTGGACGAAAAACACATCGCCAAGATCGGCCGCATCCAGTTGCAGTATCTCGAAAAGCGTCTGGCGCGCATGGAGATGGCGCTGGAAGTCAGCGACGCGGCGCTGGCGCTGATCGCCGAGGCAGGCTTTGACCCGGTATTCGGTGCGCGGCCTTTGAAGCGGGCAATCCAGGAAAAAATCGAAAACCCGCTGGCGCGGCAGATACTGGAAGGCAAGTTCGCCGCCAAGGATGCGATTCGCGTTGATGTGGCGAATGGGCAACTGGTGTTTTCCTTAGCTACGGCTTAATTTGGCAGCAGACAGGATTGTCTGCGCAGTCAGGAGCGCTGTCGTCATTAGCGGTAGATCGACCGCCTCCTGCTGTTTATCTTGGTCAAGCGTATAGCCTGTATCGGCTTTTTGTGTCCGGATAATCGCCGCCAGTCTGCCAGACTGGCTTGCGCGATCATGAAAATCAGTGTTAAATGAACGTTCGTTAAGTTGTATTCTCAAGCATGGGTGATGTTCATGAAAAAGCAGAGTCTCAGGACTACACGCGAAGAGATACTTGATTTGTCAGTGCCGTTATTCGCGGCACTCGGGTTTGATCGTGTTTCCATGCGCGATATTGCGGCAGCTGCAGGTGTCACGCCTGCGGCGCTTTACCACCACTTTGCGGACAAGGAGCAACTTTGTCAGGAGGTGGTCGCGTACGCTTTCCAGGAAAAAGTGGAATCCTTGCAGGCCATCGTGGATGGTGAGGGCTCCCCTTGGGATCGCCTTGAGTTGGTCGTTGTTCAGTTCACTCGCATTCTTGCCCAGGAGGAGAATTTCCGGCGCCTGATGCAATGGGTGTTGCTGGATAGCCATGAGCGGCGCGTGCAAAGTCTGGTGGATTGCGTTTTTCGTGATTTGTTCCGCGTCCTGTACCAGCTTGCCGGTGAGCTCGATCCGGATCGTGATGCCCATCAGCAGGTGGTGTCGATTGTCGGTTTGGTGATTTACCCCTTTGAAACTCAGGCGGTACGCCGTTTTCTGCCTGGCTATCAGCCGCAGCACGAAGACCCGGCTGTCATTGCGCGGCATATCGTTGGTTTGCTACGCAATGGTCTTGGAGCAAGCCGTGAATGAAATTTTCAAGCATGCCCTGCCAAGGGCAAACGTGCGGAGCAGACGTTCCCTGCTCTATAACTGCAAGGAGAAACAGCAATGAAAGTGCAAAAATGGTTGATTTTGTCGGCATTGGTGCTTGGCGCAAGCGCGCAGGCTGCTGAAGAGCCTGCAAAAGCGGTTGAAGCCGCCAAGGCGTCCATGCAGAAAGGCGAAGAAAGCGCAAAGAAAGCGGCAGGTGAAGCAAGGGAGGCGACACGCAAGGCCGTAGACGCCGCTGAGCTGGCGCTGAAAAAGGCGGAGCAGGCCGTCAGTGACGCCTCGCAGAAAACTGCGGAAGCCGCCAGGCAGGCGGCGCGGGATGCCGTAAAAGCGGCTCATCTAGCCGCGAGGAAAACTGCGGAAGCGACCAGGAAAGCGACTGCAGCCACTAAAGAAGCGGCACAAAAGGCCGAAGAAGCCGCTAAAAAAGCAGAGATCGCTGCCAGGGATGCTGCGCAAAAGGCTGAAGACGCAACCGAAAAAGCCGCCAAGTCCGGCAAAGATGCGGCGCAGGAAGCTGCCAAAGCCACGAGAGACGCCGCACAGAAAGCTTGGGATGCTACCAAAGAAGCGGCCGACAGGGCGCTTGAGGCGACCAAGGAAACGGCGCGGGATGTCAAGGAGGCCGTGACGAAATAACCCTGGCCGGACAGGCAGTCGCCCTGTCTGCCCGATCAGTTTCCACAGCATTGCGCTTTTACTTTTATCACTCATCAAGAGGTAACCCATGTCTGAATCCAACACACCTGATTTCATGAAAAAACTGATCGCTGACCTGAAGCAGATGGTTGCCGATGCCGATGCGCTTTTTAAGGAAACTGCCGAGCAAGCCAGCGGGAAGGTTGGCGACTTGCGGGCTCGCCTTGAGGCAAACCTGAAGGCGACGACTGGGCAACTGGCTGAATTTGAGGCCAGGCTCGTCGATACAACCACAGCAGCCATCCAGGATGCGCTGCAAAAAGTGTCGGATGCCGCCAATCAAGCGGCGGATGCCGCCAGCGAGGCGGCGCAAAAGGCCGAGGACTCCGTGAAAAAGGCGACCGAGTCCGGTAAAGATACGGCCCGGCATGCGGCTGAAGCCGCTAGAGATGCCGCACAAAAAGCCGTTATTGCGACGCGAGAGGCCGCCGACAAGGCATTGGATGCAGTGACGGAAATAACCAAGAAAGCCAAAGACGCCATCAACAAGTAGAGGTTTTGGCAAGCACGGCCTGTCCGCATGAGAGGGCGGGCCGTGGAAGGCACGCTTTCATGTTTTGATGCTTTGGGGACGCCTCTGGCGATGCCATATCCGTTGCGGCTACCGAGGTTGTTGGCCTTTGTCATGTGAGGCGCAGCCATGAAAGCAGCTTGTTTCTATCAGCACTTCACGAGATTTTCCAGCATGCAGCATGAATCAAGCAATGAGACCGGCACACTCGGATCCGTACCCCGGTAACGTGTTCTACCTGCCCGGCAACCGCATCTCCTTCATCGGCTTCGGCATGGTCGGACGACTTGCCGAGGAGCGGCGCGACCAGTTGATGCGCCTGCTGCTGGGACTGGTCAAGCGTGACTCGCGGCACGTGGCCGACGATGCCGACCGTCAATCGGCTGGCGGCTGGAGCGTACCGTGCGTGCATCGCCTGTTCCAGGGTGATGAAAGCCTTGACCAGCAGCGAAAAGTCGACCGGGAGCGCGAGCAGGTGCTGGCGCAGGATGGCCACCAGATCGTTGAGCATGACGCCCAGGCTCGACTGTTTCAGCGCCACGCCGTAGTTTTGGTCGACGAAGGTTTGGATTTCCAGCAGCAGGCCATCTTCGTCCATGGCGCCGTCGCCGATCCAGTCGAGCATCACGTCATCGCCGCCCTCATCATCGGCTCCTCCATCGTCATGACCGTATCCGGTGGCCCCACCTGGCTGGGGCTGCCCTTCTTCGGCCTGCTCGGCTTCGTCGGCGCCGTCATCGGCAGCATTTGGCTATTGCTCTCGATCTGGCGCAGCGGGG
>DILC01000063.1:30720-31276 GCA_002424865.1 Rhodocyclaceae bacterium UBA5602 | reverse complement strand
GCGCGGGCGCGGGCGGCATAGCCGTCGATCTCGGAGAGGCGCGAATGCAGGAGGCCGATTTTTTCGCCTGCGGCGTGCGCTTCACCTTCATCTTCGTAATGCTGTTCAGCGATGGTTAATTCCCGCTCGATCTGGCGCAACTCCTCGTCGCCATCGAGCACGAACTCCAGCGCAGCGTCGGGCAGGGCGGGCGTGTCTTGCGCCACGTGCGCCAGCACCCAGCTTTGCGGCCGTTCCAGGTCGCCCCGGTCGGCATGCAGTTCGCCACGCAGCAGCGCCAGGAAGGACGACTTGCCGCAGCCATTGGCGCCGGTCAAACCGATTTTCCAGCCGGGGTGAATTTGCAAAGACGCGCCTTCAACCAGCGCATCGCCATTGCGGGAAAAACCAAGATTACGAAGCAGAATCACAGAGCAGATACCAAAAAAGGGGGCAAGGCGGACAAAGAGACTCGGCGGTCGACAAAAGCCCCACGAAAAACATGCGGGGGCGCATTTTATGGCGAATCTCCTTCCGCATGGCGGTTGTGTTAGCTGGTGTATAGTTAATGGCTGCT
>DILC01000063.1:18948-30618 GCA_002424865.1 Rhodocyclaceae bacterium UBA5602 | reverse complement strand
CGCGCCGTGCGCGCGGCCCTGGCCGATGCGGGGCTTGATTACACGGCGATACAGCAAGCCTATGCAGGCTATGTGTATGCCGATTCAACCGCCGGGCAGGCGGTGCTCTATGGCGTTGGCATGACGGGTATTCCGGTTGTCAATGTGAATAACAACTGCGCCAGCGGTTCTACGGCATTGTTCCTCGCGCGGCAGGCAGTGGCCAGTGGCGTGGTGGATTGCGCGCTGGCCGTGGGTTTTGAGCAAATGAACCCGGGCGCGCTCAAAGGCGGCGCCTACAGCGACCGGCCCAGCCCGCTGGATAGCTTTATCCAGGTGCTGCAGGATAACAATCAGTTTGATGAGGCCGCGCCCAGAACGCCGCAGTTTTTTGCCGCTGCCGGGCGGGCATATATCAACGAGTTTGGCATTGCGCCGGAAACCTTCGGGCGCATTTCGGTGAAGTCTCGCCAGCATGCGGCGAATAATCCATTTGCCGTGTTTCGCAAGCCCGTCACGCTGGAGGAAGTCATGGCATCCCCCAAAATGACCGATCCGCTCACGCGTTTGCAATGCTGCCCGCCCACCTGTGGCGCGGCGGCGGCGATTGTTTGCTCACCGGCGTTTGCCAAAAAGCATGGCCTGGACAGGCGCGTCTCGATTGCCGGGCAGGCCATGACAACCGACCGGGGCGATGCGTTTAGCGACGACATGCGCCATTTGATTGGCGCCGATATGGCGCACCGCGCGGCCCAAGCGGTGTATGCGGAAGCGGGCATGGGGCCCGAAGACGTGGACGTGGTGGAACTGCACGACTGCTTTACCGTCAATGAATTATTGTCTTATGAGGCGTTGAGCTTGACGCCGCGCGGCACGGCGGAACAATTCATTTTGGATGGCGACAACACCTATGGCGGCAAAGTGGTCACCAATCCTTCCGGCGGCTTGCTCTCCAAGGGCCACCCGCTGGGCGCAACGGGTTTGGCGCAGTGTGCCGAGCTGACCTGGCAGTTGCGCGGCCAGGCCGAGGCGCGCCAGGTGGCGGACGCCAAAGTGGCGTTGCAGCATAACCTCGGTTTGGGCGGCGCTTGCGTGGTGACGTTGTATCAACGGCACTGACTTGAAGATAACCTTGGGCAAGAAATTGATTGTATGGATTTGAATTCTTTAGCAACCTTGAACGTAGCGCTGGATGATGGCGTGGCTACGGTCACTTTAGCCAGGCCGGAGAGCCGCAATGCCATTAACTCGGCCATGCGCGAAGAGCTGGGTGCGTTGGTGCGTTATATTTTGAACGAGCAATCCATTCGTGCCGTGGTGCTCACCGGCGCGGGCGGCACCTTTTGCGCGGGGGGCGATTTGCTGGGCATGGAAGGCGTGAATTCGGCCATCATGCGGCAGCGCCTGATGGCCGCGCACACCTATTTGACCGAACTGATGAATCTTGACCGGCCGGTGATCGCGGCTGTGGAGGGCACGGCTTATGGCGCCGGGTTTAGTTTGGCGATGGCCGCTGATATGGTGGTGGCATCCAACCGGGCGCGTTTTTGCATGGCTTTTATGCGCGTGGGTTTGCTGCCCGATTATGGCGCGATGTACACCCTGCCGCGCGTGGTCGGCTTGCAGCGCGCCAAAGAAATGATTTATTCCGCGCGTGAAATCCCGGCGGAAGAAGCCTTGCGTTTGGGCATTGTGCTGGAACTGCACGAGCCGCAGGATGTGTTGCCCCGCGCACTGGCCATGGCGCACGCCATGAAGCATATTTCGCCCACGGCGTTTGGCTTTACCAAGCACAGCTTGAACCAGTCCTACGAGAGCAGCCTGGCCACCATGCTGGGTTTGGAGGCGGCCGCGCAAAGCATGGCCGTGGCAACCCCAGAATGCACCGGGGCAATCGCGCGGTTTGCAGCCAAGCAAGCGCCCGCCTACACGTGGCCTAACGCTCATGGTAAGTAAATGCCACCCGTTGATGATGAAACACGCGAAAGGCAGCATAAAGGCCCGCCCCCTCCCAGCCGCGAGGCGAGACACGGCCGACTTTGCACAGCCAGCCGGCTGCGGCGGCGCGACGCAGGCGTCGCGAATTCCCGCCCCCTCCCAAACCTCCCCCGCACGGGGGAGGAGATTGTCTGGCTCGCTGCGCGAGCGGCGTGACCCTGCATCAAATTGCGTTGTTTCACGCTAAAAATATCCATCCATCCCAACCGAAAACGGAATAAACACGATGTCCCATTCATTTACCAGTGACGAAATAGCGCAGCTCAAGGGCGGCCGGGGCGATACGCTTTATGGCGATGGTGCGTTGGTGGTGTTAAAAGCGCTGCTCGAATCCGGCATCAGCTATTTTGGCGGCTACCCCGGCGCGCCAACGGCCAATGTGCTCGATGCCTTTGCCGATGCGTATGAGCCGATTTTGAAGGATTATGGCTGTTATTTTGAGACTTCCAGCAATGAAATGGCCGCAGCTGCTTTGCTCACCGCTTCTGTTTTCGAGCCCGTGCGTGGTGCGGTGACCTGGAAGGTGCTGGGCAACGGCGTGGGGCAGGATGTGGTGGATCACGTCTCGCAACTGGGCGTGAAAGACGGCGCGATGATTATCGTCGGCGAGGATTACGGCGGTTCGAGCACCACGGTGCTGCAGCGTACCTTGCCCTGGGGGCAGAAAATCGGCATGCCGGTGATCGACCCGCGCCATGATCAGCAAGTACTGCATCGCATGGTCAAGGAAGGCATGGATTTATCGCGCGACAGCAACTCGGTGGTGGCTTTGTTGTTAAGGCCGCAACACTCGCACGCCAATGCTGAAATTAAAGTGGGCGACAATGTGCTGCCTAAAATCAGTACGGTCAATAAGTTAAAGGAATTCCGCCGCGACCCGACGATTTTTGCCCTGCCGCCATATTCGTTCCAGCAAGAAGCCAAGCGCTTCGAGGAGCGCCTGCCCACGGCCACGCGCTTGATTGTCGAGCGCCATTTGAATGAGTTCTTTGGCAACGAAGAAGCCAAAATCGGCATCATCACGCATGGCACGACGTTTAACACCACCATGCGTTTACTCAGCATCATGGGCTTGGCGGACGAATTTGGCGAACTGGACTCGCGCATTCACTTGCTGCAATTGAATGTCATTTACCCCTTGAACGATGAGCAAATCGCTGGCTTTATCGGCGATAAAACCCACGTGCTGCTGGTAGAAGAAGGCCAGCCGGATTTAATGGAAAGCCACATCCGCGCCTTGATCCAGAAAAAAGATATCCGCGTGAAGTTTTTTGGCCATGATTTAGTGCCCAAGTATGGCGAGCTGATTCCCGAAAAACTCGGCCCCGCCTTGGCGCAGTTCATTATGCAGGCCATTCCCGGGACAGGCGCAGCGCCTGGCGATGCGGTGCAGGGTTTGATCAACCGCAAACGCCAGGCGGTGGGCATGTTTCCTGCACCCGTGCCGCCACGCTTCCCGACCTTTTGCACGGGTTGCCCCGAGCGGCCGGTGTTTTCGCAAATGAAGATTCAGGAGTACACCACGGGGGTGAAAGATTGGCACGGAGGGGACGTGGGTTGCTATGGCATGGCCGGATTTATTCCCTTCCAGATGTCGGACTCCAACGTGGGCATGGGGGCGGGCATGGCCGCAGCCTCTGCCGTGTCGGCCATGTCCGAGCAGCATAATGTGTCGGTTGTGGGCGATGGCACGCTGTGGCATAGCGCGTTCAATACCTCCGCTGCGAATGCCATTTATAACCGCCAGGACAGCACCTACATTGTGCTCGACAATAAATGGACCGCCATGACCGGGGCGCACGAAAACCCCAACGTGGGCAAACTGATGACGGGCGAAGCGGTCGGCACCGAGATGAGCATTGTGAAAACTTTCGCCGCCATGGGGGTGAAGAAAATAGAAACCGCCAACCCGTACAACTTCCGCGATTTTCAGGAAAAGATGAAAAAGATCCGGCGGGACGCGAAGATTCCGCAGGTACGGGTGCTGATTTCCGATGCTGAATGCATGCTGCAAAAGCAGCGCCGCGTAAAGCCGGAACGCGCTGCGGCAATCAAGGCTGGCGAGCGGGTCGAGATTGATCGTTTGGGCGTGGATGCCGAAGTGTGCGTCGGGGATCATGCCTGCATGCGCTTTAACGGTTGCCCGTCGCTCACCTTGGCCGATGGGCCGAACAGCTTGCGCACAGCCCCTGTGGCGGCGATTGATGCGAACTGCGTGGGTTGTGGCGTGTGCGGCGAGATTACCACGGCGGCGCAATTGTGCCCTTCGTTTTACAAGGTCACCAAGGTTGAAAATCCGGGCTGGCTGGAAAGAATCAAGGCGGGCATTTCCCGCATGATGACAGGCCGAGCAGGAGAAAATTCCGCGGTTTGATTTGGGTTGTTGGCGGTTTTGTAAAAGGTATTTCAAGCATCAGCATCTAATAAATAAATAACAGGAGGAGACCGGCATGGCTGTATCAAGACTGAGTTACCTGAGTATTCTTGCCCTGGATTTAGCGGCCAGTGAGAAGCACTACACGCAAGTGGTTGGCCTGCGTGTGACAGGCAGAGCGCCCGGGCAGGTTTATTTGCAGGCACATGAAGCGCAGGATCACCACTGCATTATCCTGAATGCCTCTGACCGTGCGGGATTGGATCACGTGGGCTTTAAGGTGAATGACCCTGGTGATTTGGATGAGGCAGAAGCCGTTGCCAGGAAATGGGGCTTGAACACCCGCCGTATGCCCGCAGGCGAAGTGATGGGACAGGGTGAGGGTCTGGGTATCGAGCTGCCTTCAGGCCATATTTTCAATTTGTTTTACCACGCCGAAAAAGTCGGCTATTCGTATGGCATGAAGGATCCGGACATTATCCTGGAGAACCTGGAAGGCGTCTGGCCGGTGACGCATCTGGACCACACGCTGTTGGCCGGGAACGATGTCGCCAAAACCGCCAGGTTTTTGCAAGAGGCTTTGGATTTCAACCTGACCGAAACCATTCATGGCCCGGACGGCCAGCCGTTTGCGTTTTTCATGACGGTGAGCAACACCATCCATAACGTGGCTTTCGCGCCAGGGCCACCCAACAGCTTGCACCATATCGCGTTTTATGTAAGCGACAGGGCGGACGTGATTCGCCGGGTGGATATGCTAAAGCACCGCAAAGTGGCGACCTTTGACTACGGCATCAGCCGCCATGGCGTGGCAGGGGTGACGACGGTTTATTTCCATGATCCGTCAGGTAACCGGAATGAGTTCCAGTGCGGCGTGTATGAGGCGCCGACCGTGCCGAACAAGGTTCCGCCCATCGTTTGGGCGGGCGAAAACATTCCGCGCGGGGTTTTTTATTACGAGAGCGCTGTGCTTGCCAACTTCTTTGAAGTGGTGACCTAGCCAAGGTCAAGGATGTTTTGCGCGGCGGTGGGGCTTGGCTATCACGGGCTGATAACTATTCGGAGGAAATAACACATGGCATTGATTCATAGGGGCATTCATCGGTTGGGTTATGCACGCATTGCGGTGAAAGACCCGCGCTTGCTAAAAACACGTGCGTTTTATACGCAAGAAATGGGTTTGCTGGAAACAGGCATAGAGCCTAACCGCGTGGCATTTCGTTGCTGGCATGAGCCGTATAAATTTTCATTTGTGGTGGACCAAAGCGATAAACCCGGCTTGGTTGAAGTGGGTTTTCATGTGCGGGATGATATTGACCTGGACAATTTCCAACAGAAACTCGAAGCCGCTGGCGTTGCCGTGCAGCCTGCGGCAGCCGATACCGAGTTGCAGGGCTTGGGCAAGTCCATCGCGTTTGATGTCCCCGCAGGTCCGCGCATCCGCCTGTTCGCGGATATTCAGCAACTGGGTTACGTGTCCGGCTTTGAAGGCCCGGACTGGGTTGCGCCCAAGTCGGTGCGTGGCACGGCCGCGCCGCTCAATATCAATCATGTGGCCATTACCTCACCAGACCCTGAGCGCTGCAGCGCCTTTTTATCCGGGATGCTGGGCTTTTTGACATCGGAAAAAATCGTTGATGAGAAAGGCAAAACAGTCTCGGCATTGATGTTCCGCATGGCAAAAAATGTCGGCGGGCAGGAACTGGCGATTTATCCGGGCAAGGAAGTCAAATTGCATCATGTGGCGTTCACCAAGGAGGACTCGTCGGACATCATGTCGGATGGTTATTTCCTGAGGTCTGACGGTGTGATGCTGGATTTGCTTGGCCCCTTGCGCCAGCCGTATGGGAATACTTTTTCAGTGCACTTCTTTGATTGCTGCGGCGTGCGGCTGGAGCTCTGCGCGGCAGGGCGCATGACAGAAGTCCACCCGGAAATCCAGCCCGTGGTGTGGTCAACATCCAATTTGCGCGAGGCGCTGTCGTATTACGACGAAGCCTTGGTGCCGGAAGAGTTTTTCATGCCGTGCTTGTAATCTGGCGCTGAACGACCAGTATCCGGATGCCGCATCGCCGTACCGCCAGCGCCGACTTTTTTTAACATTTCATTTTTCAGGAGCAAGCTATGAATCTTGTCAAAATTTCAGCAGGTCCCGATGGCAAATCGTTTTTTCAGGACACGCCAATCAGCTTGACCGACAAAGGCCAATACGGCCGGTTCTCGGATTTGCAGGCGGCGCCAGGCTTCATGTTCAGGGAATCCGCCGCTGATTACGCATCAGGCTGGCATGTGGTGCCGAATCCCGTGTATCTGATTTTTCTCGCGGGCCAAGTGGAAATTACCGTGGGCACAGGCGAGCGGCGCGTGTTTGGCGCAGGCTCGGTTCTCTATGCGGACGACATGACTGGTGAAGGCCACAGCACGCGCTCGGTATCGAACGATCCGGTGCAGTCCATCCTGATGCATTTGCCGGTTTAAGTTTTTTTCCCACGACGATGGTTAGCGATTAAGAAGAGTACGTAAAAATGGACATTAAAGATCACGGATTTGTCATTACGGGCGCAAGCTCCGGCCTGGGCGCCGCAACGGCACGGATGGTCGTGGCGCAAGGCGGCAGTGTGATTCTGGCGGACGTGAATCCGCTAGGCGGGCAAGTGGCCGCGGAACTGGGCAGCAAGGCGCGTTTTGTGGCCACGGATGTGACGAATGAAAACAGCGCGCAAGCGGCCATTGACGCTTGCGTTTCCACCTTTGGCGATATTCGCGGGCTGGTCAATTGCGCGGGTATTGCGCCGGGTGAAAAAGTGGTGGGCAAAGAGGGCGCGCATGCGCTGGACACCTTTGCCCGCGCCATCAATATCAATTTGATCGGCACTTTTAACATGCTGCGCCTGGCGGCCAAAGCGATGAGCGAGCAAGCGCCGCTGGCTGAAAATGAACGCGGGGTGATTATCAATACCGCATCCATCGCGGCGTTTGAAGGCCAGATCGGGCAAGCGGCTTATTCTGCGTCCAAAGGCGGCGTGGTGGCGATGACGTTGCCTATAGCGCGGGAGCTCGCGCGTTACGGCATTCGCGTCATGGCGATTGCCCCCGGCGTGTTCGAGACGCCCATGCTGATGGGATTGCCTGAAAACGTGCGTGAGGCGCTGGGACAGTCGGTGCCTTATCCGCCCCGTTTGGGGCGTCCTGCTGAGTTCGCAGGCCTGGTGCAGCACATCATTGGCAACCTCATGCTCAACGGCGAAGTCATTCGCCTGGATGGCGCTATTCGCGTACAGCCGCGTTGATGCGCTGTGAAAATTCAAGGAACAGAAATGGCAAATGACATGGCAAGCAATGCAATCAATAATGATCCGGTAGTTATCCTCGGCGCCGCCAGGACGCCGATTGGCTCTTTTCAAGGCAAGCTCGCCGGGCTCACCGCGCCTGAGTTGGGCGCTGTAGCGATTCGTGAAGCGGTCAAACGCGCAGGGATAGCGCCTGAATCGGTGGATGAGGTGCTGTTCGGCACGTGTCTGTTTGCCGGGCAAAAGCAGGCACCCGCGCGACAAGCTGCCTTAACTGGCGGGCTGCCAGGTTCTGCCGGATGCACCACGCTCACCAAAATGTGCGGCTCGGCCATGAAGGCCGTGATGCTGGGGCATGATGTGTTGCTGGCAGGCAGTTCCAGCATGGTGGTGGCGGGCGGCATGGAATCCATGAGCAATGCGCCTTACCTGCTGCCGCGCGCGCGCACCGGCTATCGGCTGGGCCATCAGAAAGTGCTGGACCACATGCTCACCGATGGTCTGGAGGATGCCGTCGAAGGTCGGCTCATGGGCGACTTTGCTTGCGTATGGGCTGAGAAAAACACCTTTACCCGCGAGGCGCAGGATCGCTATGCGGTAGTGTCAACTGAGCGTGCAAAGTTGGCAAATACCGATGGCAGTTTTTCCTGGGAAATTGCGCCTGTCACGCTAAAAAGCCGCACGGGCGAGACGGTAATGGACAAGGATGAAACGCCGTTTGCTGTCAATGTCGAAAAAATTCCCTCGTTGAAACCGGCGTTTCGCCCCACCGGCACGATTACGCCAGCCAATGCAAGTTCCATTTCCGATGGCGCAGCGGCGCTGGTGCTTGCGCGGCAATCGACAGCGGCGCAGCAAGGCTTAAAACCGCTGGCGCGCATCGTGGGCCACGCGACCTATGCCGCCGATATGGCGTCGTTTCCCGGTGCGCCTGTCCATGCCATCAAAAAGCTGTATGCCAAAACAGGGTGGACAACGAAGGATGTGGATCTTTTTGAAGTGAATGAGGCGTTCGCTGTGGTCGCCATGGCGGCGATGCGGGACCTGGATATTCCGCACGACAAGATGAATGTGCATGGCGGCGCCTGTGCCTTGGGCCATCCCGTGGGCGCTACGGGCGCGCGCATCATGGTGACCTTGATTGGCGCGTTGCAGAAGCGCGGCTTAAAACGGGGTGTGGCGAGTTTGTGTATCGGCGGCGGCGAAGCGACGGCCATTGCCATTGAGCTTTTATAAAGACATTCCCATGACAAAAGAGATGACAGCAACGCATGTCCTGATTGGCGGCGGCATGCACTTTGAAGAGTTCACCCTGGGTTACCGTTTCAGGACGCGTGGCCGCACGGTGACCGAAGCGGACTTGGTGGGCTTTGTAAACCTTGCCTGGTTTACCGAAGAGCTATTCACCAACACCGAAGACCGCGACGGCATGCTGCTCAAAGGCCGTGTGGTGCCTGGTGCCTTGGTTTATTCGTTTGCCGAAGGCTTGCTGATGCCTTCCATGCAGGATACCGGCATGGCGTTTTTGGGCGCCGAGATCAAGATTCCTGCATCGACCTGTGTCGGCGACACCATCCATGTGGAATGCGAAGTGATCATGGTTCGCCCGAGCTCAAAACCGGGGCGAGGCGTGGTGCAGACCATGAATCAGGTGGTGAACCAAAAGGGTGAGGTGGTGCTCACCTACAATCCGACGCGCTTGATTCGAGCAAAAATTTGATTCGGGCCAAATCCTGATTATTTTTAGAAGAAACCTCATGCATAGCAAAAATAAAATCTTCATCAATGGCGCGTGGGCCAGTCCCGAGTCAACGGCGACCATTGAGGTGTTCAATCCTGCGACGGATGAGCTGTTGGGCACTATTCCGGATGCAAATGCAACAGATGTCGGCCGTGCCGTGATGGCGGCGCGCGATGCTTTACCGGCATGGAGCGCCACAACACCGCAAGTGCGTGCTGGCTTTATCGACAGGATTTGTGCAGGCTTGACAGCGCGGACGGAAGAATTAACCGATTTAATCGCCGCCGATGTTGGCATGCCACGCAAAATGGCACGCCGCATGCAGGTGGGTTTGCCGATCCAGATTCTTGCGGTGTGCGCCCGCCATGCGCGGGAATTCGTGTTTGCAGAGCGCATTGGCAATTCCTTGGTGCTAAGGGAACCCGTGGGGGTTGCGGCGTGTATCACGCCGTGGAATTACCCGCTCTTTCAAATCGCCACTAAGCTGGGGCCCGCGCTTGCCACAGGGTGCACCGTGGTGTGGAAGCCCTCGGAAGTTGCCCCGCTGGCGGCTTTTGCGCTGGCTGAAATCATTCAAGCGGCCGGTGTGCCGCCCGGGGTTTTTAATCTGGTGACAGGCTATGGCTCGACCGCTGGCGAAGCCTTGGTTACGCACCCGGAGGTGAATTTGATTTCCATGACGGGCTCTACGCGAGCAGGTGCGCGCATCGGTGCCTTGGCGGCTGAACGCATGAAACGCGTGACCCTGGAGCTGGGCGGCAAGTCTGCTGCCGTTGTGCTGGATGACGCCGATCTTGAGGCGGCGGTGCGCGCCACGGTGAATTCCTGCTTTTTGAATTCCGGCCAAACTTGCCTCGCACTCACGCGGCTGATTGTGCCTGCAGCACGCTATGAAGAAGCTGCCGCAATTGCAACGGCAGTCGCTTCCCGGTTCACGGTGGGCGATCCGATGGGGGATGCCGCCAAGTTAGGGCCTTTGGTTTCTGCTGCGCAGCGTGATCGTGTGGTGGGCATGATCCGTCAAGGCATGGCAGAGGGTGCTGAACTCTTGTGTGGCGGGCCGGACAAGCCAGCTGGTTTGGCGCATGGGTGCTTTGTGCAGCCGACGGTTTTTGGCCGGGTAGCGCCTGACAGTACGATTGCGCAGGAAGAAGTTTTCGGCCCGGTGCTCGCCATCATCACTTACCAAAATGAAGAAGAAGCCATTGCCATTGCCAATGGCACGGCTTATGGCTTGTCTGGCGCGGTATGGTCGGCTGACGTGGCACGCGCGCAGGAAGTTGCGCGCCGCATGCAAACCGGGCAGGTGGAAATTAACGGCGGGGCGTTCAACATCGAAGCGCCCTTCGGCGGTTATAAACAGTCTGGCCTGGGGCGCGAGATGGGGCGCTTTGGCTTGGAGGAATTCCTGCAATACAAGGCATTGCAGTTGCCGGCCTGACTTTTTATCTGCGTTGAGTGAAGAGAGAACGATGAGAGGACATTCGTTATGGCTAGCCTAACCGACAAGAAGGTCGCCATCATTACCGCCGCATCGCAAGGCATGGGGGCGGCTTGCGCAAGCCTGTTGGCAACGCGGGGTTATCAGGTCGTGTTAATGGCGCGCTCAGAGACCACGCTTCAATTGGCAAAAGCCTTGGGGGGCAAAGGCATGCAAGGCTCAGTGACGGATGCCGCTGATCTTGCGCGGTTGGTGGATTTGGCAATGACCAGCTATGGCCGGGTGGATGCCGTGGTCAATAGCACGGGGCATGCGGCCAGTGGTGAACTATTGGCGTTAAGCGATGACGCATGGCATGCGGCGCTGGATCTGTTGCTGTTGAATGTGGTGCGCATGTCGCGCCTGGTCACCCCGATCTTCGAACGGCAGGGTGGTGGCGCAATGGTCAATATTTCTACCTATGGCGCCAAAGAGCCGACACCGGGTTATCCCATTTCTTCGGCCATTCGGGCCGCCTTGTCCAGTTTCACTAAACTGTATGCCACGCGCTATGCTGCACAAGGCATACGCATGAACAACGTGCTGCCCGGGTTTATTGATACCTTCCCCGTGGATGAAGCCACTTGCGCCATGATCCCCATGGCGCGTGCCGGGCGTGTGGAAGAAATCGCAGAAACCGTGGCTTTCCTGCTCTCATCTGGCAGTGGCTATATCACCGGGCAGGATATTCTGGTTGAAGGCGGTCTGGCGCGCGGTATCTAACGCCCATGCCAAGTCAATGCGGCCCGTTGCGCGGGCGGCGTGGCACGGCATCAAATGGCGTGTTTCACGCTAACGCGCATGGTCG
>DILC01000063.1:1505-18886 GCA_002424865.1 Rhodocyclaceae bacterium UBA5602 | reverse complement strand
TCCAATCGGCTCGCTGCGCCCGATATCACACGGGGCTCCGTTTCTGTTTTTTCACGCCAAACCGCACATGCTTGGCTTATGCTTGCGTTTCAGTGGCGCGCTGCATGTGATAAAAGTTTGCATAGGCGCCGCCAAGCGCCAGCAATTCTGCGTGACAGCCTTCCTCAATGATGCGTCCGGCTTCCAGGACGATAATGCGGTCCGCATGTTCGATGGTCGATAAACGATGCGCGACGACCAGCGTGGTACGGTTTTTTATCAGGCTGTCCAAGGCCGCTTGCACATGCCGCTCGGATTCGGTATCCAGCGCTGAAGTCGCTTCATCGAGCACCAGAATGGGGGCATTTTTGAGCAGGGCGCGCGCAATGGCCAGGCGCTGGCGCTGGCCGCCTGAGAGTTTGACGCCATTTTCGCCAACCATGGTGTTAAAACCGTCCGGCATATTCTCAATGAATTCCAATGCGTGCGCAGCCTTGGCTGCCTCGATCAGTTCAGTTTGTGTGACGTTTTCCAAACCATAGGCGATGTTAGCGGCAACCGTGTCGTTAAAGAGCACGACATCTTGCGATACGAGCGCAATGTTGGCACGCAAGGAGGAGAGCGTGAGGCTTTCTATTGCGTGGCCATCAATCAGGATCTCGCCCGCCGTAGGGTGGTAAAAGCGTGGCAGCAAGTTTGCCAGGGATGTTTTTCCGCTGCCTGATGCGCCAACCAAAGCGATGGTTTTACCTGCGGGAAGGGTAAGGTTGATCCCGGCCAGCGCTTCGCGTGAGGCGCCAGGATAGCGCAGGTGCACGCCGCGGAAGGCCACATTGCCGTTGGCACGGCCCAGGGTTGTGGTGCCGAAATCGTCTTCAGGCACGGCGTCTATCATGCTGAAAACGCTTTCGGCCGCAGCGAGCCCGCGCTGTAAGGGCGCATTGATGTCAGTGAGCCGTTTGAGCGGGGCCAGCAACATCAGCATGGCCGTGATGAAGGAGACAAAACTGCCGACGGTGGTTTTATCGCCTGCATTGGACTGTTGTATGGCAACAGTGATGATCGTTGCCAGCGCAATAGCGGCAAAGATTTGCACGATCGGGCCAAGTGCCGCTGCGGCAATCGTTTGGCGCATGGTTTGGCTGCGTTGCATGCCGCTGGCATGGGCAAAGCGTTTGCTTTCGTAGGCTTGGCCACCAAAGATTTTGACCACTTTATGCGCTTCGATGCTTTCTTCCAGCACATGCATGATTTCACCCATGGCATGCTGGACACCGCGGCTGGTGGCACGCAGGCGCTTGCTGAAGCCCACCACCGCCAAGGCGATGCCCGGCACCATGATCAGCGCAATTAAACTCAGCTTCCAGTTAAGATAAAACATCCACGCCAGAAGGCCAACGACCGCGAAAGTATCTTTAATGAACACCGTGATGACACCCGTTGCCGCGCCAGTGACGCCTGTCACATCGTAGGCAATTCGCGACATTACGGAGCCGGAGGACTGGTTGTCAAAAAATGTCGTGGGGAGCTGAACCAGGCGTTTGAACATGTCATTGCGTAAATCCAGCACGACTTTGTTGGCCACCCAGGCCAAAGCGTAGTCAGCGAAAAAGCCAAACAGCCCGCGAACTAAAAACACCCCGACAATGATGAGCGGCAAAATCCATGAGCTGTAAATGCCGCTGGCATGGCCGCTAAAGCCGCTATCCAGCAAAGGCTTCATCAAAGCAGGGAAGAGTGGCTCAGTTGAAGCGGTAATCGCCATGAAGACGATCGCCAGGATGAAGACACGCCAGTAGGGGCGCACATAGCGCAGCAGGCGCAGATAAAGCTGGCGGCTGGCTTGTGGTGTTGAGGAATAAGTAATGTCAGCGCTGGATTTCATGGGGGACAACAGCGGAGTAATAAATGGCCGGGATCATAGGGATTCTGAATACCCAACCTTGATGGGAATGGGCGAAGGTTTGAGTATTGAAATTGAATTGACGCCAGGCGCCATCGCTTCGATTGGAACAGGGGTAACGACAGTTATAACCTTGGGCATTATATGGGTTGGCGCCTGTGGCGATGATTTCGCCATTTGGCTTGTGCCGGTTTGGCAAGCCTGCCTGTAGCGCGGGAGAATCCCAGGTGCTGGCTTTAAAAAAAGCGGTGGGGTTGGTTTTTTGCGGCGATTTTTGTGACAAAATGAGGCAAACAAATTGACTGAACTTCTAGTCATTAACTATGCAAAGGAGATGTAGTGAGCAGTAATCCAGAAATCGGCTTGTCAATTGTCGCGAATGGCCTGGCGACTAACTATCACGACTCGGGCAATGGTGATCCTGTCTTGATGATTCACGGCTCGGGTCCGGGTGTTACGGCATTTGCCAATTGGCGGTTGAGCATGCCGGTGTTGGCGCAGAATTTCCGTGTGATTGCCCCTGATATGGCCGGGTTTGGCTACACCGAACGCCCTGAGGGCGCACAGTATTCGATGGATAACTGGGTGAGCCATGCCTTGGGCTTGCTGGATGCCTTGAAGATCGAGCGTGCCCATATCGTGGGTAATTCATTCGGTGGTGGTTTGGCCCTGGCACTGGCCATTCGTGCGCCCGAACGCGTTAATCGCATGGTGCTGATGGGCGCTGCCGGTACGCCCTTCAAGCTAACCCAGGGGCTGGATGATGTCTGGGGCTATACACCGTCATTTGAAAATATGCGCAAGATCATGGATATCTTCGCCTATGACAGGAACCTCGTGAGTGATGAGTTGGCCAAGCTGCGTTATGAGGCCAGTATCCGCCCGGGTTATCAGGAGTCATTTGCCAGCATGTTCCCGGCACCGCGTCAGCGCTGGGTCGATGCCTTGGCAAGTCCTGAAGAAGCCTTGCGTGCTTTGCCGCATGACACCCTGATTATTCATGGCCGTGAGGACAGGGTCATCCCCTTATCCGCTTCGCTCAAGTTGTTCGAGTTGTTGGCAAAATCCCAGCTGCATGTATTTGGCCAGTGTGGCCACTGGACCCAGATTGAGCATGCGCAGCGTTTTGTCAGGCTGGTAAGCGATTTTTTCCTTGAGGCGCCTAAATCCTAGTTGATTTGGCCGCTCGGCTGTGAAGCATCTGGCATCTTGGCATTTATCTGCGTGTGTCGTTTGCCGAAGGGTGCTGATAGCTGCTTTTAGACTTATTGTGTAGTGAGTTCCCTGGCCTGGTGAGTGGCTTGTTTTTATAGGCGCTTGCCAGGACCATCAAGAAAAAAAGCCAAAACCAAAGCAGCGTTGCCTGTCCTGACATGGTTCGGTATTTAGAATAAATTTTTTCAGAGTGAGGAGGTCTTTATGGGCGTGACTTTAACTTCGCGACGCACATTTCTGCAGGCAACAGTACGCAGCAGTGTTGCTTTGCCGCTATTAACGTCGTTTGGTGTGGCAGGAAGTGCTGTTGCGGGCACTGTCACCGGGATGGCTAAAGCCGAAAGCAGCTTGTGTCTTTTTGAGGCAGATGCTGCCATGGGGGCTGATATGGCCGCCGGTGTACGCCAAATGGGCTTGGCTTACCAAATGCTCACCTTGGATGAAGCGTCTGGCTGGCATGCCATGATGGATGCCTTGGCGTCAGCGCGTGGCCGTGCATTGGCTGTCCTGGGGCGCCCGGCGACGGTGTTTGCCGTGCGCAATATGCTGGAGCCTGGCTGGCGTGTCGTGCTCGAAGCGCGCCACCATCGTCTTGCCGGTGGCGAAATGAGCCATGAGTTTACGGGGCTGGAGACGCCGATGGCACAGCTATCAGGCTGGGTGGATCGCGTGAAGGACCCTGCGCAGTATGCCGTGGTGCTGGCTTCCATGGGGCGTGGTGATCTTTCTTCTGGCGCCGAACGCAAAACCCTTGATTTGACTTCGCCTGCATGGCCGGGTGGTGATCTTGTGTCCTTATTAGCTTGGCCGAAAGGAGCTGTCTGATGGAAGCCGTTCTACCTCCCGGAATTAAGCGCGAGCAATTTGCCGCGCTGGTTGCCGATCTGCAAAAAGTCGTGGGTCGCGAACATGTCTTTACCGATGCGCAATGGGAATTGCCCGCTTATAACGATGCCTATTTAACGACGCCCGCTGAGCTGCATCAGCCATCGGCTGCGGTTGCGCCAGCCAATGTGGAAGAGTTGCAGCGTGTGCTGGAAGTGGCGCGCCACTACAAGGCGCCATTGTGGACGGTTTCAACAGGCAAGAACTTTGCTTACGGTGGGCCTGCGCCGCGTAAGGCGGGCTACATTGTGCTTGACTTAAAGCGCATGAACCGGATTCTTGAAGTGAATGAGAAGCACGGTTATGCCGTGGTTGAGCCAGGCGTGAGTTATCTGGATCTTTACCGCCACCTGCAGAAAATCGGCAGCAAATTATGGGTGGATTGCGCGGCGCCCGGCTGGGGTGGTGTGTTGCCCAACATGACAGAGCACGGTGTGGGCTATACTCCCTACGGCGACCACGTGACCATGCAGTGTGGCATGCAAGTGGTGATGGCTGACGGCACCATCGTCAATACCGGTATGGGTGCTTTGCCTGGCAGCCAGACCAGCCATCTGTATAAATATGGTTTTGGCCCATCGGTCGATGGCTTGTTTACCCAGTCCAACTTTGGTGTAGTCACCCAGATCGGTATCTGGCTGATGCCGGAGCCGCCGGGCTATCGTCCTTACATGATCACGTTTGAGAAAGAAAGCGATCTGCACGCGATTACTGAAGTGTTGCGTCCGCTAAAAGTGAATATGCTGGTACCGGCCGTGGCGATGACGGTCGAGATGTTGTGGGAGGCGGCCGTGCAAGTAACGCGCCGCGACTACTACACAGGCAAGGGCCCTATCCCCGATAGCGTGCGCAAGAAAATGCGCAGTGATCTAAAGATTGGCGCGTGGAATTTCTATGGCGCCTTGTATGGCCCGCCGCCCATGATGGACAACACGTGGGAAGTGGTTCGCGATGCCTTTGCCAGCATTCCGGGCGCGAAGTTTTATTTTGATGAAGACCGGCCGGCTGATGATGCGGCTTGGCAATATCGCAAAAAGTTAGGTGCGGGCATTCCGAACATGACCGAATACAGTGTGATGAACTGGATTCCGAATGGCGCGCACATCGACTTTTCGCCGATTTCGCCTGTGACGGGCGATGATGCCACCAAGCAGTATGAGTTGATCCGCGACCGTTGCAACAAGGCAGGTTTTGATTACTGTGGCGAGTTCGCTGTGGGTTGGCGTGACATGCACCACATTTTCTGCCTGACGTTCGATCGCTACGACGCCAAGCAAAAAGCGCGCGCGAACAAGCTGTTTGGCGAGTTGGTGGATGCGGCAGCGGCCGCCGGTTATGGCGAATACCGGACGCATATCGACTTTATGGACCGCATTGCAGGCACCTACAACTGGAATGATTCCGCGTTGCTGAGAATGCATGAAAAGGTCAAGGATGCGGTTGATCCGTCTGGCATTTTGTCGCCAGGGAAAATGGGCATCTGGCCCAAGTCGATGCGCAAGGGGAGGGCATGATGAAAGTGGCGTTACTTTTAAAGTCAATGATGAAACAACGCTTGCTGGGTGCGGTTTTGATCGGTGGAATAGTCGGCGCTGGCAATACGGCGTATGCCGCAGATGCAGCTGCTGTGCCCGCAAGCCCAGCCATATTGGCACAAGGCGAGGCTGTTTATCAGCACTATTGCACGATCTGTCATGAGCGTGGGCTGGGCTATCCAGGCACCGAGGCCTTGGGTTTTCTCTATGGCAAAGACAAGGCCGCGCTCGCTGACCGCGATAATTTAGTGCCTGATTTTGTACGCTACATCGTACGCAATGGGCGCGGGCTGATGCCGGGTTTTCGTATGGGTGAACTCAATAACCAGGAGCTTGACGCACTGGCTGCTTATTTGTCAGCAGGCCCGCACCCGGCAGGGAAAAAATAACCACGAGGAGCTTTAGATGTCAGTTAAAAAACTTAATCTGTGGATTGGTGGCAAGTACCAGGCCGCCAAAGACAATGCCGTTTTCATTGATCACAATCCCCTTGACGATGGTCCTTATGCCGAGGTGGCCAAGGCGTCAGCAGAGGATGTGCATTTGGCCGTTGAGGCAGCGCATGCCGCCTTTGCCAGCTACCGCACGACGCCGCCCGGCCAGCGCGAGACGTGGCTGAGCAAAGCGGCTGATTTGCTCGAAGAGCGCAAGGAGGTGTTTGCCGACGTGCTGATCGACGAAATCGGCTCGCCCATGCTCAAGGCGCATTTCGAGATTAAATACGCCATTGCGCATCTGCGCACGGCAGCCGGCATTCCGCGTCGCATCACGGGCCAAACGCTGCCTTCGGATGTGCCCGGCCGCTTCAGCATGAGCGTGAGGGAGCCCTTGGGTGTGTTCGCCTGCATCACACCGTTCAATGTGCCGCTGATCAAGGCGATGAAGCAGTGCACAGGCCCCTTGGCGACAGGCAATACCGTCGTTTTGCTGGCCTCGGAAGAAGCGCCTGCGCTAGCCTTGCTGGTGGCCGAACTGTTCCGCGATGCGGGTTTTCCTGCAGGTTCATTTAACGTGATCACCGGCTTTGGGCATGAGATTGGCGATAGCCTGGTCACGCACCCGCGCATCAAGGGGGTTAATTTCACGGGTTCAACCCGCGTTGGCCGTCACTTGTCCATGCTGTGTGGCGAGCACATGAAGCGCGCCTTGCTGGAGCTTGGCGGTAAAAACCCGCTGATTATCCTGAAAGATGCGGATCTTGACGCGGCAGTGCAGGCCGCTGTGTTTGGCATGTTCCTGTTTCAGGGGCAGGCCTGCATGGCGTCCAGCCGGATTCTGGTTGAGGCGCCGATTTACGATGAGTTCTTGAAGCGCTATAAAGCCGCTGCGGCCAAGGTAGGCTATGGTGATTTGCGCAGCCCGCAAACCATGTTGGGGCCGATTATTTCGCAGCGTCAACGCGACCGTATCCGCCATCACATCGAAAATGCCGTGGCCAATGGCGCAACGCTGGAGATGGGGGGGCAATGGGAAGGCAACCGGTGTCTGCCGACCATTCTTACCAACGTGAATCCAAGCATGGTTTGCTATCAGGAAGAAACCTTTGGTCCTGTCACTGCCGTGTATAAAGTGGATTCAGCTGATGCCGCTTTGGCGATTGCCAACGATACGCCGTATGGCCTGTCGGCCGCTGTGTTTACGCAGAATCTGGCCGAAGCCATGCGTTTATCGCAAAGTATCCACGCGGGCATGGTGCACATCAATGCCCCCACGCTGCATGACGAACCGCATGTGCCGTTTGGTGGCGTAGGCGACTCCGGCATGGGGCGTGAAGGCGCGCAGACCGATATTGACCACTGCACCGAGTGGAAGTGGGTCACCATACAAGCGCCTGGAGCCGCCCATGGACACTGAAAAGGAAGTCACGCTTTCTGCACAGGCTAAAGCGGTTGCCGCAAGGATTGGCTCCTTACGGGATTTTCTGGACTACCTCGGTGAGCACGATCAATGCGTGACATGGCCTGATGCCGTCTTGCCAGAGCCGGACATCCGCAATGTTTCGGTGGCGGCTGGCAATAACGTGTCCACGGGACCTGCGGTTATTTTCGACAAAATCCGTGGTTATCCTGGCAAGCGCGTGGCGGTGAATGTGCATGGCAGTTTTGGCAATCTGGCTTTGTTGCTGGGCATGCCAAAAACGACGCCTGTGCGTGAGTTGTTTTTTGAGATCATCCGCCGCTGGGGTTCGGATAAGCCCTTGCTGGCGCGGGTTGACCCAAAAAATGCGCCGGTGCATGAAAACCGGATTGATCACGGCATCAACCTGTATGACCTTCTGCCGCTGTACCGGATTAACGCGCATGACGGTGGTTTTTACATCGGCAAGGCTTGCGTAGTCAGCCGCGATCCGCTGGATCCTGACAACTTTGGCAAGCAGAATGTGGGCATTTACCGCATCCAGGTGATGGGGCCGGATACCTTCACCCTGCTGTCCATCCCGGCGCATGACATGGGAAGGCAGATGCTGATGGCTGAGCAGCATGGCAAGCCGCTGAAAGTTTCCGTCATGATAGGCAACCACCCGGCCATGCCGATGTTTGCGGCAACGCCCGTGGGTTACGACGAGTCTGAATTCGCCTACGCATCGCAAATGATGGGCGCGCCGTTACGCTTGACGACAGCGGTGAATGGCACGGATATTCTGGCGGACACCGAGATGGTGATTGAGGGCGAATTACAGCTCAATCAGCGCGAGGTCGAAGGCCCGTTTGGCGAGTTTCCGGGCAGCTATAGCGGCGTGCGTAAGGTGCCGTTGTTCCGTGTGACGGGCGTGAGCCATCGGAATAATCCGATTTTTGAAAACATCTATATCGGTAAAGGCTGGACAGAGCACGATACCTTGATTGGCCTGAATACGTCTGCGCCAATTTACGCCCAGCTGAAAAAAGACTTCCCGGAAGTTGCCGCCGTGAATGCCTTGTACCAGCACGGCTTGACCGGCATCATTGCGGTGAAGAATCGCTTCTCCGGTTTTGCCAAGTCGGTTGCGATGCGTGCGCTGGGCACGCCGCATGGCACGATGTACCTGAAAAACCTGATACTGGTCGATGAGAATGTTGACCCGTTTGATCTTAACCAGGTGATGTGGGCGTTGTCGACGCGCACACGGGCGAACGACATTATCGTGATTCCCAATATGCCGATGGTGCCGATTGATCCGGCGGCTGAAGTGCCAGGCAAAGGGCATCGCTTGATTATCGACGCCACGAGCTTTATGGCGCCGGATAACCTGGGTGCCGATCCGCATCTTGTTGATCGGCCGATGGGACCTGAAATTGACGCTTTGATGCAGCGTTTGAGTGAGCTTCAGAAAGGGGGCGTCCGATGAAAACGATTTGTCCGCGATGCGAGTCTACGGGCGTTACGCAAATGCACGCCGGAATGGAAAATGGCCAGGTTTTATGGCGGGTATGGCACTGCAAGGATTGCGCTTACACATGGCGCGATAGCGAGCCAGCGGAATCCATTGATCCCAAGGTTCGTCCCGCCTGGGCGCAAATGAAGGGTGTGGATTTTGATAGCCTGCGGCAGGTTGTTCCGCCTGCACGCAAACCAACTTGAGAAGCGGGAGGAAAATAATGACCATAGCGACGCTAGAAGCCAAGCTTAAAAAGAGCGGTGTTGCAGTAGAAGCGCTGGCCGACACAAAAATCTTACGCGGTACAGCGGGCATGGCCCATCTGCCGAAGAAAGTGGTGCGCCCAAAAACAGTCAAGGATGTGCAGGCGATTCAAAAAGCCGCGCATCAGGAAGGCGTCGCCTTGTGGGTTGCGCCTAACGCCAGCGGCAATGGCCTGCTGGCGCCTGAAGTAAGCAGCGAGCCTGTTTTGGTTGATTTATCCGGTATGCGTGCAGTCGTTTCCATCGACCCAAATCACGCAACGGTTTTAGTCGAGCCGGGGGTCAGCCACGCTGACTTGCGCGCGGCTTTAAAAGCCAAAGGCCACGATATGTGGGTGGATAGCGGGCGCAATGATGCCGAGTCCATCATGGGCAGCATTTGGGACCGCTCATTTGGTTATACGTCCTATAGCGATAACCTGATGATGCAGTGCGGCCTGGAAGTCATTACAGCGGACGGCAAGCAAATCCGTACTGGCATGGGCGCTTTCCCCACGGGTGATTGCTGGCAGTTGTTCAAGCTGGGCTTTGGTCCTTACGTGGATGGCAGCTTTACGCAATCCGGTTTGGGTATCCCGACCAAAGTCGGTTTGTGGATTTCGCCAGCCCCTCCGGCGTACCGTCCTTTTGCGTTCCGCATTGATGACGAGGCCACGCTGTCGGCCGCGGTTGAGGTCATGCGTGACTTGCGCATCAACATGATTGTGCCCAATACCATTGTGGTGATCGATGGCGAAAGCGAGAAAACCCTCTTGGGCGGCACGCCTGCGGCATGGAATATCTATGGCGGAATTTACGGCTTGCCCAAAAACGTTGATCTGATTTGGGGCATGCTGAATGGCATCGCTGGCAAATTGGGTTCTGCCGCGCGCCTTGAGAACTTGACCGACGCTAAAGAAGGTTCAGCCGTTGCCCGTGCCGGCTTGATGCAGGGGCATGCCATTGCAGAATGGCCGCAATATGAAAAATCGGTGGGTTCACGTTATCTGCGTCTGGTATTTGCCATGCCGATTGAGGGCGAGTCTGCGCTCAAGTTTGCCAAGCGCACCAAAGAAGTGGTCAAGGCAGCAGGCTGCGGCGTGGTGGTTGAGCAAGGCACCTCGTGGCGTGCGCTGTTAAGCGAAGTGCTGATCTCCTACGACGAAGGCCAGGAGCAGCGGGCATTGGATTGCGGCAAGGCCTTGATCAGCGAATGGGCAACGCAGGGCATTGGCGTAGTCAGGGCGGATCCCGCCTTCCGCAAGGCTGCTATGGCAACCTATAGCGATGCAGGCTTTAACAAGTTGCAAGCGCTCTTGACCAGTGCCATTGGTTCAACTGATACACCGCGGCGCGTCGCTTGAGCTCAACCTTGACCTTGGCCCCAACGCCAACCCCGCAAAGGCTAGTCATCGCGGTTAGCGGTGCGTCTGGATCTTTGCTTGGCCTGCGCCTGCTGCAGTTAATGCAACAGGCGTCAGGCTGGGAGACGCATCTGGTGTTGTCCTCCGCTGCCGTGCTGACCGCCAAGCTCGAATTAAACGAGACGCGTGAAACATTTGAAGCGCTGGCAACGCAGGTACACAGCAACAAGGACATTGGCGCAAGCATTGCCAGCGGTTCATTCCGTACCGCAGGCATGGTGGTGATTCCTTGCTCGATGAATACCTTGTCGGGAATTGCCAATGGGGCGAGCAGCAATCTGATTACCCGTGCGGCAGATGTGACACTCAAAGAGCGGCGCAAGCTGGTATTGGTCACAAGGGAAGCGCCATTGAATTTGATTCACCTGCGCAACATGACCTTGGCAACCGAAGCCGGGGCGGTCATCATGCCGCCTGTGCCCTCGTTCTATCTTGGGCCTTGTTCTCTGGATGATGCGGTCACCCAAATGGCAGGACGCGTGCTGGATCAATTCAATATTGATGTGCCTGGCATGAAGCGATGGGATGGACCAGTACAGGCATCAACGGCAGCGCAAAATTTTTAGTACGGTGTAGCAGTTAAATGCAGTAAAAGTTTTCAAAAAAATTTTAATTAACGTCGGAGAGAGAAATGGGCAATAAATATCAGCGTTTGGTGCTGGAACGTAAAGGGGCGATCCTTACTATTAAATTGAGTTCGCCGGAGAAGCGCAATGCAGTTGATGCTTTTATGCATGCGGAACTGCCCCAGGCTTTGCGCGAAGCCGCGCTGGATCGCACGATTGGCGCGATTGTCCTCACGGGCGACCCTGCGGGCCGTGCATTCTGCGCCGGTGGCGATCTGGAATGGATTCGCGTCTTAAGCGAAGGTACGGGGGATGATTACGGTGTCGTGATGCGCGAAGGTGTTGAAGTACTGCGTGCGATGATTGATGCGCCACAGCCGATCATTTCCATGATTAACGGTGCGGCGATGGGTCTGGGCGCAACCCTGGGCCTGTTTGCCGATGTGAGCTTCATGGATGAGAATGCAAAAATTGCCGACTCTCATGTGTCTGTCGGTGTTGCTGCAGGGGACGGTGGCGCGGTGATTTGGCCTTTGCTGATTGGTCCCAATCGCGCGAAAGAATATCTCATGACGGGCGACCCGCTTACCGGCAAGCAAGCCGCTGAAATGGGACTGGTGAATTACGCTGTGCCTGCTGCGGAACTGGAAGCCAAAACCTACGCTTTTGCCGAACGCATGGCAAACGGCCCGCGCTTGGGGATAGAGATGACCAAGCGTTCCGTGAATCTTTATTTGCGCATGATTCTTAACCAGGTGATTGATGCGTCCTTAGGCTTGGAGGGCATTACCTTCCGCACGGACAACCACAAGGAAGCGGTGCGCGCATTTAAAGCCAAAGAAAAACCCAACTTCAAAAATCCCTGAGTAGAAAGCACGCCAATGAGCCAAGAGAAAACCATTTCTGTTTCTCGCCGTGGCACGGTGATGGAAATTTGCATCACGCGGCCGCAAGTGCGCAACGCCCTGGACGCCACGTGCGTGCGGGCCTTGTCGGATGCGCTGGCTGAGGCCGCACGCGACCCGTCCGTGCGTGCCGTGTCGCTCACTGGCGAAGGCCCGGTGTTTTGCGCCGGGGGGGATTTGAAGTCCATTTTCAAAAACCACTCGCCCAGCGAAGTGCTGCATTTTCTGGACATCGAAATGCGGCCCTTGATTCGCGCCATCATTATGCTCGACAAGCCTGTGCTGGCCGTGCTGAACGGTCCGGCAGCAGGCGCGGGGATTAGCCTGGTGATGGCGGCGGACCTGGTGCTGGCGAGCGAAGAAGCAGCATTCATTCCGGCATTTGGCAAGATCGGTGCAATGCCGGATTCGGGCGCGCTGTATTTTCTGGCGCATCGCGTGGGCATGACGCGGGCAAAGGAAATTGTGCTGTTGAATAAAACCTTGACCGCCAAAGAAGCGACCGGCATTGGTTTGTATAACTGGACAGTTCCCGCCAGTGAGTTGACTGGCCAAGCGCAAAAGATCGCCGATCAGCTGGCTGATGGCCCGACGGTTGCGCATGGCCTGGCGAAAAAAGCCTTGCGCGATGCGCTGCGTATGCCGTTTGATGCGTTCATGGATGTTGAGGCCTTGTCCATGGCTTTCCTGATTACGACGGAAGATCAAAAAGAAGGCCTGAAAGCATTTGGCGAGAAGCGCCCGCCAAGGTTTCAGGGGCGTTAATGCGTCATGCCGCGTTGCATGAAAAGTCGGCCTTGGCGGGACGGCGTGAAATCTGCCCCAGCGCTGAAAAACCGATTTAACTAATGAAGCATGCAGGGAATGATGAAGCACAGCAGGCAATGAGCGGTCAGCAAACCGACGCGCAACAATAATTTTAGAGGAGTAAACCCCATGGCACATTCTTACGCATCTGAACAAATTGCAGAACTGGAAGGCAAACACGGCGACACGCTGTATGGCGATGGCGCGCTGGTGGTGTTAAAAGCGCTGCTCGAATCCGGCATCAGCTATATCGGCGGCTATCCCGGCTCGCCGGTGGCCAATGTGATGGACGCTGCGGCTGACGCCTACGAGACGGTGCTCAAGAAATATGGCATCTTTTTTGAGACGTCCAGCAATGAAATGGCCGCCGCCGCCTTGCTGACCACCTCGGTCTATGGCCCTGTGCGGGGTGCTGTGACCTGGAAGGTGCTGGGCAATGGCGTGGGCCAGGACGTGGTCGATCACGTCTCCCAGATCGGTGTCCAGGACGGCGCGATGATCGTCGTCGGTGAAGATTACGGCGGATCGAGTACCTCGGTATTGCAGCGTACCCTGGCCTGGGGCGTTAAATCCGGCATTATCGTCATTGATTCGCGCGGCGACTCGCAAGTGCTGCACCGCATGGTCAAAGAGGGCATGGATATTTCGCGCGATAGCCAATCGGTTGTCGCCGTGCTGGTGCGCCCGCAATTGTCACACTGCAACGCGCGCGTGACGGTGGGCGACAACGTCATGGCCAAGATCAATACCAACGACAAGGCTGTTGATTTCAAGCGCAACCCGGCAACTTTCCCGTTCCCGCCCAACTCGTATAACCAGGAGTCAGCGCGCTTTGAAAGCCGCCTGCCGACTGCCGCACGTCTCGTGGTTGAGCGAAAACTCAACGAATACTTTGGCCATGAAGGCGCCAGGGTGGGCATCATCACCCACGGCACAACCTTTAACACCACCATGCGCTTGTTGAGCCTGCTGGGCTTGGCGGATGAGTATGGCGACATGGATTCACGCCTGCAGCTGCTGCAACTCAACGTCATTCATCCGCTGAACGACGATCAGATTGCCAACTTCATCAAAGACAAGAGCCATGTGCTGCTGGTTGAAGAAGGCCAGCCTGAGCTGCTGGAAATGCAGATGCGTACATTGATGCAAAAGCGCGGCATCACGACCAGGTTTTATGGCCATGACATTATCCCGAAATATGGCGAATTGCTGCCCGACCGCGTAGCCCAGCCCTTGGCCAGGTTCATTGCCGAAGCCATGCCTGAACTGGCCTTGAGCCCGACCGCAACCCTGGGCGAAGTGCTGGCCAGGAAGAGCCAGGCGGTAAGCCTCTTTCCCGCACCTGTGCCGCCACGGATTCCGACCTTCTGTACGGGTTGCCCTGAGCGGCCGATTTTTGCCAACATGAAGATCGAGGAATATAAAACCGGGCAAAGAGAGTGGCACGGCGGTGATGTGGGCTGTTACGGCATGGCCGCTTACGCACCCTTCGGCATGGCCGACTCCAACATGGGCATGGGCGGGGGGCTGGCCGCAGCAGCGGGTATCTCGGCCCTATCCAAACAGCAAAACGTATCTGTCGTGGGAGACGGCACGCTGTGGCACAGCGCGTTTAATACCTCCGCCGCTAACGCCATCTACAACCGGCAAGATGCGATTTACATCGTGGCGGACAACAAATGGACCGCCATGACGGGTGCGCATGAAAACCCCAACGTCGGCAAATTGATGACAGGGGAAGACGTGGGCTCTGACATGAGCATCGAGAACACTTTCCGGGGCATGGGCGTCAAGGATGTCGAGCGGGTGAATCCGTATGACTTCAAGGCGTTCAATGAGATCATGACGCGATACCGGCGGGACACCAAAATCCCCAAGGTGCGCGTGCTGATTTCTGAAGCCGAATGTCAGCTGCAAAAGCAACGCCGCGTCAAGCCCGAACGTGAAAAAGCCATTAAAGCGGGCGAACGGGTGGAGATTGACCGTTTGGGTGTGGATGCAGAAGTTTGCGTGGGCGACCACGCCTGTATCCGCTTTAACGGTTGCCCATCCTTGACGTTGAAGGAAGGGCCGAACAGCTTGCGTACTGCGCCGATTGCCGCCATTGATACCACCTGCGTGGGCTGTGGCGTGTGCGGCGAAGTAACGACCGCTGCGCAGTTATGCCCTTCGTTCTTTAAAGTCACCAAGATTGAAAACGCCAGCTGGCTGGAAAAAATCAAGGCCAGCGTATCCCGTCTCATGGTCGGCCGCCCCGTCGTCCGTACGCCCGTAACCAGCAAGGAAGCCGCCTAATATGAATACCGCAACGACGACTGTATCAACCGGAACCCTCTCAGCAGACCGTCCTCGCGCCAAGCGCATTCTCATCGGCACGGTCGGTGGCCAGGGCGGGGGCGTATTGAGCGATTGGCTCGTGCATGGCCTGCTGAACGCAGGCTGGCGTGCGACCAGCATTGGTTTGCTCGGACTCTCGCAACGCGCGGGCACGGTGACTTACTACTGCGAAGCCATTCCCGGCCAGGGCAAAACGCCGATTACTTCCGTGTTTGCCACGCCAGGCGACGTGGACCTGCTCATCGGTCAGGAGCTGCTGGAATTAGGTCGCCTGGTATTTGGCGGCTTTGCTTCGCCCACGTGCAGCATCATCGGCAACAGCACGCGCTATTTGACCACGATGGAAAAAATGCCGGCTGAAGGCGGCATTTACGATTCTTCCATCATCGCCCGCGCCGTGGCCGAGCTCGCCCCTGACCGCCACAACGTGGTGGATGCGCAACGGCTGGTATTGGAAGCGGGTTTGCCCGCTTTGACCAGCAATGCCTTGTTGCTGGGCGCAGCGATTGCCTCCCCCGCGTTTGACTTGCCCCGTGAGCCGTTTCATGAGGCCATTCGCGAGTCGGAAGTGAATGTTAAAGCCAGCATCGCCGCCTTTGATATTGGCTATAACCGCGTCAAGGACGGCACCTTGCCGCGCATGATGGTCGAAGGCCAGGTGCCGGTGGATGGCGCTGAACTGGCGCGCCAGCGGCAAGGGCGTCTGAATGAGACTCAGCGCAAGGATTACGATCGCTTGTTGTCCCATGCCGCACTGACCTACGGCCCGCGCATGCATGTGATTCTGGCCGAGGCCTTGTACCGCCTGATGGATTATCAGGATACCCGGTATGCCGAGGACTTTTTGGCGCGTGTTGCCAAAATGGCCCAGCAGCCCGGTGCCGATGCCAATCTGGTGGAAGCCTATGCGCAGCATTTGTCCAACTGGATGACTTACGAAGATGGCGCGCGTGTTGCCCAGCTTAAAACGCGGCCAGAGCGTTTCGAGCGTATCAAGCAGGATTTTGGTGTTACCGAAGGTCAGCGCTTTGTTGTCACTGACTATTTAGTGCCGGATATGGAGCAGATTCTTGGTGGCTTGCCCGCACCCGTCGCGAATTTGGTTGAAAAAGTGGGCCGCTTGTTCAAGTCTGATTTTGATGCCATGAAGTTTCCGATTCAGATGAACACCAACGGCTTTTTCGGTTACGCCACCATGCGTGGCATTTCCATGCTCAGGGGCGTGCGCCGCAGCTCGCGCCGCTATGGCCACGAGCAAGCCCTGCTGGCGCGTTGGGAAGCCGCGATTGTGGCCAACCTTAAAAAGAGTCCGCAACTGGGCACGCTGGCAGCGGATGCGGGGCGTATCGTTAAAGGGTATGGCCGCGTGCGCACGGATGCCTTGAACGATTTCTGGACTTTCCTGGACGAAGGCTTGCCACGCATCGAACGCCTGGCACAAGCCGGTGGCAGCATGGATACCCTGGGCAGCAAAGCCCTTGCCCTGCTGGCTAAAGAAGCCGCCTCCGCCCCGGCGATGCGGGCTTTTCTTGATGCTGAAGAGCAGCGCATTAAACCTGCCTGATGGTGTGGTGCGGGTGTGGTGAGGGTATGGTGAGGATTCAAGACGCCCTGTCTCCTGTCCGTGCCATGCTGATTTGCCGCTCGTTAAAGGGGCGCTGGCGTGGATAGTCCAGGCAAAATTTCGGGGGTGGAGTGTGCAGGCTCTGTCCCCGAAATTTTGATAAAGCAGACATTTTAGAAATATAAAAAAAGGCAAAGAGCTTGCGGTCAGCATGGCAACGTGTCGATCAATAAAAAAGCATGAGGGAGTGCATGGTATGAGCAGAAAACAAAAGCCGGTACGTTCGGACATTGCCTGGAGCACGCCGGATCAAATCAATGTGCGTGGCCGCGATTTGCCGAGCGAAATCCTGGGCAAGCTGAATTTGGGCGATATGGCGTTTTTGGAGCTCACCGCACGCATGCCCACGCCGCAAGAGTCCGTCATGTTCAATGCCTTGGTTGTTACCTTGGTTGAGCATGGTGTCACCCCCAGCGCCCTGGCCGCACGCTTGACTTACGCGGGTGCGCCGGAGTCCTTGCAAGCGGCGGTTGCCGCAGGTTTGTGTGGTTTGGGCACGGTGTTTGTCGGCAGCATGGAAACAGCCGCAAAAATGCTGTATGAGGCCTTGCCCCCGGGCACAGGCGAGGTCGACCTGGAAGCCCTGGCCAAAGAGACGGTG
>DILC01000063.1:0-1424 GCA_002424865.1 Rhodocyclaceae bacterium UBA5602 | reverse complement strand
CTGAAAATGGGCTGTCTGGCCGCTATGTCGCCCTGATGCAGGCGATTGGCCGCGAAGCCGAGCGTGCGGCGGGCAAATCCCTGCCCATCAATGCAACAGGTGCGATAGGTGCGATCTGCTGCGAGTTTGGCTTTCCATGGAAGATCGTGCGCGGCTTGGGCGTGATGGCGCGTGCGGTGGGGCTGGTGGGCCACATTCTGGAGGAAAGCCAAAACCCGATGGCGATAGAAATCTGGCAGCGCATGGAAGAAGAAGCCAGTGCGCACTTGCGTCCGCAAACTTGATTTGGGGTTGGCAACGCTGGGCTGGCGCCCGCAAGCATAGGTATTTTTAAGGATGATTAAATTTAATTAGCCAGGAGAGACAAGATGAGTGAGCAAGGCATGATGCAGGATAAAGTGGTGGTTGTCACAGGCGCGGGCCGGGGTATTGGCCGCGATATCGCCTTGTTGATGGCAGCAGAGGGCGCGCGCGTGGTGGTCAATGATCTGGGTGGCGCAACCGATGGTTCGGGCAGCGATCAGACGCCGGCCGAGGGCGTGGTGCAGGAGATCATCGCCAAGGGTGGCCAGGCGGTCGCCAATTATGAAAGCGTCGCCTCATGGGCCAGTGCCCACCGCATTATTGAATGCGCGCTGGATAACTTCGGGCGCATTGATAGCGTGGTGAATAATGCCGGCATTTTGCGCGACGTGATGTTCCACAAGATGACCGAAGAGCAATGGCACGCCGTGATTGACGTGCATTTGAATGGCGCTTTTTATGTCAGCCGTGCCGCAGCCGAGCATTTCCGCAACCAGGAAAGCAGCTCGTATGTGCACATGACCTCCACTTCCGGCTTGATTGGTAACCTGGGGCAGTCCAACTATTCCGCCGCCAAGCTCGGGATTGCCGCCTTGTCCAAATCCATCGCGCTGGATATGCGCCGCTACAACTCGCGCTCCAACTGCATTGCGCCCTTTGCCTGGAGCCGCATGATCGGTTCCATTCCCACCGAAACCCCCGCGCAACAGGCCCGCGTGAAACGCTTGCAGACCATGGAAACCGCGAAAATCGCGCCCGTGGTGGTGTATCTGGCGTCCGATGCGGCCAAGGATGTCACAGGGCAGATTTTCGCCGTGCGCAGCAACGAGATTTTCCTGATGAGCCAGCCCCGCCCCGTGCGCGGCATTCATCGCGGTGAAGGCTGGACGCCGCAAACCGTGGCCGAGCACGCCATGCCCGCGCTGCGTTCCAATTTTGTGCCGCTCGATGTTTCCGCCGATATTTTCAGCTGGGATCCGGTGTAAGCCAACGGCCTGCCGCTGTATCCTCACTTACCACCAGCTACCCCAAAAGTAGCCCAAGGAGTTATAGATGCTTGATGCTTATATTTACGATGGCCTGCGCACGGCCTTCGGTCGCCATGCCGGTGCGTTAGCGCC
>DILC01000047.1 GCA_002424865.1 Rhodocyclaceae bacterium UBA5602 | reverse complement strand
AAGCCCCGGGAAACCGGGGCTTTTTGTTTTGGCGCCGTATCGCCAGCGCCGACTTTTATCAGCTGACGTCAACCACCCACGGCTTAGCATCCGGCATTTTTACATCGGCCATTCCCTTGCCATTCAATCACAATCATGGCTGCCAAAGCTGCGGATAAAGCCGCCACCCTCGCCCTCGCGCGGGGGGTAGATGCAGATCAGCACGGAAAAGGATTCCATCGCGCGGCGGATATCCTGCGGGAAGGCTGAAAAAGGCGAGGCCAGGTCGATCACTTGCTTGATATAGGCAATCTGCGCTTGCTGATCGGCCGCGCGGATGACGCGATAGCTTTTCAATGTGCCGTCCGGCTTTAAAACAATCTGCACCAGGGCTTTGCGCGAGCCGCGCGCACGCGGGTCGTTTTTCACGAAGGCGGAACTTTGGTTCAACTTGCGCACGAAAGCGTCAAAGTACATTTGCAAGCTAAAGGGCTCGACGGTTTTGTTATCGAGCGAAGATTCCGCTCCTGAAACATCGCCTTGCTGTGCCAGGCGCCGCCCTTCCTCTCTGGCGCTGGCCAAGGCTTGCCGCGAGAGTTCCGCGCCTGTTGATGGCGGCCTTGGTGGCGCGGAGGGCAGGGGCGTTTTGAGTTCATCCAGAAACTGATTCATCTCGTCGCGCTCAGCGATCGTCCAAGTCCGTTGCCGGGCGAGCCCTGCGGGCAAGCTCATCACTTTTGGCCGTCTTGGCTTGTTCGCTTGAGGCCTTAAGGGCTGTCGCTTTGGCGCAGGCAATACTGCAGGCGCTGGTTGCGTAACAACCGCTGGCTGATCGGCAGTTTCAGGTTTTAATCTTGCGGTAATTCGCGTCTCTGCGCCACCCCCCCGTGCCGCCTTTTGGGAGCGGTCATCCGGTGAGCCGGTGTGGATCAACAGCACCAGGCCGTGCAGCACAACGGACAAGAGCAGCGCAAACTTGAATCGCTTGTGCGAGCGGCAGTTATTCCCACCGCCCCATGAAGTCGTGCTCACACGGCCTGTCGATGCTTCAAAGCACTTTCCTCAACGGCCAACATCTGACTTAACGGGGTTTGGCCACAACCTCAGTCTCGCTCATTTTGGGATTGCGCCGCAACACCACGGGCGCAACCCTTTCCCCGCCAAAACTTTGCTTGACCATCCATTTAGCCAAGGCTGAATCAAGATAATCCGCATGCCCGGGGAACCACTCTTCCAGCGCAGTGACCAGACCACGCCCCACCGAGAGCTTTTTTTCAATTTCCATCGCTTGCACGCCCTGCACGGAGGCCAGGACAGCGGCGTGCTCATCAATATGGCAATCCATGGATGGAAAATCCGTGGCTTTCATCCATGCGTTTTCCTCATTGAAATGCCGCACGGCATGCTTTTCAAACGCATCCAGGGCAGCGGCGAATGCGTCGTCGGACGCCTGCTTCATGGCATTCACCAACTCAACAAATTCCTTATGCGTGTCATCCATGGGGATGTAACCCAGCAAATAGGAGTCTGACCACGTAAATTGATTCTCTGCGACCTGGCCGCCCTTGGCTTGATCGTTGCTTGATTGTTCACTCATTGCCGCTCCATCCTGTTTGACGTTCATTCATTGCCAAGCATTGTAAATCAAGGCGATGCACCCATGGCTGCAATATAACGCCGCTACGCAATGCTTAATCCTCAGCCCCTTTGGCATCGTGCGCCTCTCCGCCAAAGGCCAGGCGCTTGATATGGAACAACTCGTCGCGCGCGGCGGCGGCGGCTTCAAACTCCAGGTTCCTGGCGTGCGCCTGCATGGCTTTTTCCAGTTGTTTGATCTGCTGCCCCAACTCTTTTTCACTCATCATCTCGTAACGCGCCGCATCAGCCACGGCCTGCCGCGTGAGCACGGCCGCATCGGCGTCATAAGCCCCTTCAATAATATCCTTGATGATCTTATTGACGCCCTGCGGCGTAATGCCATGCGCGGCGTTATGCGCGATTTGCTTGTTGCGCCGCCTATCGGTTTCTGAAATGGCCGCCTGCATCGACTGCGTGATGCGATCCGCATATAAAATCGCCTGGCCATTGATATGCCGCGCTGCGCGGCCTATGGTTTGTATCAACGAACGCGTCGAACGCAAAAAACCCTCCTTGTCGGCATCCAGGATCGCCACCAGCGAGACTTCCGGAATATCCAGGCCTTCCCGCAGCAGGTTGATCCCGATCAGCACATCAAACACACCCAGGCGCAGATCGCGGATGATCTCGACGCGCTCGACGGTATCAATATCCGAATGCAGGTAGCGCACCTTGATGCCATTGTCCTTCAAGTATTCGGTGAGCTGCTCAGACAAGCGCTTGGTTAAAGTCGTCACCAGTACCCGCTCACCCACAGCGATGCGTTTTTTGGCCTCGGCCAGCAAATCATCCACCTGCGTTGTAGCCGGACGGATTTCCAGTCGCGGATCCACCAGCCCGGTCGGGCGCACCACTTGCTCGACCACTTGGCCTTGATGCCCCGCTTCATACACCGAGGGCGTGGCAGAAACAAACACGGTTTGCGGCATCAAGCGTTCAAACTCTTCAAATTTCAATGGCCGGTTATCCATCGCCGAGGGCAGCCGAAAGCCGTAATTCACCAGGTTTTCCTTGCGCGCCCTATCGCCTTTGTACATGCTGCCCACTTGCGGAATGGCCACATGGGATTCATCGACAAACATGATGGCGTCCGCTGGCAGGTAGTCATACAAGGTTGGCGGCGGCTCGCCTGGCTGGCGGCCGGATAAATGCCGCGAGTAGTTTTCGATACCCTTGCAAAAACCGAGCTGATCGAGCATTTCCAGATCAAACCGCGTGCGCTGCTCAATCCGCTGCAATTCCACCAGCTTCTGCTCCCGGGCGTAAAAATCCATGCGCTCGCGCAGCTCCGCCTTGATCGCCTCAACAGCGCGCAGCACCGTCGCGCGGGGCGTCACATAGTGGCTGGACGGGAACACGGTAAACCGGTGCAGCTTCCTTTTCGTCTGCCCGGTCAGCGGATCGAACAGCGTCAAGGTTTCAATGTCATCGTCAAACAAGGCAATGCGGATCGCGTTCTCGGCGTTTTCCGCCGGAAAAATATCAATCACATCGCCACGCACACGATAAACGCCGCGCCGGAAATCAACCTCATTGCGCTCATATTGCATTTCCGTCAGGCGCTGAATGATCTCGCGCTGCGCCATTTTTTCGCCCTGGCGCAAATGCAGGATCATGCTGTGGTAATCCCCCGGGTCACCAATGCCGTAGATCGCCGACACGGTACACACAATGACCACATCGCGCCGCTCCAGCAAACTCTTGGTGGTCGATAAGCGCATTTGCTCGATGTGGTCATTGATCGCCGAATCCTTCTCGATGAACAAATCGCGCGAAGGCACATAGGCTTCCGGCTGGTAGTAATCGTAATAGGACACGAAATACTCCACCGCATTTTCCGGAAAAAACTCGCGGAACTCGGAATACAACTGCGCCGCCAGCGTTTTGTTCGGCGCCAGCACCAAGGCAGGCCGACCCAGGCGGGCAATCACGTTGGCCATGGTGTAGGTCTTGCCAGAGCCCGTGACGCCAAGCAGGGTCTGGAACGACAAACCGTCATTGAAGCCTTCCGTCAATAACCGGATCGCCTCGGGCTGATCGCCAGCTGGCGAGAAAGGCTGGTGCAAGCGAAACGGACTGCCATCAAAAGTCACCACGTTGGCAGCGCTTGCCATCCCACTTGCCATCCCGGCAGCAGAATCCTTGTTTTCTTTATCAACCACCCTGATACCTCTTGGTTAATGCATTCATTTTGCTCACTAATTTTTCTTTTCAGGCCAAGCAATATTTGCGCTTGATGTGCGCAAAACCATGTCAGGCCAGCCCTCAATCGGGTATTATTGCGCGCCACGCTGGAAAGGCAAGCTGATATCGCTGTTTTTATCGCTTTCCCTGCATGCCGCCGTCTCGCCAGCGCCGACTTTGCTGTGTTTTTTAAACAATCACTCCCTGGAACGTCCATGACCTCAATTTTTTCTGCGGTTGAACTCGCGCCCCGCGACCCGATTCTTGGCTTGACCGAAGGCTTTAATGCCGACACCAACCCCAAAAAGGTGAATCTGGGCGTCGGCGTTTATTACGACGACAATGGCAAGCTGCCTTTGCTCGAAGCCGTTAAAACCGCCGAAAAAATTCGCCTGGAAGCTGCCCCCGCACGCGGTTATCAGCCCATCGAAGGTTTGGGTGCGTTTAACACCGGCGTGCAGAATCTCATTTTCGGTGCGCAATCCCCCCTCGTCCAGGCAGGCCGCGCGGTCACGATAGAAGCCTTGGGCGGCACAGGGGCACTGAAAGTTGGCGCTGACTTTTTGAAACGCCTCTACCCCGCATCCAAAATCTACATCAGCGACCCGAGCTGGGAAAACCACCGTGCGCTGTTTGAGTCGGCAGGTTACGTCGTCGAGAATTATCCCTATTACGATGCCGCCACCAAGAGCGTGAATTTTGCTGCCATGCTGGATTATCTATCCCGGCGTGAAGCCAATGCCATCATCGTGCTGCACGCCTGCTGCCACAACCCGACGGGCGCCGATTTAACCGCTGAGCAATGGCAAGAAGTCGTCAATGTGATCCGCGAGAAAAACCTCATCGCCTTCATCGACATGGCCTATCAAGGTTTTGCCGATGGCATCGCAGAAGACGCGGTTGCCCTGAACCTGTTTGCCGCCTCCGGCCTGCAGTTTCTGGTTTCCAGCAGCTTTTCAAAATCCTTCTCGCTGTATGGCGAACGCGTTGGCGCCCTCACGCTGGTCACCGAAAGCAAGGAAGAATCCGCCCGCGTGCTCTCGCAAGTCAAGCGCGTCATCCGCACCAATTACTCCAACCCGCCCACCCATGGCGGCGCGATTGTAGCCGCCGTGCTCGCCAACCCCGCCCTGCGCCAGCAGTGGGAAACCGAACTTGCCGGTATGCGTGAGCGCATCCGCGCCATGCGCGTGAGCCTGGTAGCCAAGCTGGAAGAAAAAAACGTGGCGCAGGACTTTTCTTTCGTTGTGCAACAACGCGGCATGTTTTCCTACACAGGCCTGACTGCCCAGCAAGTTGAACAACTGCGTGCAGAATTTGGCATTTATGCTGTCAGCACAGGCCGCATTTGCCTCGCTGCGCTCAATTCCAAAAACATTGATTACGTTGCCGCAGCCATTGCATCCGTCGTCAACAAAAACTAATTTCGTAAAAAGTATTGCAGCCATTAGTGCCTGTCGCTATAATCTGCGCCCTGATGTTCCTCGATAGCTCAGTCGGTAGAGCGCCGGACTGTTAATCCGTAGGTCCCTGGTTCGAGCCCAGGTCGAGGAGCCAAAGAATTGGATAAATTTGCCTGGCAGTACTTTTAGCCTGATTTCAGAAAGCTCAACCCAACCGGTTGGGCTTTTTGCATTGCACAAGGCATTTTTTCGAAATTAAAAGCACACTCAACGACCCCCATGAATCCACAAGCACCCATCCTGTCCGGAAACTGAAGCGCACCAGTTTCGGATGGGCCCCAAATAAAAACGGTCTCCAATGCCATGCTTAAAAACCTAGCCTCCTTTTTTACAGGCGCCGTTCTATTGCTCCTGGGCCTCGCGTTCTCAGTGGTAGCCGTTGGATTAATCGCAGCGCTTGGCCTTGGGGTCTGGGTTTATTTTTGGTGGAAAACGCGCAAGATTCGCCGGGCCATGAAAAACCACACGGCGCCGACTGGTGAGGTGGTAACCGGCGAGGTTATTGAAGGCGAGGCGACAGTGGTAGAAGAAACGTCAACAGTAGTCAACAAGCCCCCTGTTCAGCAAGATGCACGCAATACGCAATCGCGTATATCACGGGACAGTTAAGACACCCGCCCCCGCCTCAAGACAGGCAATCCAGCGACCAAGTCGCCGTATCACCAGCGCCGACTTTTCTTCACCTCTGCACGCGTTGCTATTGGCTGATTCAGGCTGAATCAATTGACACAGCGGCACTCAGTACCGTTGCGTTTCAGCCATCCCCGCTGGTTCAAGTGCCCATAAAAAAACGCGTCTTGCTTTAACAAAACGCGCTTTGACTCCAGCAGGATTGCCATTGCGCTTAAAAGCAAGGCACTTTGAGAATCACCTCAGGGACGGGAGCCCGTGGGGAAAGGCCATGCGGCGGCAGGATTGAGTGAAGACTTCAATCCGGGAGTCGCTGCGGTTGAGGGTTTGGCCTCTGCTTTTGCGGCAGGCTTTTTGGCAGCCACTTTTTTTGCAGCGGGTTTAGCCGCTGGCGCTTTAGCAACCACAGGTTTAGCCGCCGGCTTTTTAGCGACAGGCTTTGTGGCAACGGCCTTTTTGGCGACTATTTTTTTCTCAACTGGCTTTGCAACCACTTTTTTAGCCACCGCTTTTTTGGCGACAGGCTGGGCGACTGCTTTTTTAGCCACNNGCCACAGCTTTTGTCGCCGCTACTTTTTTTGCAACCGGTTTTTCAGCGGCTTTTTTCGCTACGGCTTTCTTGGCCACAGGCTGGGCCGCGGCCTTTTTCACAACAGCTTTTGTCGCCACCGCCTTTTTGGCAACCACTTTTTTCTCGGCAGGCTTGGCAGCTGGCTTTTTAGTGGCTCCTTTTTTCACATCAGGCTTGGCTGCGGCTTTCTTGGCCACCGCTTTTGTGGCCGCTGTTTTTTTGGTTACGGCCTTTTTCTCAGCAGTTTTAGCCACCAGTTTTTTAGCTTCCGCTTTTTTTACTTCAGGCTTGGCTGCGGCTTTTTTTGCAATGACTTTCTTTTCTTCGGTTTTTTTGGCAGCGGGCTTCTTCGCTGCCGCAACCGTGGTTTCTTTTTTCTTTACAACCATGGTGATTCTCCTTAACAAGTTAACAGGGAAGAGCCGCTTCTATTTAATCAACCCATTTGGGTTGATCCGGATTATCCATTGCGTTGATACATTTGAAAACAATGAATTCCACCCCTTTATCCACCTATCAATTTGCTTTAATTAAATGCAGCGAAAACACAGGGAATTCATTTCGCATAAACCGGCCTGCTCGAAAGGGCCGGGATCCCGCGTGAAACAACGCCATTTGCTGCCAGGCCACACCGCCCGCAAGCGGGCCAGACAGCCTCCTCCCACGTGCGGGGGGGCTTCATGCTCCACCCGCGGGTGGCATCGGCTTGCCATGGGCGCCAGTGCCCGCTACAGATGAGTACAGCCAAAGCAATACTTACTTTCTCAATAACCCGCAAGGCAAGCTCAGCAAATGCCAGTCAAATAACGGGCCAGGATCTGTTTTCCGGCCGGGGGCGATGTCGCTATGCCCAACCACGGCGGTGATGGCATATTCTTTCAGCAGACTGGCCAGCAAGCCGTTGAGCGTTGCGTATTGCGCCGCATCAAAGGGGATGTCATCACTGCCTTCCAATTCAATCCCGATCGAAAAATCATTGCAGCGGCCACGCCCCGCCCAGGACGAAATACCCGCATGCCATGCACGCTGCCGGGTCGAGACAAACTGAATCAACTCCCCTTGGCGGCGAATCAAAAAATGCGCGGAAACTTTCAACCCGGCAATCTCGCGGTAATAAGGATGCGCTTCGGGCGCTAATTGATTCGTGAACAAATCCACAATACCGGCGCCGCCAAATTGAGCGGGCGGCAAACTGATCGCGTGGATCACGATGAGCGAAACCTCACCTCCGGGCGGACGGTCATCAAAGTTGGGCGACAGAATGCGCTGCGCAGCCGGCACCCACCCCGCATCTGAAGGCGATATGCTACTCACTCATTCACCCCTGACGCACATGGTGCCCATGGCAAGCCGATGCCGCCCGCGGGTGATAAAACCCGCGAAAGGCAGCACACAAAGCCCGCCCCGCCCATCCTTCCCTCGCGGCAAGGCTTCTGTCCGGCGCGTTGCGCCCGGTGATTGCACAGCGCACTTGCCCCAAGCCTTTCACGTTAATCATTCATTCCCAATCTCGCCATGCGGTAGCGCAAGGAGCGAAACGTCACCCCCAGAACCTGCGCGGCGGCGGTTCGGTTATTGTGTGTTTTCTGCAAGGCATCAAGAATCATTTTCCGCTCCACCTGATCCAGCGAATCTTGCAAGGTACTCGTCATCAGGGGTAGGGAAAAGCCCCCTTGGCGGGATGATTTCAGGCTCAAGTCAGCGACTTCAATGTAGCTGCCATTCATGAGCGCCAAGGCGCGTTCCAGCGTATTTTCAAGCTCGCGGACATTGCCGGGAAATGGGTGGGACTTGAGCGCTTTGAGCGATTCAGCCGAGAGCAAGGGCGGACGAATGCCAGCGGCATGCGCCAGGCGGTCAAGGATATGCTTGGCCAATATCGGCACATCATCAAGACACTCGCGCAAAGAAGGCATGCGCAGCTCAATCACATTGAGCCGATAAAAAAGATCCTGGCGAAATCGGCCGGTTTCAACGAGTGCCTGCATATCCTGATGCGTTGCGCATATCACGCGGACATCGACATTTTCTTCCGTCGGAGCGCCTATCTTGCGCACGCGCTTTTCCTGAATGACGCGCAGGAGCTTGACTTGCATGGCCAGCGGCAGATCGGCCACTTCATCGAGGAATAAAGTGCCCCCGTTGGCGGCCTGGAAAAAACCATCGCGATCATCAAAGGCGCCCGTAAATGCGCCCTTGCGATAACCAAAAAACTCGCTCTCCATCAAGTTCTCGGGGATGGCGCCGCAATTCACGGGGACAAAGGGACGCCCGCGGCGTGCGCCTAGCTGATGAATCAACTGTGCCGCCAACTCTTTGCCGCTGCCTGATTCCCCCGCAATATGAATCGGTGCCTGGCTGCGCGCCACGCGCTCAATCATGGCGCGCACCTGCCGGATTGCAACCGAGTTGCCCAGCAAACGTTTATCCGCACTGACGTGCGTTGTTGGCTCCTCATCGGGCAGTTCAAGCGCTAGCTTCACCAGGCTCCTTAACTGATCGAGCGAGACGGGCTTGGGAAGATAATCAAAAGCCCCCTCTTTGAGTGCGGCCACGGCATTATCAGCACTGCCATAGGCGGTCACAACCGCCACAGGCAGCTTCGCCATCGCGCCATTGACGTGCCGGACCAAATCCAGACCAGTACCATCAGGCAAGCGCATGTCGGTCAAACAGAGCTGATAGCTATGCTGATTCAACAGCAAAAATGCCTCTGCCAGCGAGCCAGCACAATCAACTGCCAGCCCCATGCGGGCCAGGGTTAAGTCAAGCAACTCGCGGATATCCGCTTCATCATCCACAATCAGGACGCGATGCACGTCCCCCTGCCGACGACGCGGCGTCGTCTTTACGGACATAAACTCCCCTCTAGCGTTATACGGAAACATGCCCCGGGATTATTGGCCAGCAGCACCAACCTGGCCTTGTTGGCCTCGCATAATTCACGCGCAATATAAAGCCCCAGCCCTGTTCCGGCAGTGTGTGTCGTAAAAAATGGCTCAAAAACCTGCGCCTGTAAATCTTCACTAATGCCTGGACCATCATCGGCGATATGGATTTCAACCACCGTCGGCGCTGTCAGCAAGACTTCAAGCCTTACCGCACCGTCGGCATCACTGGCATAACGCAAGGCATTGGTCAGCAAATTCCATAGCACCCTATGCCAATGGGTGCGATCAAACCATACCTTGACGGGCACAGAATGAATAATCGCGATGCGGTGCCTTGCTGTGGCATCGTGCAAGATCAGCTCATCCATAAACCGCGCCATGAACGCTGGCCAAGCGATCATCTCGGGCGAGGCTTGATCACGGCGCCCCAGCGTCAATACTTCAGTCACCAGACGATTCAAGCGCACCGTGTTGTCATGCACAATAGACGCCAAACGGTAGCGCACAGCGTCCGTATCATCTTCGGCCAAGAGCTCTGCAGCATGGCTGATGGCCGCCAAAGGGTTGCGGATTTCATGCGCCATATTGGCCGCTAAGCGGCCCAGCGCCGCCAGTTTGAGTTGTTGCGCTTGCTCATGCACTTGCGCCATATCTTCGATGTATAACAAGGCATCATCCAGGATGTGCGACGATGGGATGTAGCGCACCCGCAACTGGCGTTGGGTTGGTTCCCAAAACAATAACGCTGAAACCTCAACATGGCCGGCTTGCCACACAGAAAAATGCGCTGCCAGTACTTTGGGCAGCCTGGCGGGCAACTTTTGACCTGACAAGCACAGCATGGCACGCGCTTTGGGATTGCTCATCTGCATCACGCCCTCACTGCTGACCTGCAACACACCACTATCCATCTCCCGGATAATCTGCTCGCTCATCCTGAGCTGCGCGTCCAACTGCTGCCCCCGGCCAATCGCCAAAAGTTCGTTGCTTACCACCCTTCTGGCCAGCAGGCGTGCGGCAATACCCGCCGCGAAAAAAGCCAGCGCGGTAATGCCTGCGGTAAAAAAATCCGCCGGCGAGCTATCAATCACCAGCGCCCACCAGCTCTCCTCCAGCAACACGGCAAGCGAAGCCAGCGCGGCATAAAACAAGACCATCCGCCCTTGTCCGACCAAACCTGCACCGGAGACTACGACCAACAGCAGCATGGCAATGCCGCTTTTTTGGCCACCACTGGCAAACATCATCAAGGTTAACGCCACAATATCGACGACCACCTGCGCCGTCAGCTGGCTATCGAAATGGCGTCGATAGCGATGTTGCACAACCAGGAACACAACCGACAATACGAGGTAAGCTGCCGCTAGGCGACGAAAAAAAACAGGACTTTGAACCCCTAAGCTCACCGCGTCGCCAAAGACCAGAACCGCGCATAAAAACAACAGGGCAACGCTCACACGGTACACGGAGAAGAACAAGAGCGAGCGCCAAAAAGAATCCAGTGTTGGCGAGGGATGTTGATCCGCAGGCAATCCAGCCATTACTTTGCACCTGGCCATTACTTTGCGCCTAATGCGCGATGCGCGGCCGAACAGTAAGCACGTTGCGCAGGCAGATCGACAACCGCTTCGGACTGCGGGACATAAATGCCACAGTGGGCGCAACGCACCATGGCCTCTGGCAAGGGCTGTGGCGCCTCGCGGGTTTGCTTCCTTTGCTTTTTGCCCAACCGAAAAACCAGATAGCCAACAAGCAGAACAAAAAGAATAATTTTGATCACAATCAATTCACGCTGTATAGAGCCTATGGACTTGATGACAATTCAAGTCAGCCGCCCGTTCGCCCGCAAAAGAAAACCACCCGGCCAATAGCCAATAATCGCCAATAGCGCATTAAGCCAGGAATCCTGCGTGGATTTCATATAAAAGGATTATCCTCCACAGCATCATCACGTTGCCGCCGCAAGGCTGTGCGCCACGCGCAAAACAACACGGGCGGCCACGCACCTAGCGACACGCATGAAACCTGGCCATGCGCCAAAAGCATGATAGACCGGCATAATTTTTTTGTCATTGCATGCACGCCCTGCTTTTCAGCCATAAAGCCTTCTGACAGTGAAAAATGGCAACACCTGGTTTTTTAAAAATCAGTTCTCAAATTTGCCCGGCACAGCCGCACGGCCCTGCTGGATGGGCATGCAGGCATTTAATTTTCAAACCCAACATCGTCCCAGCAATTTGCACTATCGAAGAATGCCCATTTAGCGGATACTAGCCGCCCTTGTTCAATCTAGCCACTGTCATCCAAGCATGCAAAAAGAAACCAAAGAAAACCCCAAGCTCGCTGTTGTCGCCGCCGTTCAGCTCCCTGGCGTGAGCGATATTGAGTTTGCGGCGTCACTGGCCGAGCTGCGCGAGCTTGCCAAAACACTGGGTTTTCAAGTCGTCCACACCTTTACGCAAAAGCGCAACAGCTTTGAGAAAACGGCCTATCTGGGCGTTGGCAAGCGGGAGGAGATTCGACGCTTTGTCAAACAGAACTCAGATGAGCAGGACATGGATGATGCGGTTGATAGCCATCGTGATGATCAGCAGGATGAAATGGAGGATGCGGATCGTCTGGCAGGTGATTCGATAAGTGAAGACAGCGCGAATGCCGATTTAAATGCATGGCCGGACTCAAATGGGGACATGGCCCAGGCGTTCATCCAAGAGAGACATCCGCTCATTGAGGTGGTTTTTGTTGACCACGAGATATCCCCTTCCCAAGCGCGCAATTTGGAAAAAGCAGTCGGCTGTGAAGTGATGGACAGGACGACAGTGATCCTGGAAATTTTTCATCGCAATGCGCGCTCGCGTGCGGCACGGGCGCAGGTCGAGATTGCCCGCTTGGGCTACATGGCGCCGCGGTTGCGCGAGATGGCCAAGCTGGCAGGCCCGCAAGGCCGGCAGCGCAGCGGCGTGGGTGGGCGTGGTGCGGGTGAATCGCACACGGAACTTGATAAACGCAAGATCCGTGACCGCATCGCTGAGCTGCAAATGGAAATCGACGCGATGGAAGTCGAGCGAAAAACGCAACGCGCACGCCGGCAAAATCAGCAGGGACAACGCGGCGGGCTGGCTAACGTGGCACTGGTCGGCTACACCAATGCTGGCAAGTCCACCCTGATGCGCGCGCTCACGGGCAGCGAAGTGCTGGTAGCCAACAAACTCTTCGCTACGCTGGATACCACCGTGCGCACGCTCTATCCCGAAAGCGTGCCGCGCGTGCTGGTAAGCGATACAGTCGGCTTTATCAAAAACCTGCCGCATGGGCTGGTGGCCTCGTTTAAATCAACACTGGATGAAGCACTGGACGCCGCGCTCCTGCTGCATGTGATTGACGCCAGCGACCCAGGTTTTCTCCGCCAACTGGAAGTCACCGAACAGGTTCTGGCTGAAATTGGCGCGCAGGACGTGCCGCGCATCCGGGTATTCAACAAAATAGACCAAGTTGGCAGCGTCGCCGAACAAGCCGCGCAAGAAGCCATGCTGCACGCGAAATATCCTGGTTGCATCGTCATGAGCGCACGCCGGCCTGAGGATGTCGCGGGATTGCACCGTGCCATTGTGACGTTTTTCCAGCGCGACCTGATTGAAACAACGCTGCTGCTGCCCTGGTCGTCACAACAACTGCGCGGTGAAATTTTTGCGCATTGCGAGGTGTTGGAAGAACATGCGGATGAACTGGGCGCAGTTTTCCGCATTCGGTCTGATGGCGCCACCCTCGACAGCCTGGCGGCAAAACTCGGCAATCTGGCTTCGCCGCATCAAGTTGCAACTTGATGCCCCCTTGGAATAAACCACCATGCAAGCCAACAATCCATTGCACGGCATCACCCTGGAAAAACTGCTGCATGAACTAGTCGATTATTACGGCTGGCATCAGCTCGGGCGGCGTATCGCCATTCGCTGCTTTACCCATGAGCCGAGCATGGCGTCCAGCCTGAAATTCTTGCGCCGCACGCCCTGGGCAAGATCGCAAGTGGAGGCCTTATATGTTGATCTTCTAGGCCAGGCGAGAAAAACTGCGATGAAGAATGACGGCTAGAAATATCACCACGTCAAGCGTCTAAACTACGAATTTTCAATCCAAGGCTTTGCACCACCCACCCCGATGAACTACGAAGAATATTTAGACGAAGTGACGACACTCATCACCGAAAAATACGCCATGACAGATGAAACGGCCATTCAGATGGTCATGCGCGCGCAAGCGGATAATTTTTTCAGCCCCCATGATGATGATCCAACCCTCTGTACCCTGGATCGCACGCACAAGGACGCGAAAACCGTTTTCGCCCAATACAAGTAAAGCGCTGCACGGCCATCGTCCTCATCTACGCCGCTATCGCTGCCGTACGGTCCAGCGCAAAACCGGTGTAACCATTCGCCTCGACGTCCGCACAGATTTTCCGGTAAGAGGGCGCGCCCCCCAGATAAATCATGCACACGCGCGGCTTGCCGGGAATGTTGGCTCCCGTGTACCAGGAATCCGTACCGGGCAGCAACGTTTTCTGCGCTATCGAGTCAACGAGTGCGCCCCACTGGGTTTCCGCTTCCTGTGTCGGCTCCATCACATCCAGATCGTGCTCACGCAAGTAACGGATCGCATCGGTTGCAAATTCCACGTGATCCTCGATCGCTAACGGCATGTTATAGAGCACGCTGGGACTTTGCGGGCCGGTGATGAAAAACAGGTTCGGGAAGCCATGCGTGGTGATGCCCAAATACGTGTGCGGCCCATCTGCCCATTTTTTGTTCAGCGCCAGCCCATCCCGACCAACAATCCCCATGCTCAACAACGGCCCTGTCATGGCATCGAACCCGATGGCCAGCACAATCACGTCAAGCTCAAATTCAGCGTTCGACGTGCGGATACCGTGCTCGGTGACCTCCTCTATCGGCGTGCTTTTGATATCCACCAACGTGACGTTATCGCGGTTGTAGGTTTCGTAATACTTGGTTTCCAACGGTGGGCGTTTGGTGCCGTACGGATAGCCTTTGGGTGTGAGCATCTCCGCTACTTTCGGGTCTTTGACGCGCTCGCGGATTTTGGCGCGGATATATTCGGCGGCGGTATCGTTGGACTCCCTATTGAACAGCAAATCCTGAAAACTGTCGAAAATCATGCGAAAGCCGCCATCCCAATAGCAGTCGTCATACACCCGCCGCCGCTCTGTCGGCGTAGCTGCAATGGCAGAGGGCAGTGCCTTATCGTAAGGCATGCCGCCAAATGAATTGCGTGATTTGGCGCGAATCTCTTTGTACCGCGCTTTGACTTGCTTGACGGCTTCAGGAGTCAATGGCCCATTGCCAATCGGTGAAGCAAAGTTCGGCGTGCGCTGAAACACGGTGAGGTGGGCTGCCTCCTTGGCGATTTCAGTAATCGCCTGAATGCCGCTCGCACCCGCACCAATAACGCCCACCCGCTTGCCTGTGAAATCAACTTTCTCGTGCGGCCAACTGCCGGTTGCGTAGATCTCGCCTTTGAATTTTTCAAAGCCTTTGAAGTCCGGCTTTTTAGCCACCGAAAGATTACCTGTACCCGCAATGAGATATTTACAGCGCGCGATGATGCCTTCTTCAGTGCCAACTTCCCACACTTTGTTTTTATCATCCCAAACCAGCGAGGTAATGCGGGTGTTGAATTGAATGTCTTTGCGCAAATCAAAGCGGTCAGCGACGTGATTCAGATAGTTCAGGATTTCCGGTTGCGAAGCAAAACGCTCACTCCATACCCATTCTTGCTGGAGCTCTTCAGAAAAAGAGTAAGAGTAGTGAATGCTCTCGATATCACACCGCGCACCGGGGTACCGGTTCCAATACCACGTGCCGCCAACGTCTGAGGCCGCATCGAAAACGTGGGCCGAAACGCCCATCTGGTCGCGCAGCCGATGCAGCGCATACAGCCCCGCAAATCCCGCGCCAATGACGACAACATCGAATGATTTAATGCTTGAGCCTGCCGCTCGGGAATGCGCTCTTGGATTCAAAGTCGTTTCTCCTGATAAAACGTGAATTAACAGAGACCCTGCGCTCGATAGGCCCACACCTTGCGGGACGCGCTGCCCGGGTTTGATACGCATATGCCTAAAACATTGGTCGCCGTCTCACCAACGCCGACTTTTTCATGCACCGTCTCCGCTACGGGCATGCCGCCCCGGCTGCTTTCCGTTGCCACAGCGGAAGCGGCAGGCGCCTATTGCGCGGTGTAACCGCCGTCGATTGGGATGATCGCGCCGGTGATAAAGCTCGCTTCGTCCGACGACAAAAAGGCCACGAGATTTGCAATCTCTGCCGGATCGGCACCGCGTCCCAATGGTGTCATTGCCGTTGCGCCATCGATAAAACCTTTGCCAATGCGCTGCACCATGGGGGTCATCACCAAACCGGGACAAATGGCATTGGCGCGTATGCCTTGCTTGGCATATGTCACCGCCCACGAACGGGTGAGCGAAATGACCGCGCCCTTGGATGCGCTGTAGGCATGCAAGCCGGGCGTGCCGATCAGGCCGCCGATGGATGACGTGGTGGTAATCACCCCGCTACCGCCGCGGAGCATGCTTTGCAACGCGTATTTAGCCAGCAAAAATGGGCCGCGCGTGTTCACCGAGTGAATGCGCTCCCAGTTGGCAAGCTCGAGTGAATCCGTCAGGCCATCCCCTGACTCAATGCCTGCGTTGTTAAACAACACGCGCACCGCGCCGTAAGTTTCTTCCGCGCGCCTGACTGCCGCGCTCACGCTGGCTTCGTCCGAGACATCACAAGGGGATACATACGCGTCTCCATTGCCTGTTTTGATCGTGTTGAGTGTTTCATCCAGCCCCGTGCGATCAACATCAATCAGGCACACGCGCGCGCCCTCAGCAGCCAAGCGTATGGCGGCAGCGCGCCCCATGCCAGCGGCAGCACCCGTGACAATGGCACAGCGGCCTGTAAAGCGATTCGTCATTTCCGTCCTCTCGTTTTTATGATGCTGGCCATAAAAAGTTGTCGGCCAGTTTTATTGTGTGGGTGTTTTATCAGAAAAACATATTCAGGTTTTTATCCATCACCACGCGTTCGAGCAAATGCACCGTGCGTTTGGCAATGCGCAGCCCCCCTGCTGTCTGCCGCAGAATATCTTCCCGCCAGCCAGCATGGCTGACAATATCTTTCTCGCGGCGGCCACGCTTGAGCAAAAACTTGCTCCTCACCAGAAATTCATCGGGAGTCGCCGTCGTTTCCACTTCAATATTATTCACCATGCGCAGATGCCTTGTCGCCGGATCATTCAGCCACACCAGCCCGGTGGCCTCACGCGCGGCACGTTGCTTTAAGCCGGAAAAGCCATCATCAATGATGAATAATGGCTTGAGTGCGGTGGTACTTGCGCGGTTGCGCCGATAGGTAGTGAGTGGCACGGGGATCTGATAGCGGATGTCTTCGGTAAGCAGGCCTAACCAATCGGTATAGCGCTCCTCATCCAGAATACGTGCTTCGAGCGTCATGAATTGGTTAATCGCCCATTCCAGTTCAAAGCCCACTTTGCCAACAAGCGTAGCGGGCGCTAACTTCAGCTCTGCATTAGCCATGGCGCACCTCCCGCAACGCAACAGGGGTTGCTTCCCCGATGATCCCGTGAGCGTCAGCGGCCTCCATGGCGCGCCGCCACTGATCATAAAACCCGCGTTGACAAGCCTCGTTCACCAAGCCAGGCGATGCTTCGCCCGGGCCATCCCAGGGTACTTTGCGCCCCATGCCCATGCCTAAAAAGCCCTTCATCTGCCGCGTGGCATAGCCTGCTGCAGAGTGAGTGATGGACTCGACAAAATCGCCGTCATCACCTTCGAGCAAACCGGCTGGACCAAAGGTTTGCCGCACGTGATTCTGAATAATCCCTTTGGTTTCCTCCGGCATTTCCCGCTCGCACATGCCATACGTCCACACTTCAAATTTCCCCGGGCCTTTGGGATGAATGATGCGGATAAAGTTAAGCCCCTGAATAATTTGCAGGTTAGGAAAAACGCCAATATGCGTCTCCGAGCCATACAGTTGTTTGCCCCGCAGCGCCCCCAACTTTTCAATCGCCTGGGGACGATTTTTCTCGATATGCTCAAGCACGGGGTCAGGATGGTCATACAGCGCATAGCCAGATTGGCCATCCAGCGTAGTCAAGACGGTATGGGTATTCATCACGACTTCTATCGCACCCGCTTGATCGACACCCGTATTGTTTGCGCTAATGCCCAGCACATTATCCGAGCGGCCATTGCCTATGGCGCCCAGCACGCTCATCGCGCCCGCATGCGCCCAGGCCACGTGATAACCGTCGCCGATCGCATTTTCAACTGGCAGCTTCCAGTTGCCCGGGATTTCCGTGCGATAAGGCGTGCCAACCACCTCCAAGCCGCCTTTGGCACTATCGGTGACCACATCAATGTACCAGGTAATATCGCCAAGGTAGTCAAGCAGGCTAGGCGCATCTTCAGAAAAGCAGCCAAACAGCAACCCTTTATAGCTCTCCAAACGAGGCACTGGAACCAAACCCAAACTGGCGCGATCCAGGTTGTCGTAAATTTCCTTCTCCAGCGGTACGCCCGCCAGATCGCCTTCCGTGTTGTAAGACCAGCCATGATATGAGCAGGTAAAGGAGCGCGTATTGCCCCCTTCTGCCTGGCAAACCTTATTGCCCCTGTGGGTGCAGGCATTAAGAAATGCACGGATCACCTTATCCTTGCCGCGTACGACGATGACATCATCCTCACCCATGTAGGTGCGGATAAAATCGCCGGGCTGTGGCAGTTGCGTTTCATGCCCCAAAAACAACCAGCAGCGATTGAAGATTTGCTTGAGTTCTTCTTCGTAAATCGCCGGATCCCAGAAAATGCTGCGTTGCTGTAGCGCTTTCTGGGAATCCACCAGCGTTTGATAATCAAACTTTTTCATTATTCTCCTCCTCCAGTATTGATACTGCCTGCAACCCTGCCTGTGTTATTCACGTATTGTCCCAGGCATGGGATGCAGTCTTGCCGCTTGACCCTGGCCGTCTATCGAATCAGTAGCCGTCCAGGGTTTTTGATTTTTTCTCTGCTTATTATTTCCACCGATCACCCCAGTTGGGCCTGTCCTGCGGCCATGTCGGCAATCACCGTTTCCGCCTTGGCCCAGGCAGGACGGGCGCCCAAGCGCTTAATCCAGGCCAGTAAAGCGGGATAGGGTTTTAAGTCCAGACCCAAATTAAAGCTGATTGGCGCGACGCAACCCAAGGCAATATCGGCAATCGAAAAACTGCCACATACATAGTCTTTGCCGACCAGCTGCGCATTCAAAATAGCCAGGTTGCCAAGGTAAGCCGCTTTGGCCGCAGCAATGGCATCGTTGTCCGGCGTGGGCGCCATCATGGCGAAAAACAGGTTGAGCAGCGTGGGGTTCAGCGTTGTGCCTTCCCAAGTCAGCCATTGCTGCACCAGCGCACGTTGCCTGGCATCCGTTGGCATGAGCGCCGTGCCCCCGCGGGTATCCGCCAGGTAACGCAAAATTGCGCCGGACTCCCACAGGACCAGGCCATCATCATTGATCGCAGGCACCACACCGTTCGGGTTGATTTTTCGATAGGGCGCATCTGCCGGACGGCAGTCCTCCAGGCGCGAAAGCAGCTTGACCTTATATTTTTCGCCAATTTCTTCTAGCGCGATCAGCACTTTGCTGGAATTACGCGAGCCGCCGTAGGGGTCGCCTTCACGTTGGATGTGATAAAGCTCAAGCATGTTTGGATATCCTGTCAAAAATATTTTTTAAATCGCCGGACTCAAGGGCTACGGCCATTAGATCGCCGTAAGGCCGCCATCCACACAGAAGTTTTGCCCGGTGACGTAGCTCGCTTCACCCGAAGCCAGATACAGGGCACAGTAGGCAATATCCATGGGTTGTCCAACACGTTTGACCAGTTGCAAATCCATGATGTCAGAAACCATTTTCTTCAACATTTCCTTATCCGGAAACACGGCAAACGCCGGCGTCTCGATCAGCCCTGGCGAGATGCTATTGACGCGGATGTTGTCCGGCGCAAATTCCGCAGCCCACGTGCGGCTCATGGCGATCACCCCGCCCTTGGTCATGCTGTGCGCAAACTGGTGAATGTGACCAGCAAAGTTTGAACCAATCACCCCCGCAGCAGAAGCCGTGTTAATGATGGAACCACCCCCGCGACGCTTTAACACCGGATGCGCATATTTGGTGGCGTAATAGACCAAATCCAGCTCGTTACGCACCAGCCAATGCCAGTCTTCTGTGGTGAATTGGTCGATTTTCCCGTAGCGCACGGCGGAGGCATTGTTGTAAAGGATGTCGAAGTCACCATACGCCGCCACGGCAAAATCTATCCAGCTTTTTACTTGCTCCTCGTCGCCCAAATCCACCACGCGACTGACCATTTTGCCACCTGCCCTGGTGACCATATCCACTGTTTCTTCGCTATCTCCCGCCTTGACATCGCAACCCACCACGCACGCGCCCTCAGCGGCAAACAGCTCCGCTGCCGCGCGGCCCTGGCCACCCGCTGTGCCTGTAATCAAAGCGACTTTGCCCGCTAAACGTCCACTCATTGTTGCCCTCTATCCGGAAAGTTCTTCTTTGGAATCATGCGCAAGATGTCGATACCTGTATCCAGCGTGGTGTCATGCCATTTGTTGATCGCGTTATCGACCTCACACATCGCCAAGGTAGCCCAAGCGATTTGATGCGCTTCTGCAGGAATCGCATCGAGCGGAAACTGGTTCAGATACTCAATGAACTCTGACAAGCGGGGTAGCATGGCATCATAAAAAGAACGCACTTCCGCCATGTCGGATGACAGTCTTTTGGCCAGCCTTTTTTCTGTTGTGGGCAAGCCCCATGCGGCAAGATGATTTTCCAGGCCCGCAATCACGGGACAGGCGCGGGTTGCTGTCGCTGCAGTCATGATCTCTCCTTCGCTTGGCTTTGTTCTTCAATGGCACTCATGAGCCGGTTGTAATAGGCGCGCAGGGTCACCTCCTGCTTATTCAGATGCACATGCGTAATGGCCCCGCACTTGAAGTTCGCATGAATGCCTTCTGCGGTATATAAATCTTCAGACAATACATCGCGGATTTGGATCACGCCTTGCTCCATATTGAACACCTGGCCAAAGCTGGCGGGGGTTTCGGTGTGATAAAAATCCACTTCCCAAATGCATTCATCGGCTGAAATCGGCAGCGTGCGCTGAATCAGAATCTGGCCTTTTTGCACAAACATCACGATATTCGGGAACACCAGATAGTTATCAAAAATCCACAGCGGGTGATCTTCGTTGAGCACGCCCTCGCCCCCCTCCGCTTTGAATTCACGTTCAGGCTTGGTGTAAATGGAGGTTGCGCCATATTTGGCTGAGAGCAAATTCATCGGGGTTTGCATGCCACGGCTGGCATCTTCCGGCCGATAGGCAGCAACGCCACAAGGCACGCCCACACTATCAGGAAAAAAATAAGCCGCTGTATTGGCGCCAGGAATCGCGCCGGCAATCGTTTTGCGGTGCGTCATATCGACGTGATACCCCTCGATTTGGGCATCCACGATCAGCTTCCAGTTAGCCTTGAATTTTGCGCGCCAGCCGAAGCTCCACGACCAGTCCTTGTTGCCCAGATAACGGTCAAATTTTTCATCCAGCGGCAGCATGTATTGCTGCAAGGTCCACGCGGGTTTTTCTGCTAGATTGATGAATATAAAGCCACCCCAGACATCCAGATGAATGGGCCTTAAATGCTCTTGCTTTGGATCCAGCCCTGCGAACAAGCCCGCATCGGGCACATTGATCAAATCACCCTCAAGGTTAAAGCTCCAGCCGTGAAAGTTGCACACCAAGGCACGCACGTTGCCCGTATCGGCATTTACCAAACGCGCGCCACGGTGGGTGCAGGCGTTATAAAAAGCGCGCAGCTTCTGGTCTTTGCCGCGCGCGATGACCACAGAAACACCGAGGGTATCGACAAAGAAATTCTGGTAGTCACCCGGCGCCTTGACATCCGATTCGCGACCGGCCAGCAGCCAGCTCTTGCCGAATATGTGCTTTTTTTCAAGCTCAAAGAATTCTTGCGATACATATTGCTCAACCGGCAGCTTGGCCGTGCCAAGCGCATGGCTACCAATTTCAGGTAACGCCAAATTTTCGGCCTTGCCCATAATGCTCTCTCCTTATTTTTTGTTGTTCGTCGAACAGGCGCTGCACGACGCGCAGTTTTGCGTCTCATCCATATAGCAAATTAAGTGCCAGTGATTCGAGGGATTGACCCGTCAGAAAATTATCCTTGCATAACAAGGGGTTTTATATTTAGGCAATTAAAAAAGTGTCTTTTTAGACTATTGAGCACTTTAGATAAAAAATTCCAACTGTACATTTATGTAGAAAATGTCAATAATTGACGTTATTGCACATTAAGTTAGGCAGGCATAAGATGAAACTGTTTGACGCCGGCGCACTGGAACCTTATTTCCAGCAAGGAAGCCAGGAAGGGCAGATGCGCCTTGATGGGCAACGCATGATTCTTTTTTATGCGTCTGCCTTTACTGAATACCGCCGTGGCCTCATTGACCTTTGCGGATCCAAAGCCACGCGCTCCTTGATCACGCAAGTCGCTTATGCAGAAGGCGTCAAAGGCGCTGGCTTGCTGCGCAAATTGCATCAAGCGAACGAGAGCGATGTCTATAACTATCGCTTGAGCGCATTGATTCACCAGCTGGCAGGCTATGCTTCGCTTGAATTTGGCGAACTGAAAATTGATATTCAACGCGGCATTTTCGAGGCCGACCTGATTTTGAAGGATTCTGTTGAAGCAGAATCCCACTTGGCGGCGTATGGCTCCAGCTCCGAGAGTGTTTGCTGGTTATTGATGGGCTATTTAAGCGGCTATAGCAGCGCCTTTATGGGTCGCATGGTGGTGTTCCGCGAACCGCAATGCAACGCATCCGGCCACATGCATTGCCGCATGGCCGGACGGCTTGCCGACCAATGGAGTGAAGCCGAACGGCAGCATGCCATGGCCACCGGACCCTTGATCAGCCACTTGAGCCTGGGGCAAACAGATAAACCCGTGGTTGTCGGCGTGAATGAAATCGTGGGCGTATCGGCCGCTTTTCATTCCGTGTTGTATCTGGTGGATAAAGTTGCACCCACCCGCTCCACCGTTTTATTGCACGGTGAAACCGGCGTCGGCAAGGAAGTCATCGCACGCCTGGTGCATCGGCGCAGCAAGCGTGCAGACCTGCCCTTTATCGCGGTGAACTGTGCGGCCATTCCGGCTTCACTCATTGAGTCCGAACTCTTTGGCGTGGAACGCGGTGCATTTTCGGGCGCAACCCACTCGCGCCCCGGCCGGTTTGAGCGCGCTGAAGGGGGCACTTTATTCCTGGATGAAATCGGCACGCTGGATTTGGCCTCGCAAGGCAAGTTGCTGCGCGTATTGCAAGAAGGTGAACTGGAACGCGTGGGCGACCAGCGCACGCGTAAAGTGGATGTCCGCGTGATCACCGCAACGAACGCCGATCTGCGTACGGAAGTGCGCGAAGGCAGGTTCAGGGAAGACTTGTTTTTCCGCTTGACCACCTTCCCTATCCGCGTGCCGCCCTTGCGTGAGCGACGTGCCGATGTGCCGCTCCTGGTTGATTTCTTTTTTAAGCGCTTTTGCGCCACCCACGAAAAACAACCCAGCGGCTTCACCCAGGATGCGGTGGCCGTGTTGATGGCGCATCCCTATCCTGGCAACGTGCGCCAGCTGGAACACATGATAGAGCGCGCGGTGATTTTGGCCGACCAGGACCACCCGATCGACAGTTTTCACCTGTATGCGTTTGAGGATGAAAGACAAATAAAAGTCGGCGCTGACGGGACGGCGTCAAAGGCACTGGCGCCGTCCCAAACGGCACTTTCCGCCCATGCTCCGGCCGTCGCACGCGCGACAGCACCTGCCCGCCAAGAACTGGATTTACCGGATCAAGCCAGGACGGCCGCAAGCGGCCCTGATAGCCTTGGCAAACCCGGCGAGCTCGACCAGCTGTTACGCGTTGCCCGTGAGCAAGGCTTGAGTTTGCAGGCATTGGAACAAAGCGCTTTACGCGTGGCCGTGCATGACGCCAAAGGGAATATCTCGCAGGCGGCACGCACTTTAGGATTGACGCGCCGCCAACTGGCTTACAAATTACAGCAAGCCAGCCTGGCGGATGGCGGCTAACGCTAAAGCATGGCGTTACCAGGCAGTCCAGCCGCCATCATGGGCGATGACTTGCCCGGTCACAAAGCTGGACGCATCGCTCGCCAAATAAAGCAGCAAGCCTGCCAACTCTTCCGGGTCTCCCGTGCGCCCCATGGGCGTGGCCTCATTCAAGGCCGCCGCAAAAGCCTGGATTGCCTGCTCGGAAGGCGGGGCGGCTTCACGCCCCAATTGCGTGCCCAGATGCCAGCCCGGGGCAATCGCGTTAAAGCGGATGCCATCGCGCCCATACTCGGCTGCGGCCTGGCGGGTAAAGCCGATCACCGCCGCTTTGGAGGAAGAATAATTTACCGCCACCGCCGGTGTCTTGGGGGATACGCCGCCCAACCCGGCAATCGAAGCAATGTTGATGACCACGCCTTTTTTACGCGGCAACATGAATGGCAGCGCTGCCCGCGTGCAGAGAAAGACACCACGGGTATTCACGCGATGCAGGCGATCCCAGTCGGCAACGGGCATTTCATGCACGCGCAAGGGTGGCGTGGCAATGCCTGCGTTATTGACCAGAATATCCAGCGCGCCAAAGTGCGCGGACGTGTCTGCCACCATATTGGCAACCGCATCCTCATTGGCGACATCCACCTGCAAAGCCAGCGCCAGGCCGCCCGCTGCGGTAATTTGCCGCACCGTTTCCTGCGCGGTGGCGAAGTCAATATCCGCGCACACCACCTTGGCGCCCGCCGTTGCCAGCGTACATGCGAACACCCGCCCCAGACCAACGCCGGCGCCCGTGACGAGCGCAACACGGCCATCCAAACGAAATAAATCCAAAGAAAACTTCGCAGATTTGCCTGCTGTGTTATTCATTGCCACTCCTCTCTTTTATGGTTATTTTCAACTTCCTGATATCAACTTCCCGCTGCCAACTTCCTGATGATGCGCGATTACAGCGTCCTGCTACTCAAACGCCCATGGCCTGGGCTACCGCCCACGCCCCCTCCCGGGGAAGATAGCCGCCTTGCAGCGCCTATTTTCGCTCCAGCCAAGCCAAAAGCGACTGCCACTGCGCCCAATCCTGCCCGCCACGCGCCGCCGTCAGGTCAAAAATGCTCATGCCATGGGCTGCGGCCTGGACATAATTCTGCGTGTCGCGCAAATGGGCAACGACCGGCAGCTGCATATCCTGCAAAAAACGCTCCAGCTCCGCTGCCGCACGTGTGCGCGGGTCGACGCGCATGGCCACAATGGCGACAAAGGGATCGCTTTCGTGCTGACGCAGGCTTTTTTCTTCGGCCAACTGCAATAAAAATTCGCGCGTGGCCAGGATGTCGAACATGGATGCCTGCAAGGGAACAATCACGCGCGTCGCCTGCTTGAGCACTTTACCCAGAGTCTTGCCGTGCAAGCCGGCTGGCGTATCCAGCACCACGTGCGTGGTGTCTTTGGGCGGTTTGGCCGGGCTATCCTTGGCCAACTCCCAACTCGCAATCGGCGGCAACATGGGCGAGCGCAACGATAACCAGGTGCGCGAGGATTGCTGCCTGTCAATATCCCCCAGCATGACGCGATGGCCTGCGCGGGCGAAATAACCCGCCAGATTCGTGGCCAGCGTGCTTTTGCCGACACCCCCTTTGGGATTTGCGATGAGATAAGTTTGCATAACGTATGACATGTGGATAGCGAAAAATGAATTACGGAATCAGGATAGTCGAACCCGTGGTTTTGCGCGCCGTTAAATCCGCGTGCGCTAACGCCGCATCTTTTAAGGCATAGGTTTGGTTGATTTCTATCTTGACCTGGCCGCAAGCCACGATGGCAAACAACTCGTCGGCCATGGCCAGCAAATCGCTGCGCTTGGCAGTATAGGTATACAGCGTTGGCCGGGTAATGAAGAGCGAGCCACGGCGCGCCAGCTCGCGCAGCGCCAAGGCGGGCGGCGCGCCAGAGGAATTGCCAAAGCTCACCATCAAGCCCATGGGGCTGAGGCAATCCAGCGATGCGTAAAAGGTATCTTTGCCGATGGAGTCATACACCACGGGCACGCCTTCGCCGCCGGTGATCTCTTTGACGCGATCGACGATATTCCCTGCTGTGCTGATGATGACATGGTCACACCCGTGCGCGCGCGCAATGGCGGCTTTTTCTGCCGTACTTACCGTACCAATGACGGTTGCCCCCAGCGCTTTTGCCCACTGGCAGGCAATCAAGCCCACGCCGCCGGCAATGGCATGGAAAAGAATGGTTTCGCCCGGCATGACGCGATGCACGCGACGCAGCAGGTACTGCACGGTCAGGCCGCGCAACATCATTGCCGCTGCAGTTTGAAAACCGATCGCATCCGGCAGCTTGACGAGCCGATCGACCGGCATGTCGCGCACCTCCGAATACGCGCCAACAGGATGCTGCGGGCTGTCGGCATAGGCGACACGGTCTCCCACTGCAAACCCAGCCACCCCCTCGCCCACCGCCTCAATGACGCCCGCCGCCTCTTCGCCCAGGCCCGCAGGCAGGGTGACGGGATACAAGCCGGAGCGGTAATAGGTGTCGATAAAATTAACGCCAATGGCATGGTGGCGGATGCGCGCATGGCCGGGGGCGGGTTGGGCGCCCAGCGTGGCCATTGAAGCGGCCGGACTTTGCGCCGTATCGCCAACGCCGACTTTTTCCCAGCGCATGACTTCCGGGCCGCCGGTTTCATAAAAACGCATGGCGTAACTCATGTCCTGGTTCTCCAATCAGCCATTCGCATCAACGACCGCCAGCGCCGTCATATTCACCAAGCGCCGCACAGTGGCCGTGGGCGTCAAAATATGCACGGGCTTGGCCGCGCCCAACAGGATGGGGCCGACGGTTATGCCATCGCCATTCAATGCCTTGAGCAAATTAAAGGCGATGTTGGCCGCATCAAGGTTCGGCATGATCAACAAGTTAGCCGCGCCCTTGAGCTGGCTATCCGGATAAGCCCTGTCCCTGAGCGCTTGCGACAAGGCCGCATCGCCATGCATCTCGCCATCCATTTCCAAATGCGGCGCGCGCTCGGCAATGAGCGCCCTGGCCTGGGCCATTTTTTGCGCCGCGGCGGATTGCACGCTGCCAAAATTGGAGTGCGAAAGCAGCGCCACTTTGGGCGTTACCCCAAAGCGCCGGACCTCTTCCGCGGCCATCAGGGTGAGCTCCGCCAAGAGTTCGGCGGAAGGGTCTTCATTCACGTAGGTGTCGCAAATGAACAGGGTGTGCTTGGGCAGCAGCAATAAATTCATCGCCGCAAAAGTGTGCGCATTCGGCCTTAAGCCAATGACATTCCTTACATGCCGCAAGTGCTGCTGATGCCCGCCAATCACGCCACATAACATCGCATCCGCGTCGCCCGTAGCCAGCAACATGGCGCCGATCAAGGTGTTATGGGAACGCATGGCCTGCTTCGCGACTTCAGGGGTCACGCCCTGCCGCCCGAGCTTTTGGTAATACGCCTGCCACAACGTTTTGTAGCGCGGATCGGATTCAGGATTGACCACTTCAAAATCACGTTCCGGCACTATCCTGAGCCCTGCTTTTTCAATGCGCGCCGCAATCACACCGGGACGGCCAACGAGGATGGGCTTGGCCAGGCCCTCGTCAATCACCACCTGCACGGCACGCAAAACGCGCTCATCCTCGCCCTCGCAATACAGCACGCGGCGCGGCGCATTTTTGGCCGCATCGAACACCGGCTTCATGATGAAGCCGGATTGATAGACAAAATTATTCAGCCGTTCGCGATAAGCCCCCATGTCGGCAATCGGCCGCGTGGCAACGCCCGAATCCATCGCCGCTTGCGCTACCGCAGGCGCAATTTTGACAATCAGGCGCGGATCGAACGGGCGCGGAATCAGGTATTCGCGGCCAAACGACAAGCTCTCGCCGCCATAGGCCATGGCCACCACATCGGAGGCTTCGGCCTGGGCAAGCTCAGCCAAGGCACGCACGGCGGCCAGCTGCATTTCTTCGTTGATCGTGGTCGCCCCCACGTCCAGCGCACCGCGAAAAATAAACGGGAAGCACAGCACGTTATTGACCTGGTTCGGATAATCCGAGCGCCCGGTGGAAATAATCGCATCATCGCGCACGCTGCGCACTTCATCCGGCGTGATCTCCGGCGTCGGGTTAGCCAGCGCCATGATGAGCGGATTTTTGGCCATGGTGGCGACCATCTCCGGCTTCAGCACCCGCCCGGCCGAGAGCCCCAGAAACACGTCAGCGCCGACAATGACTTCCTTTAATGCGCGCGCGCTGGTGTTTTTGGCATAGCGCGCCTTGATCGGGTCCATCAGCGCCACGCGGCCGCTATACACCACGCCCTCAATATCAGTGACCCAAATGTTCTCCACCGGCACCCCCAACGACACCAGCAAATTAAGGCACGACAAAGCCGCGGCGCCCGCGCCCGAGGTGACGAGCTTGATGTCTTTGAGTTCCTTGTCGAGCAGTTTCAAGCCATTCAGGATCGCCGCGCACACCACCACCGCCGTGCCATGCTGGTCGTCGTGAAAAACCGGGATATTCATGCGCTGGCGCAGTTGTTCCTCGATATAAAAACACTCGGGCGCCTTGATGTCTTCCAGGTTGATGCCGCCAAAGGTCGGCTCCATGGCGGCGATGGCCTCGACCAGTTTTTCAGGATCAGGTTGGTCAAGCTCGATATCGAACACATCAATGCCGGCAAACTTCTTGAACAGCACGGCCTTGCCTTCCATCACCGGCTTGGCCGCCAATGGCCCGATATTGCCCAAACCCAGCACCGCCGTGCCATTCGTGACGACCCCCACCAGATTGGCGCGCGAGGTCAAACGATTGACTTCGCTCGGATCAGCCACGATCGCATTGCAGGCAGCGGCAACGCCCGGCGAATAGGCCAACCCCAAGTCGCGTTGGTTGGTGAGTCCTTTGGTGGGCACCACGGCGATTTTCCCGGCGGTAGGGAAGGCGTGATATTCAAGCGCGGCAGCGGCAAGGTTTTTTTGTTCGGTCGATTCAGTGGCCATGGTCGGGGTTTATTGGTGACGGGAATAGTGATGATTTGCGGAAAAAACACACCTTAATCATAAACCCGCCCCGGGTGAAATGAGCGAAATGAGCGTTCAGTCCATGAATATTGCGCAGCTATGGCAGAATCGCCTATCCAATTCTGGAACAGCGGGGGAATGAATATGCGGCGAGTGGTGTTTAACCAAAAAGGCGGCGTAGGCAAAAGCACGATTACTTGCAACCTGGCGGCCATCAGTGCAGCACGCGGCGCACACACGTTAGTGGTCGACCTCGATCCACAAGCGAATTCGACGCGCTATTTGCTCGGGGAAGCGACCGATGCGCTGGAAAACACCGCCACGGGGTTTTTTGACCAGATGCTGAATTTCAAGCTGCGTCCCTTGCCCACCAAGGACTTCATCGCGTCAACGCCATTTGCCAATCTATCGGTGCTGCCAGCCGATGCGGCGCTAGAAGAACTCCAGGCCAAGCTCGAATCGCGCTACAAGATTTACAAGCTGCGCGAAGCCCTGGATGCGCTGGAGGATTTTGACGAAATCTGGATAGACACCCCGCCCGCCCTGCATTTTTATACCCGCTCGGCGCTCATCGCGGCAGACAGTTGCTTGATCCCTTTCGATTGCGACGAATTCGCCCGCCGCGCGCTGTATAGCCTGCTCGACAATGTGCAGGAGATCCGCGCCGACCACAACGAGGATTTGCTCATCGAAGGCATTATCGTGAATCAGTTCCAGGCACGGGCGAGCTTCCCGCAAACCATTGTGGACGCGCTGCGCAGCGAAGGCCTGCCGGTGCTGGACAACATGCTGTCCTCCTCCGTCAAGATCAAGGAATCCCACCAGCGCGCATTGCCCATGATTCATCTGGACCGCCAGCACAAGCTGACCGGCGAATATGTGGCCTTGTTTGATGCGCTCGAAGCCGCCAGAAAATCGGCAGCGAAGGCGCGTAGTAAAGGCGCGCAGTAAAACGCATGCAAAAGAATAACGGCCAGCCGCCGCCACCGGCGCATCACCAGGAAGCCACCACCCGCACGCTGGCGCATTACGACCGCACGGCAGAAGCTTTTCGCGAGGGCACGCGCGACCATGACGTGAGCCAAAACATTGCCGCCTTGCTGCGCCATATCAAGGTGCCACCACCGTTTGTCGTGCTGGATGCAGGCTGCGGCCCGGGGCGGGATTTGAAAACATTGACCGCCCTGGGACATCAAGCCATCGGCCTGGAAGGTTCGGCAGCGCTGGCAAAAATGGCCGCGGCAGAGAGCGGCTGCGAAGTCTGGCAGCAGAATTTTCTGCAGCTTGACCTGCCCGCCGCCTATTTTGACGGCGTATATGCCAATGCCTCGCTCTTCCATGTGCCGCTTGACGCCTTGCCGCGCGTATTGCACGCATTGCACGCCAGCTTGAAACCGGGCGGCGTGATGTTCAGCTCCAACCCGCGCGGGGAAAATCAGGCAGGCTTTCAGGGCGAACGCTATGGCGTCTATCACGACTTCGCTGCCTGGCACGCGTTGATGACCCAAGCCGGGTTTATTGAGCTCGAACATTACTACCGCCCAAGCGGCCTGCCGCGCGAGCAACAGCCGTGGCTGGCTTCCGTGTGGCGCGCCGTGGTGTGAGTTACAGGTTCGGGTCACAGGTCCATGGGCAAGCTGTCCGGGGAGCCAAGACATGAATAAAACGAAAAAAGCCGTATTGCGTGGTTTGCTGGTGGTCAGCCTGGCATCCGCCGCCTGGTCGGGCTGGACGGTCTGGAATACCGCCTTGCGCGCGCCGTCCTTCAATCGCCTGCCCGTGCCGCAACAGCTGATTGCCGGGGATTCCGCCACCGGCCAACAATTATTTGTCGGCAGCGGCTATACGGCGGATTACGATCCCCTGATGGCGCATTTTGTTGCCCAAGTGCGGCCGGCCTTTTGTGGCGTGGCAAGTTCGGTCGTCGTGCTCAATGCCTTGCCTGCCGGGCCGGCAAGGCAAGGCATGCCAACCGCGCAGCTCACGCAACACAGTTTTTTTGACGATGCCGCCAGCCAGGTGCGCAACGAGTGGCGTGTCACTTTTGGCGGCATGACCCTGGCGCAATTGCGCGACCTGCTCAACGCGCATGGTGCGAACGCCACCGCCACCTATGCGTCCGACACCACACTGGAGGCGTTTCGCGAACTGGCGAAAATGAACCTCAAAACGCCGGGCGACTATCTGCTGGTGAATTATCAGCGCGGCGCGCTGGGGCAGCGGCCGACCGGGCATATCTCGCCGCTCGCCGCCTACAACGCCGCGAGCGATCGTTTCCTCATCCTGGATGTGGCCGCCTACAAATATCCGCCGGTATGGGTCAAAGCTCAGGATTTATGGGCAGGGATGAATGCCACAGACCCATCCGCCGGGCGCACGCGAGGGTTTGTGGCGGTCAAGGCGGCGGCAAAATAAAACGGCAAGGCAGCCGCTAAATCACCTCCAGCTTGGCGACAGACAAGGCCAGCCATTTCATCCCGGCGGCCTTGAAATTCACTTGCACGCGCGCGTCCGTCCCGCTGCCTTCAAGATTCAAGATCAGGCCGTCGCCGAACTTGGCATGATGCACGTTCATGCCAATCCGCCAACCGTCGCGAGCCGATGCGCGGGCAACAGGCGCTGAGTAAAACTCGCCCGGCGCTGTGCCCGCCGATGAATTTGATCCGCCCGCGCCACGTGGCCCGCTGCGCCCGTAAAAAGTCGATGCTGACGGCACGGCGAACGCCGATTTATCCACCTTTGGCGTGAGCCATTTCATGAGTTCCCCGGGGATTTCATCGAGAAAGCGCGACGGGATGTTGTAGCGCGTCTGGCCGTGCAGCATGCGGCTTTGCGCAATGGAGAGGTACAGCCGCTGGCGCGCGCGGGTGACGGCCACATACATCAGGCGGCGCTCTTCCTCCAGCCCGTTGCCGCCATTTTTAACGTCATTCACCGCATTCTCATGCGGAAACAAACCCTCTTCCAGGCCGCTGATAAATACCACGTCAAACTCCAGCCCCTTGGCCGAATGCACGGTCATCAATTGCAGCGCATCGTCCCCCTCCCCCGCTTGATGCTCACCCGCTTCGAGCGAGGCATGGGCAAGAAATGCGGCCAGATCAGCCGACAACTCGCCTTCTTCACCCGGCACGCCTTCTTCCGCCACAAAGCCAGCCGCCGCGTTGATCAGCTCGTCCAGGTTGGACAGACGCTCTTCGCCCTCCTTCTCATTCTGGTAGTGCGCGCGCAGGCCCGACAATTCGATCACGTGCTCGATCAACGCTGGCAGCGGCAGATCAACTGCGCCGCGCAGGCCGGCAATCAGTTGCGCAAAGGCCGCGAGCGATGCGCCCCCCTTGCCGCCCACCTGGGGAATCGCCGCATACAGGCTGCTGTTCGCCGCCTTGGCCGCGTCCTGCAAAGATTCCAGACTGCGTGCGCCGATGCCGCGCACGGGAAAATTCACCACGCGGGCAAAGGCCGTATCGTCGTTTTCATTCGCGATCAGGCGCAGATAAGCCAGGGCATGCTTGATCTCCGCGCGCTCGAAAAAGCGCAGCCCGCCATACACGCGATAGGGAATGCCGGCATTGAACAAGGCATGTTCCAGTGCCCGCGACTGGGCATTGCTGCGATACAGCAGCGCCATATCCGCCCGCGCTTGGCCATCGCGGACCAAGGCTTTGACCTCTTCCACAATCCAGCGCGCTTCATCGTTGTCGGAATAAGCCTCATACACGCGAATCGGCTCGCCGCTGCCCGCCTGTGTCCATAGATTCTTGCCCAGACGCTGCGGATTATTCTGGATGATAGCGTTCGCCGCATCCAGAATGTTGCCGTGCGAGCGATAGTTCTGCTCCAGCCGGATCATGTGCTTGACATGGAACTCGCGCTCGAAATCGCGCATGTTGCCCACATCCGCGCCGCGAAAAGCGTAGATGCTCTGGTCGTCGTCACCGACGCAAAACAGTGCCGCATGCTGTCCCGTCAACAGCTTTAGCCACCGATATTGCAGCTTGTTCGTATCCTGGAATTCATCCACCAGAATATGCCGGAAGCGCTCCTGATAGTGGCGCAGCAAAGGCTCATTGCGCGACAGCAATTCGTACGAGCGCAACAACAGCTCGGCAAAATCGACCACGCCTTCGCGCTCGCACTGCGCTTCATACGCGGCGTAAAGTTCCACCTTCTTCGTCGCCCAGCTATCCCATGCCTCGACGGCGGATGAGCGCAAGCCTTGCTCTTTTTGCGCATTGATAAAGTGGCACAACTCGCGCGGCGGGAATTTTTCGTCATCCGCATTCAGCGCCTTCATCATGCGCTTGACGGAGGAGAGCTGATCGGCCGAATCGAGAATCTGGAACAACTGCGGCAAACCCGCATCGCGGTAATGCGCGCGCAGCAGGCGATTGCACAAGCCATGAAAAGTGCCGATCCACATCCCCTTGACATTGATCGGCAGCATCGCGGCCAGCCGCGTTTGCATTTCCTTCGCTGCCTTGTTGGTAAAGGTGACGGCCAGGATGCCCGACGGCGAGACCTGGCCGGTTGAAATCAACCAGGCAATGCGGGTCGTCAGCACGCGCGTCTTGCCCGAACCGGCACCGGCCAGAATCAGGGCGTGTTCGGCCGGCAAGGTGACAGCCGCAAGCTGGGGTGCGTTAAGATTGGCGAGCAAAGTGGACATGGGGAATGGCGTGGCGAACAGGTGAAAGGGAGGATTTTCCTCGATTTAGCGCCGTACCGCCAGCGCGCCCCGAAGGCTTGAGTCCGTCTCTGGAAAGCACCCTTGGGGTGCCGACTTTTCAACAGCGGCGAGAATGCCTGCCTGCGAAGCAGAATTTCAGGCCTGCAAAGCTGGGCGTTTTTGCCCGACCGCCTTGTAGCGCATCTCTAGCTGCGCGGGCAGGGCTCTGTCCTGCCTCTTCTTGCTGCGCAGGTGGTTCATCAGTTGCTTCATAGCGAAGACTTTTTCGCTGGCTGAAACTGCCGCAGCGCAAGCGGGCTCAACCACGCGGCGGCACGAAAAATTGTGCGGGCTGGTTGCGCAGCCTTTGCCACAGCAAGCCTGCCAGGCCGCGCGTGGCGTGGGTATCTGCGCTGCGGGCGCGTAGCGCCACCCACAAAGCGAGGGCAAAACTCACCGACAGATTGATGAGCCCAATGAGCGCCAGGCCCGCGAGCGCTTCAAACAAGACGAGCCAGCTGACATGAAAATCCAGCGCCACCAGCGCAAAGGCAAAGTTGGCGGCAGACAAGGTGACGTGCCGCACATCCAGCGGCAAGCCTAAAAATTCACCCAGGGGCGCAAGACCCGCCAGCATGATGCCCAACAGGATATTGCCGACCAGGCTGCCCAGGTTGCGGCCGATGTAAGCGGCGAACCGATCCGCCCGCTGCGGGCCGATCAGGCGACGCAGCCAGCCCAAATGGGCGAGGCGTTCCGGGATCCGGTCGTAAGCCGCTTTGTTGTCGAAAAAACCTGACAGCAAACCGGCAAAAAACAGCAGCACCCCAGTGAGTGCCGCATGCGGCAAAGCCAGGCTGGCGATTGGCGAGAGATCATGCAGCATGTGTTGCGCCTTGCCAAGGCTGACCGTCGGCTGCCCCGCGAGCATCTGATAAGCCAACGCGATGAGAACACCTACCGGCAGGGCAACCGCCACATTGCCGACAATCGCCGCCAACTGGCTGCGGATGGTCGCCACAACCAAATCAGCCAGACGGTGCAAGTCTTGCGTTTTGCCCTCCGACCGATCAATGCTCTCGGCAATGGTGGCTGCCGTCATGGCAGGTTGCTTGGTGGCCAGCGTGAAATGCAGCACATGGATGAGCACAAAGCCCAATGAATAATTCAGGCTGTACAGCATCATGTAAGCGAGCGGCGCAAACACCCACTTGCCTAGCAACAGCTTGATGAGCGCCATGAAGCCGACAATAAAACCACCCCCTGCGGCCGAGCGCCACATGGCAAAGTAGTCGGCACGGCCGGTCGTGATGTAGTGTTCACCGGTGGTTTTGGCGTGTTCGGTCACCCGCAAGGCGAGCAAACCGGTGAGGCGACGAAACGGTTCGCGCACGCTATGGCGTCGGTTTTCGCCCTCAACCACCTCACGGATCAGCCGTAGCCAATGGCTGGTGCGGGTTAACCGGTCAGCGGGTATCTCCCGCGCATGTAAAACGTCCGCGAGTTGCACCAGTCGCTTTAAACACTGCGCCATGCGCACCAGCAGATACGTAAGGCTCAGGCTCGTGCCTTCATTGCTGGCGTTACGCCGGGCACGCGCGATGATGTCGTAGCACTGGCCTATCAATACCATAATATGCCGGTCATCTTCAGCGGGTGCAGCAGGGTCGGCATGGTGCTGGCGCCAGGCTTCGGTAAAGCGCAGCACTTCGGCGGTGAGATGCACGAAGGGGGATTCAAATTCAATGATGCGCGGCTGCACGCGCGTGAGCTCAGGCTCCAGGCCCATCGCGCCAATGCGGGTAGCCAACACTTGCATGGCTTCGATCAACTGGGCGTGCGTGTGCAATAGCCAGCGGCCTTCCTGTTCATGCAGCTGGCCTTGCCCATCGCCAAACAGGATGTCCCACAAGGCCAGCTTGTCCTCCAGCGACCCGGCAGAAAGCCAGAGATGATCGTCAGGGCGATGAAAAATCGTGGCAAAACAATCTTTCAGATGTTCGGCATTAGGCACTTGCGGCAACATGCGCCCACTCACGCGACGCCATAGCTCGGTGAAAAATCCGGAGTTCGGCAAGATACCCGCGTCGGTATGCAGCGTGACGTGCTGTGTTCCGCGCAAGAGCTGTTGCACATGAAAACGCAAGCTGGCCCGATGGGCGGGATGTTGCGCCACATGGGCACTTAACCACACCCGCAAATCCGACCATGCCTGCGCAGCCACCAATTCATCATGGGCATTGGCTGGCCGGATGGCATCAACCAGGGCAACAAAAAACCGCAAAGCCCCCTCGGGCGCTTGCGCATAGGGGCGCTCAAAAATGGCAGGCAGCGCAGAAACAGACATAAGCGTTTGACCCAAAGCAAGGTAACTTTTATAAGGATAGAAGAAATAGGCAAAAGTTTCACCGCATAATGCGGAATACGCAACTTGCATGAATGCAGGTAAGGAGTGACCATTTTCCAAAAGCGCCACGCATGCACTTTCCCGCACAATCTCCTCTCCAGAAGCATCTTAGGCGATTTAATAGCCGGTGTTGCCGTCGCTGGCCTGCTTATCCCTGAATCCATGGGTTACGCCAGCATCGCTGGGCTGCCCGCACAAACCGGCTTGCATGCAACCGTGAGTGGCTTGCCGGCCTATGCTGTCAGCGGTTCAAGCAAACACCTGGTTGTCTCGCCGACCTCATCGGCTGCGGCCATGCTCGCTGCAGCAACCTTGGCGCTCACGGTAGCGCAGTGAGCATTGCCATCCGGCAACGGCCCAAGCTGCTCGGCATGGAAATGCAACGGCATGGCAGCCCATTCGATGGGCTGTTGCAAATGATGGCGTAACACCCCGCCATCAACCTTTGGGCATGCGCTATTGGCCTGTCTGCCTTATCGCTTTTGATCACAATAAAACGCCTGGCCCCGCGCTGGGCTTGGCCAACATCAGCAGTGCATTTTTCCAAAGCATGCCGGTGGGCGGCGGCACCTCAGGCCCTGTCATGAGTGAGCGCGGGGGTGGCTCACAGCGCCCATCGTTGTTTGCTTCGCTACTGGTGTTGATCACCCTCGTATGGCCCACCCCCTTGTTTCATGATCTGCCAGAATCTGTTTTAGCGGCCATCGTGATCCATGCCATCGCGCATCTGGCTAATTTCAGCGAAATGCGGCGCTATGCCAAACTCAAAACAGGTGAATTGCCGCCCGCCTTGACGGCGCTCGTGGCCATGCCCACTTTAGGCATTTTTCCCGGGCTTTTGCTATCCGTCGGGCTCATGCTGGTTGTGCTGTTGCTCGATTTGATCAACTCCCATGCGGTTGGCCTGGGGCGCATGCCGGATACACGCGGAACATTCCAAATCAATCCCTCCCCCCACCCAAAGGGAGGCGCCTCCTGCCGTGTTGCCAGCGCCGACTTTCGTCGCCTTTATCATCAACATGGAACCCTCACTGAAAGATGACGTGCTGGATGTTTTTGAACGCAGCAGTTTTCACGCAGAACTAGGGCACAATCGTATTTTTTGGGGCGTGGATGATGCGGTGGAAAAATTCACCGCCGCGCATTGGCCTTAATACGGCAGCAGTAAAAAATACTGACATGCAAAATCTTTTCCTCATCTGGTGCGCCCTGGCTGTCTCGCTCGCCATCATCGCCATGGCGGGCGTCAAGCTCTCGCGCTATGGCGACATCATCGCCGAAAAAAGCGGGCTCAGCCGTGGCTGGGTGGGGCTGATCCTGCTGGCGACGGTCACCTCCCTGCCCGAACTGGCGACCGGCGTATCGGCGGTGACCATCGCCATGGCGCCGGATATCGCGGTGGGCGACATTCTGGGCAGTTGCGTGTTCAACCTGCTGATCATCGTGCTGCTCGATTTCCTATACCGCAAGGAATCCATCTACACGCGTGCGCGGCAGGGCAATGTGCTGTCGGCCGGGTATGGCATCGCGCTGATCGGTTTCGCCGGATTCAACCTGCTGCTGTACCGCTCCGGCGCGTTACCTGCCCTCGGCCATGCAGGTCTCTACACGCCGGTGATCCTGTTGCTTTATTTGCTGGCCATGCGTTCGCTCTACCGTTATGAGCAGGCACAGATCAGGGAGTATGTCGAGGATCGCGTCGAGCAATATCCTGACATCACGCTAAAACAGGCGGTGCGGGGTTATCTGCTGGCGGCCGTGGCGGTCGTGGCGGCGGGCATCTGGCTGCCGTTTATCGCCAAGGACCTGGCGATAGCCATGGCTTGGAAGCAGAGCTTTGTCGGCACGCTGCTGGTCGCGGCGATTACCTCCGCGCCTGAAATCGCGGTGACGGTCGCCGCACTGCGCATGGGCGCGGTTGACCTGGCCATCGGCAATCTGTTGGGCAGCAACCTGTTCAACATCGCCATCCTGGCGATTGACGACCTGCTCTATCTGCCCGGCCCGTTGTTTGCCGATGTCTCCATCGCGCACGCCGCCTCCGCTTTTTCGGCCATGATGATGAGCGGGCTGGCGGTGGTCGGCCTGGTATTGCGCCCGGCCTCGCGCATTTTCCGCACCGTGAGCTGGGTCAGCCTGCTGCTGCTGATCATCTATCTGATCAACAGCTGGTTCCTTTATCTGTATGGACACTGAAAACAATCCGCCGCCACAGCCGCCACACTGGCATTGCCTGGACAGCGCGGCCGTTGCCGCACATTTGGGTAGCGACCTGAATAGCGGGCTGACCGCGCAGGCTGCCGCCGAGCGCCTGGAAAAAGCGGGCCCCAACACATTGCGGGAGAGCCGCCGTCGCCACCCGCTCGCCATGCTGGCCGCGCAGTTCACCGACTTCATGATCCTGGTGCTGATTGCCGCCGCCGTCATCGCCGGCGTCATCGGCGAACCGCAGGACGCCGTGGCCATCCTGGTCATCGTCCTGCTCAACGGCGGGCTCGGCTTCATCCAGGAATACCGCGCCGAGCGCGCCATGGCGGCGCTCAAGCAAATGACCAGTCCGCAGGCGCGGGTGATCCGCGGCGGACGGCCTGAAATGGTTGACTCAGCGGCGCTCGCGCCCGGCGACCTGGTGGAGCTGGAAGCCGGCAATATCACGCCGGCCGACCTGCGCCTGGTGCATCTGGCGGCGCTCAAGGTGGATGAGTCGGCGCTCACTGGCGAGTCGCAACCCGTCGCCAAGCAGCTTGCGTTGTTGACCGGGGCTGACGCACCGCTGGGCGACCGGCGCAATCTGGCCTACAAGGGCACGGTGGTGACTTACGGCCGCGCACGCGGCCTGGTGGTGGCTACCGGCATGCGCACCGAGCTAGGCAAAATCGCCGCGCTGCTGGCGGACGATGCAAGCCAGACGCCACTGCAAAAACGGCTGACGCGTTTCGGCCAGCATCTGGCGCTGGTGGTGCTGTTTATCTGCGCCATTATTTTCGTTGCTGGCTGGCTGCGTGGCGAGCCACCCCTGGCGATGCTGCTCACCGCGGTCAGCCTGGCCGTGGCGGCGATTCCCGAGGCATTGCCCGCGGTGGTCACCATTTCGCTGGCGCTGGGCGCGGCGCGCATGGTCAGGCAAAACGCCTTGATCCGCCGCCTGCCCGCGGTGGAGACGCTGGGCTCGGTCACGTTCATTTGCGCTGACAAAACCGGCACGCTGACACGGAACCGCATGCAGGTCGATAGCCTGCTGGCCGATGGCGCGACCCGGCCCGGCCTGCCAGATGCGCAAGACGCACAAAGCGCGCCCTGGCGCGAATTCGGCAGGGCCATGGCCTTGTCCAACGATGCCGCGATGGACGCGGCAGGCACGGCGGTTGGCGACCCAACCGAGACCGCGCTGCTCATCGCCGCGCAACAGGCCGGATTCATCAAGACGGCGTTGCAGGCAGAGCTGCCACGTCTGGCTGAAATTCCCTTCGATGCGGCGCGGGCGCGCATGAGCACCCTGCATCGCGAGGGCGAAGCGGTGCTGATGTGGGTCAAGGGCGCGCCAGAAAGCGTACTGCCGTTATGCCAGAGCCGACTTTCTGCCGCCGGACACAGGGCCATCGACACCGCGGCTTTGCACGCCGAGGCCGAACGGCTGGCCAGCCAAGGCTTGCGTGTGCTGGCTTTCGCCATGAAACGCCTGCCCGCGTTGCCGGATGCCATCCATGCGGACGCATTGGAAAACGGACTCACCTTCATCGGCCTGGCCGGACTGATCGATCCGCCGCGTCCTGAAGCCGCAGCGGCGGTTGCCGCCTGCAAGGCCGCTGGCATCATTCCCGTGATGATCACCGGCGACCATCCGGCCACCGCGCGCGCCATCGCGCTGCGCCTGGGCATGATCGAAGAGGGCGGCAAGGTGCTCACCGGCAGCGAACTCGCACGGCTGTCGCTGGAAGAATTCGGGCGCGAGGTAGCATCGGTGCGGGTCTATGCCCGTACCGACCCGGCGCAGAAGATCAAGATCGTGCAAGCCCTGCAGGACAAAGGCGAGTTCGTGGCCATGACGGGCGACGGCGTGAATGACGCCCCGGCGCTAAAGGCTGCCGACATCGGCATCGCCATGGGCAAGGGCGGCACCGACGTGGCGCGTGAAGCCGCGCACATGACCCTGCTGGATGATAACTTCGCCACCATCATCACTGCCGTCAAGGAAGGCCGCCGCATCTTCGACAACATCCGCAAGTTCGTCAAATACACCATGACCAGCAATTCCGGCGAGATATGGACGATCTTCCTCGCCCCCTTCCTGGGCTTGCCGATCCCGCTGCTGCCGATCCATATCCTGTGGATCAACCTGGCCACCGACGGCCTGCCGGGGCTGGCGCTGGCCAGCGAACAGGCCGATGCGCGCGTGATGCGGCGCCCTCCGCGGCCGCCCAATGAGAGCATCTTCGCCCACGGCATGTGGCAGCACATCCTGTGGGTGGGGCTGCTGATGGGCGCAGTGGTGCTGCTCACCCAAGCCTGGGCGATCCGCAGCGGCGCCGCACACTGGCAAAGCATGGTGTTTACCGTGCTCACCCTGTCGCAATTGGGCCATGTGCTGGCCATCCGCTCCGAGCGCGAGTCGCTGTTCACCCAGGGCGTGTTGTCGAATGCCCTGCTGTTCTACGCCGTGCTGTTTACCTTCTGCCTGCAAATGGCGGTGCTCTACGTGCCCTGGCTGAACCCGGTTTTCAAGACCGAGCCGCTCAGCCTGGGTGAGCTGGCCCTGTGCCTGCTTTTGTCATCGGTCGTGTTTTGCGGGGTGGAAGCCGAGAAATACCTCGTGCGGCGTGGCTGGCTGTATTCACGGCGGCATGCAGCTTTATGACAATAAAATAAAGGCCAATAGATAAAGCGCCCATTAAGCGCGTGCCAATCCCCGCCTGTTGCAGGCGCGCAATTTTTCCTTGTGCAATTCCCCATCTGCCAGATTGCCTGGCGCTGCCGACCAGCAGGATGCGCTACTGCCCCAAGCCCGCCAACGCCGCCGGGGATGCCGGGCGCATCACTACGTTCAGCGGCGGGTGGATTGCCAGCGTTTTTCCTGCTCGACAATCACCATCGTTACCAATGCCACAGCGATAATCTCACCCCAGGCGCGGACATCCAAAGGCGCTGTGCCAAAGAGGCTGGCAAGGGGTTGCCAGTAGGTTAGCGCCAGTTGCAGCGCCAGCATAAGCCCTGCCCCCCACCAGACCCAGGGATTCGAGAACGCCGCCATTTTGGTGATGGGCAAGTGCAGCGAGCGGCAATTGAACAGGTAAGCCATTTCTATGATGACGAAGGCATTGACAGCAATGGTGCGCGCCACTTCCAGCGATTGCCCGCGCGCCAGCGCCAGCTCGAACAGCCCGAATGATGCCAACAGCATCAGGACGCCGACCAGCAGCACGCGCGTGACCAGCCGGCGGTCGAGGATGGATGCGCCAGGCGGGCGCGGCGGGCGGCGCATGATGCCGCGCTCAGTGGGCTCAAAGGCCAGCGGCAGGCCGAGCAGCACGGCAGTGGTCATGTTGATCCAGAGGATTTGCAGCGGCGTGATGGGCAGCGTGACCCCGGCCAGGACGGCGGCCAGAATCACCAGGCCTTCGCCCAGGTTGGTCGGCAGCGTCCAGGTGATGAACTTCACCAGGTTGTCATACAACCCCCGGCCTTCTTCGACGGCCGCTTCGATGGTGGCGAAGTTATCATCCGTGAGCACCATCGCGGCGGCCTCCTTGGCCACTTCCGTGCCGCCTTCCCCCATGGCGATGCCGATGTCGGCAGCTTTCAATGCCGGTGCATCATTCACGCCATCGCCCGTCATGGCGACAACCTCGCCGTTGTCTTGCAGGGCCCGCACCAGGCGCAATTTCTGTTCCGGCTCGACGCGGGCGAAAACGTCAACTTCGCCCACCCGCGCAGCAAGCTCTGCTGCGGAGAGCACGGCCAACTCCCGGCCGGTCAGCACCGGCGCATCGTCAGTACTTGCAATGCCGATTTGCCGGGCGATGGCGCGCGCCGTGCCGGCATGATCGCCGGTAATCATCTTGACGCGGATACCAGCGGCATGACAGGTGCGCACGGCGGCAATGGCGCGTGGCCGTGGCGGATCAATCATGCCGACCAGGCCGAGCAGGGTCAGCCCCTCGCCGATGGCCGCTGCGTCCAGTGGTTTTGGACTGTCCCCATGAATGACGGTGCGCCGTGCCAGCGCCAGCACCCGCAGGCCGCGGTGCGCCATTTGTACCGCCTGGTTTTCGATGGCGGCATGGTCGAGCGGAATTTCCCTGCCCTCCCTATCCAGCAGGACGCGCGCTGCGGGCAGCAGTTTTTCTACCGCGCCTTTGACATAGACCACCGTTTGTCCTTCGACCTCGTGCAGTGTCGCCATGCTTTGCCGGGCGGAATCAAAGGGCAGCTCGTCACGGCGCGGGAAAATATCCTGCAGCGTGGTCTCGTCCAGCCCGCCTTTCCTTGCGGCCACCAACAGTGCGGCCTCGGTCGGGTCGCCGGTAATTTGCCAGCGAGGCTGGCTATGCGGTTCGCCAGGCAGTTCGCCATGTGGTGCGGCATGGGTCAGCGTGGCGTCGTTGCATAGGGCGCCAGCGATAAGCGCCTCACGTATCGCCGCCGTCGACGCCATCTCCTGCCCGTCACGGTGCAGCGCACCTTGTGGCGCATAGCCGTGCCCGCTGAAAGTGAAGCTCTCGCCGCCCGCCCAGATTTCCGTCACTGTCATCGCGTTTTCGGTCAGCGTGCCGGTTTTGTCCGAGCAGATCACAGTCACGCTGCCCAGCGTTTCCACCGCCGGCAGATGGCGGATGATGGCGCGGCGCTTGGCCATGCGGCCAACGCCAATGGCCAGCGTGATGGTCATGGCCGCCGGCAGTCCTTCGGGAATCGCGCCGACGGCCAGAGCCACCGCCGCCATCAGCATGTCGATCATCGTCTCGCCGCGCGCTACGCCCACGGCGAAAGTCAGCGCGGCCAAAGCCAGAATGACCCACACCAGTTGCTGGGCGAATTCGCCGATCTTGCGCGTCAAGGGGGTGACGAGCGAGGGCGTATCCGCGATCAGGCGGGAGATGCGGCCGGTCGCCGTGGCTTCACCTGTGGCCACGACCAGCCCCAGTCCCTGCCCGCTGACGACATGGGTGCCGGCATACAGCATGTTGCGGCGGTCGGCCAGAAGCGTCTCCTGCGGCAACTCGGCGGCGTGCTTGTCTACCGGCGCCGATTCGCCGGTCAGCGCGGCTTCCACGGTGCGCAATTGATGGCCGGTGAGCAGGCGCAGATCGGCCGGGATGCGGTCGCCAGCGGCCAGCCAGACGATATCGCCAGGCACCAGATGCACGGCGTCCAGCTGTTGGCGGGCGCTGTTGCGCACCACGATGGCGTGCGTGGCAATGGCGCGGGCAAGCGCCGCCAGCGCGGCTTCTGCCTTGCCTTCCTGGATATAGCCGACGAGGGCGTTGATGACCACGACACCAAAGATGACCGCGCTGTCGACATATTCGCCGAGCGCGGCGGTAATGCTGCCAGCCACGATCAATATCAGCACC